>CAZQAS010000060.1:0-18770 GCA_964591285.1 uncultured Rhodothermales bacterium
TATCTGGTTCGCGTCGAAGGGCTATGCTGATCACGGCGTAGCCTTTCGTATGTACGGCCGAAATGCGTGATATATTTTCTATCGAGAGTGACGAATACATTACAAGCAGTAGTAGGACGGGCTCTATCGGCCGCTGCACTCCTTCTCCCACTTTATTTTCTACCGACATCTGCTTCAGCCCAGGATCCAGATACGGTTCAGTTCCCCTACTGGGAGAACGAATTGGCGGGCAAGCTGAATGCCGCGCAGGCGGGTTACCGAAACTGGACGGAAGGAGGCGTAAGCTCGCTGTCGGCGACCAGTCTCGTCGACGGGACGTTCAAGCGAACCTCCGCAAACTGGCTGCAGATCTATGAAAGCCGTCTTGCGATCGGCGTCGTTAGGCAGGACACGCTGGACATCCGAAAGGCGGAGGATCTGATTCGACTGAAAGCACAGGTGAGTTACCGTGGGAACGGCCTCTTCCGGAAATTCAACCCGACCGCCGCCGCGGCCCTGCGGACGCAGTTCGCTCCCGGCTATTCCTACGATAACAATCCCTTCGAAGACGGCCGAACGCCGCCGGTGAAGGTTTCGGATATATTCGCGCCGGCTACCTTTACACAGTCGCTCGGATTCTCTTATACGGCCGATTGGGGATTCAAGCAGCGCCTCGGTGTAGCCGCGAAAGAGACGGTCGTGATGCTCCACTATTATCGTCCAGTGTACGGCCTGGCGAACTCGCAGGCCGTGCGATTTCAGCTGGGCGCGGAATCGCTGACGGAAGTCGACCGTGAAATTTTCCGAAACGTAAGATATAAGACGTCTCTAGGTTTATTTGCCGCCTTTAACGAAGAGGAACTTCCTGATATGTTGTGGGAGAATCTCGTCGTGATGAAGGTGAATTCGTGGCTGAGCGCAGATTTCGAGCTCGTGACGCTGTACGACCGCGATATCGGAGACGTGCTGCAGATCAAGGAAGTGTTCTCCGTTGGTATTTCGGTTCTGATCATCTGATCAAACTACGGCAGGTCATTTTTTCCAGGTAGCAGACGGTGAGGAATCTTCCGCTCGCATACCGACGTCTGCTGGCTGTGTATGGTGCGGTCAGTGTACTTCTGTGGATCGTCCCCCTGTTATCGATTCTCCACGCGGAATCCTCTGCCGTAGTCGCTACCGTGGCGTTTTTCGGGGCCGGCGTCTCCACCCGCTCGCTGCTCCGAGCGGATTACGGCGTTCGCCGTACACTTCTACTCGAAGAGGCCGCGTTGCTCGTTCCGCTGGTTCTTCTCACGGCATCGCTGCTGTGGAGGCCTAACTGTGGGTATGCGCAGGGGCTGATGTTCTACCTGCTGTTTCCGGTTCTCACGGTTCCGTTTGCCGTTGGACTGATGGCACTCCTGCATGCGCTGAATGCCCGCCGGCCGATCTTACTCTTTTCGCTCGTCGGCATTTTGCTGATTCTCATTCCACCCATCTATGACATCGGATTTCACCCCCAGTTCTACACCTACAATCATGTCTTCGGTGGGCTTCTTGGACCGGTGTATGAGGATCAATTGGCCGTGCGGCCGGGCCTGTTCAGCTTTCGTGCGCTGACGCTTATCTGGGCAGGATTCTTCTTATCGGTGAGCGGATATCTGAGCGGGAGAATACCCGTCCATCCGTCGGCGTTCTTGGGCGTGATGATCGCCTGCTGTTATGCGTTCGCGGCGGATCTCGGCATGATTACTACGGCAGAGAAATTACAGGACGAATTGGGTGCGGTACGGCACACGTCCCATTTCGATATCTACTACGATCCCGATTATTTGACAGCGGATGAACTCGATCTGATCGCAGAGGATCACGAGTTCCGCTACGACATGCTGGAACAGCGGCTCCACGTCGTGATTGGCAGCCGGATACAGAGCTATATTTATCCGGATCCGGACACGAAAGCCCGCCTGACGGGTGCACGTCGCACGAACGTCGCGCCGGTTTGGCTGCGGCGACCTCAGACGCACGTATTATATGCGAGATATGGCCA
Source organism: uncultured Rhodothermales bacterium (assembly GCA_964591285.1). GTDB lineage: Bacteria > Bacteroidota > Rhodothermia > Rhodothermales > VXPQ01 > CAZQAS01. Next base: position 2,009 of record CAZQAS010000060.1, read on the forward strand.
GGTTTTCACACACGAGCTGGCTCACGTGTTCTCGAGGGAATTCGGGCTTCCTTTGCTAAATGCGTCGATTTCGGTGGGTCTGGTGGAGGGAGTGGCCGTCGCATTGGAACCGCCGGACGGTGGGCCGACGCCCCGAGAGCAGGTTTCGGCGGCCATACTATCGGACGGAAGTGCCCTGGAGGCACTTGCACGCTCGCGTGACCTCTCCCAAGCGATCGCAGCGCGACTTTCGCCGCTGGGCTTCTGGACGGACCGCGGCGCCGTCTCGTACACGGCCATGGGATCATTTGTCCAGTTCTTGATCGAAACGTACGGTATCGAGCGGTTCAAGCGTGCGTACGCGTGGGCCGATTTCGATTCGGTCTACGGTAAGTCGGCCGAGGAGCTGGCACGGGAGTGGAGTGCCTTCGTGGTAGATCTGCCGGCGGTCAGCCCATCGGCGCATGATCTGGTCAGTGCTCGATTTGCGATGCCATCGTTGTTCGAGAAGGACTGTCCGCACTACGTCCCGCCTCATCGGCGCGCAGTAGAGCGAGCGAGATCCGCGCTGCTACGCGGCGACACGCTGCGTGCCGAGGACGAAGTCCAGGATGCGCTCAGATATCGCCCAGATTACCTTCCCGCTCTCGAGATGTGGTCCGGCCTCCGCATTGACCGGCGGGACGGCAGGTCCGTTCTTGCGCGGATGGACACGACTATGCTGGACACGCTATCGGCACCGTTGTACATGTACGTCGGGGATGCACGTGCGCTCGTCGGCGACTATGCCGAAGCCCGCTTGCTATATGATGCCGCGCTTTCGCGGCTACCCTCTCATGCCCACGAATCGAGAAGCCGTGTGCTGCTTCGCCGCGCAGCTATTTCTGATTCGCTGCAGAGCCCGGATGCCCTCCATGCGCTTGCGGCCCTGCGCCACGTGAGGGAGGAACGTTACGAACAGGCATTTGCCTTGATGCGTACAACGTCTCGTGCCGACCTGAAGGGTTCAGTGCCGGTACTTGGAGGTGAGCTTGTGCGGCGCCGCCTCGTGTGGCTAGCGCACCTCGCGTACCGCAGCAAGAGACTGGAGGATGCATCGGCTTATGCCGACAGTGCTGCGCTTGCGTACGCCGCCGTAGGGGCCTTCAATGAGGCAGCCGTGCATGAGGATTTACGGAAGAGAGTCGAGTGGACCGCGGAGCGCGAATTCGAACAGATAGCGGGCCGTGCCGGCCAGGCGGCATTTCGACGACGAGCGGCGAAAGGGCCTCCCGCGATGCGAGACGTAGCAGCAGAGGGATTATGGATTCAGTACAGAAAATAATCGGGTTTTTCCTGGCGATCGCCCTGGTGACAGGATGTGCTTCTTCCAACGAGACGGGAGAAGATGAGCGTAGCGCCGGACCCCGAGCATCGTCAGGCGCTCCGAGCTATGTCGAGATGGATCTCGCCGCTGCCGAGAACACGGTGCGATCCGTGCAGCTCTACCGAGAAGGTGCGGAGCACTATCTTCCAATTGTCGACCTGAAGTCTACGGACCGTCTAACTCTTGAGTTCGACATCATGGCCGACCAGGGTCGGCCGCTGTCCGTCTATTTCTACCATGCCGACCGTATCTGGCGCCGCGACCTGACGGCGAGCCAATTTCTGGAATCATATCAGCACGACAACGTGCTCGATTACGAGATCTCGACCGGTACGCAGGTGCCGTACGTACACTACTCCTATCAATTTCCCAACGAGGACATCGAGTTTCTAATTAGCGGAAACTACATCGTTCGCGTCACGGAGCAGGGCGATGAAGAGGAGGTCTTATTCGAGCGAGCTTTCTTTCTCACGGAGCAGTCAACGTCGCTTCAGTTCGTAACGGATCGAGTTCTGGTGGGCGACTACGGCTATCCGTTCATTCAACCCATCGCGGAGTTTCGGCCGGCGCCGGGCACGGAGGGCGACGTCTTTGACTACAACGTGTGCTTCGCGCGCAACGGTCGTTTCGACCTCGCTCGCTGTTCGGATCGGCCGTCGCTGATGAATGCGCCGTCCATGCAGTTCTTCCTCGAACCGGAAACGTCGTTTGAGCCTGAGGCGTCGCCGTACTATCTCGATCTATCGAACTTGCGTGCTTCGAATCAGATCGTGTCGGCCGATTTTTCCACTAGCCCGTACCACGTCGAGCTTGAGCCCGACTACGCAGCCTTCGGAGGAAGCGGTCTCGCCGTACCGCTGAACGGTCAGTCGATCATCTCCTCGGTCGTTTCGGTCGGCGAGGGGGACGTACGATCCGAGTACGTGCTCACCCGATTTGCATTCGTTCCGCCGGAAGAGCGCCGGTTGGCAGGCGAGGTACTCGTTACGGGCAGCTTCAACGGTTGGCGCTATGATTCTTCGAACCAGCTTGAATGGGTGCCCGAACGCAACCGCTACGAAGGAGAACTGCTACTTAAGCAGGGACAGTATGAGTACCGGTATGTGTCACGTGACCGGCGGGCTGTCCAACGCACGATGCCACAGTCTGAGAGTCAGCTTCTGGCATTCGTCTATTATGATGATCCGAGTCTTCAAACGGATCGGCTGGTAGCCGTGAAGCAGACCGTCGTACAGTAGCTTTTTTCTGGATGGGCAACCGGTACCGGCGGGGGCGTCCGCGGCTGCTGCTAAGTCCAAGAATTAGAACCGCTTTCGTAAATTTTCACCGTAACGTAATCTGCCGCAGTAGGGAGGATGCCGTAGTTTGCCGTTTCTTATGTTAACGGGTCGCGTCCCGCTCTTCAACCGAGACTATGGCTGCGGCCAGTCCGGCGAAATATCAGCAACGAGGCTACAGAGGTGTGAAAGATGATTGAGAAGAAAGCTAGTCCGAAAGGTCGATCCGTTCGCGTGACCTTTGAATTGCCCTCCGAGGCCGCTTCTGAGAAGGTGGCTGTCGTAGGTGACTTCAACGAGTGGAATCCCGAAAAGGACAAAATGAAGCTTGACAAGAAAAGCGGCGTATGGAAGAAGTCCATTTCTCTGAAGCCCGGTAACGAATACCAGTTTCGGTACTTCGTCGATGAACGGGAGTGGAGAAACGATGAGGAGGCGGATGGATACGCCGCCAATCCATATTACGGCGAGAACAGCGTAATTGCCGTCTAGGTCCGCACCTGGCCGGTCGATCTACGGAACAAACAAGAGGGCGGCCCCGCTGGGAGCCGCCCTTTTTTGCGACCCTAGGTGGCAACGAATCCGAAGATCAGCTGCACTACGTACACGGCAAGGATCATAGCGGCGATATCCGCCGTGAGTCCGGCCGGAACGGCGTGCCGCGTTTTCTTGATATTGACGGCGCCGAAGTAGACGGCGACGACGTAGAAGGTCGTTTCGGTGGAGCCGAACATCGTCCCCGCGATTTTGACGAGGACGGAGTCCTCGCCGAACTGTTCGATCATGTCGGCCACGATGGCCGCCGATCCCGAGCCGGTCAGCGGCCGGATGATCGCCATGGGCAGGACCTCAGGCGGAAAGCCGATCATGCCGAGAAGCGGCCGCAGCAATTCAACCAAAAAGTCCATGGCGCCGGAGGCCCGAAACATCCCGATGGCAAAGAGGATGGCGACGAGATAAGGGATGATCATCACGGCGACCTTGAACCCGTCCTTTGCTCCTTCCACGAACTCCTCGTAGACCTTCACGCCACGAATCAGGCCGTAGAGCGGCAGCCCGACGATCAGTGCCGGAAGGATGAAGACCGCGAAATAGTCGATAAAAGTGCGAAAGATCTCCATGTTATGCGTCTGGACTGGTGGGTGAGGAATCATCGGTGGACTCAGCCGAGTCGGTGGACTCGGCGGATGTGGCCGTCTCCGTCGATGCGGCCGTCAGGTTTGGATCGGACGACCGAAATCCCGGCAGTCGCTGGAAAAATTTTGCGGACGTGACAGCGATGATCAGAGAACAGCCCGTAACCAAAATGATGGGCAGGATTAGCTCATTGACCTGAAGTCCCATCACCGCGACCAGCAGGGTTGGCGGCACGAGCTGCACGCTGGCCGTATTCATCGCCAGCAGCATCACCATGGAGTTGGTGGCCGTCTCCTTGGTCGGATTCAGTTCCTGGAGCTCCTCCATGGCCTTGATCCCGAGGGGAGTGGCGGCATTGCCAAGTCCGAGAACGTTGGCGGTAAGATTCAACACGATCATTCCGAGCGCCGGATGCCCATCTGGAATCTCCGGGAAAAACGGGCGGAAAAGCGGCTGCGTCACGCGTACGAGCTGGTGGATAAGTCCGCCCGCCTCCGCGATTTGAAGCAGGCCGAGAAAAAGGGCCAGCACGCCGATCAGTCCCAGCGCGAGTTCGGCAGCCGTCTCTGCGAAATCGAAAGCCGCTTCGGTGATGTCGTCCAGGCGCGGGAAGCGGACCGGATTAAAGAGGACGGACGTCATAGCCAGCGTCGAATCGGCCATCAGCCGCTCCTCTCCAAGAGTACCCTGCAGCTCGTCGTCAGCGGATGCGGAGTATTCCTGGATGCGATTCAGCGGTGCCGGGATCTCCGCATCGCCGCTAAATCGAACCTGTGACCCTCGTTCTGTGCGGACGACGTAGCCGCTGTAGACGGAGTCCGGAGGTTCCTCGACGTCGTAGAACTCCCGGTATTCCTGCGGGTCGATCCGGATGTTGACCGGCACCCGGCGGGTACCAGGCTGGTATCCTTCGGGATACTCTAGCTGAAGTGGAAGGGGCTGTTCATTTCGATAGCTATCCTCGCTGATGTCGCGTATGTCGCCGTAGAGGGCGAAGACCAGCGCGGAAATAATGAGCCCGCCCCAGATGTAGTTGAGCATGTCGTGTTTCGGCTCGGTGCATAGATCGCTGGGAGGCAGAATCTAACGAGCACCTTTCCGAAATGCATCCGAACAACGAAGGCGTTACGACGGCTGCGACTGAATCTCACTCCCGGAACCCGGTTCGCCGTTCTCCGACGATGCCGCCTCGGAGCTCTCGGCGAAGAACTTCGCAATCCTCCCCGCAAGCGCCGGGCCGACCACGTTGCGCAGGGCGTCCTCGGAGGCCGACCTTACCTGTTTAACCGAGCCGAACTCCGTAATGAGCTTCTGCGCGGTCTTCTTTCCGACGCCCTCGATTTTTCGCAGCTCCGTCTGCAGCGTGCTCTTCGTTCGCTGCTTTCGCTGGAGGGAAATCGCAAAGCGGTGCGCCTCGTTTCGCGTTCGCTGGAGTAGCTGCAGGGACGTACTTGCCTTGGCGATATAGACCGGATCGGTATCGCCCGGAAAAAAGACCTCTTCGAGCCTTTTGGCCAGTCCAATGAACGGAAACTTGCCGTATGCGCCGATGGCTCGTAGCGCCTCGGCGGCGGCAGAAAGCTGTCCCTTTCCGCCGTCGATGACTACGAGGTCCGGCCACGGTCCGTCATCGTCCAAAATCTTACGGTATCGCCGCGACACCACTTCGCGCATCGCGAGATAATCATCCGGTCTGCCCGAATCCGTCGATCGGATTTTGTAGTGTCGATACGCGCTCTTCTGCGGTCGTCCGTCCGAAAAGACGACGCAGGAGGCGACCGTGCCGGTGCCCGCGAGGTGAGAGACGTCAAAGCATTCGATGTGCCGCGGCAGGTGATCCAGTCGCAGATCCTCCTGGAGCTGCTTGACGGCATGCGGAATGCGATCCTCGCCGCGCTTCTGCTTCTGGATCTTCCACTCTTCGAGGAGCATGTCGGCGTTCGTCCCAACCATCCGCATGAGACTCGCCTTGGGCCCACGTTTCGGTACCCTGATGCGCACCTTCTTGCCGCGCTCGCGGGCAAGGAGTTCGAGCAGCGCCGACGGCTCGGCGACGTCCTGATCAAGAAGCACCTCCTCCGGAAAGAACGACGTCTCCGTGTAGTAGTCCTCCAGGAGCCGCTGCATCAGCTCCGTCTCTTCAAGACCGTCGATCGGGCGCAGGTACTTGTGTTGCCGGCCGATGACTTTCCCTTCGCGCACCTTGAAGATGACGCCGCACGCCACGTTGTCGTCTCGATCCGCCCGGAGCGCGAACAGGTCTCGGTCAACTTCGTCGCGACTGACGACCTTCTGCTTGCGCGAATACTTCTCGAGAGCGCGGATGCGATCCCTCAGATTTGCCGCTTCCTCGAACTTCGTTTCCTCAGAGAGGCGCTCCATTTCGTCGCGGAGCAGGTCGATCAGCTCCTTCGTGTGCCCGTTCAGCAACTTCTCGACCTGCTCGATCGTGCGGTTATAATCCTCTTCGGACTGATAGCCGACGCACGGCGCGGCGCATTTCTTGATATGATACTCGAGGCACGGCTCGTACTTACCCGCGTCGATGGCCTCCTGCGAAAGATTGAGGTTGCAGGTGCGCAGCTTGAAAATCGAGCGGATCGTGCGAAGCATCAGCTTCATGTTCTTCACGTCCGTATACGGACCGATGTACGTCGAACCGTCCTTCTTCGCGTTACGCGTTGGGAAGACTCTCGGAAACCGCTCGTTCTTTATACAGATGAACGGATAGCTCTTGTCATCCCGCAGGTTCACATTATAGCGGGGCTTGAGCTTCTTGATGAGATTGTTCTCGAGAATCAGCGCCTCCGCTTCCGTGTCGGTGACGATCACCTCCACGTCAGCGATCTTGCGGGCCATCACCTCGAGGCGACCGTCCCGCGGCCGGCTCTCGTGAAAGTACGAACGCACGCGGCTGCGCAAGTTTTTTGCTTTGCCGACGTAGAGCACCTCACCTTCGGCGTCCTTGTGCTGATAGACGCCGGACTTGCGCGGGAGATTGCTCAGCTTTTTTTGGAGCGTAGGGTTCATGTGCACGATCGTGTTCACAGGCTCGATCTCAACGAGCGGTTCAAGGGGATTGTTCGCCCGTTCGGGAGCCGCGGATAGCAACCTTTTTACGGTCACTAAGCTTCTCGCTCGATTACTTACGCACGACACTAACGAACTCGAGCCATGCTACCGCACGATCTCACCGATCAACAGCAAAGCAGCCGTCTATCCGCGGCGATCCTCATACTTTCGGCCGTGCTCCTGGCGGCATGTGGGACGACGGAAGAGGTGACCGCGCCCGTGGAGCCGCCGCCCTCGGAGACGGCGGCCCACGTAGCCGGATATCATCCCTGGTGGCTTCAGAACGCTTGGGAGACATACGATCGCTCCGTTTATGACGAAATCTACTTCTTCTCCATTGAGGTGGACTCATCCGGGAGCATCTCAGCGCGTAACGGCTGGCCCGATCGATGGTACGACCTGCAGAGTGAGCTCTCGAATGCCGGCGTCCGTGTAACGCCGGTCGTGACGCTTTTCAGTCAGAGCGGGTACGAGCAATTATTCGACACTCCGCAGTCTTCAGCACGGCTCATGGAGACGCTCCTGGCCTTGCTGCGGGACAGTCCTGCTGCCGGTGGGCTCCAACTCGATTTCGAAATTTACCAGCCAGTTCCGGATCGCATTCGGTCCAATTTCGCCGAATTCGTCGGGCGTCTGAAAGATGAGATGGCATCGATCCGGCCCGATCTGGTGCTTTCTCTCTACCTGCTGGCATACGATCAGAGCGACGTTTTTGATGAGGCGCGGATCGCCGATGCGGCCGACTACGTGGTGGTGCAGGGCTACGATTTGCACGGTAGGACGGAGGATCGCACCGGGCCCGTGGCCGGGCTCGAAGGATGGGGTGATCGGAATTGGAATGCGGTGGTACGCCGGTTGCGTGACCTCGGCGTGCCCGCCTCGAAGATCGTGATCTCCGTCCCGTTCTACGGATACGAGTGGCCGGCCGAATCGCCCGAGCCAGGCGCACGTACGCGCGGTTCCGGGCGGACCATCAGCTATGCACCTGTGGATACGACCTATCTGCTGGAATCGCCGCCGTCCGCGAGGGACGCCATTCGACGACACGGGCTCGAGCGGGATCCGGAGAGTGGATCTCCCTACTACGCCTATGAGGACTCGGCAGGATGGCGACAGGGGTGGTTTGAGGATGCGGAAAGCCTCGAGCGTAAATTCGAGTGGGTTGCCGCTCAGGGACTTCGGGGCGTCGCCGTGTTTCCACCCGCCTACGGCACGGAGGAGCTCGAGCGGCTGCTCGCGGAGTATTTCGGGGCGGCGGGCCTATAACCTAGCTACGCCGGCCTGATCGGTCGGGATTGGTTATCGGTCCGGAATTGGTTACCGATCCGGAGCCGACTCCGCATGTCGCTCGATGAGCCGCGCCACGGTGGCCGGCTCGTCGGCCGGCAAGACGGCCAGCCTGCATGTATGCAGTACCGTTCGAAGCTTCAGGGCGACCTCCAACTCGCGGTCGTCACGCGCGATGATCAGGATCGGAAACTCCGGGACAACGCTCTGCTCCTCGACACCGACGGCCTCCGCATCGACTTCCGGATGGTGCAGGATGAGTGAGGACACGCTTGTGCTTGCGCGCTGCGCATATCGCAGGGCATCCCGTGCTGTCCGACCTACGGCAAGTAGGTGCATGGGCCGGTCGCCGAGGACGTTCCGAAGAGCAGCGAGGTCAGCATCACCCGGAAGTTCAACGCAGCGTACAGAGAAGCACTGTTCAAACCTGCGTATGAGGTCGTCGCGGGGATCATTCGACTCGGCCGGATGCAAATACACGAGGCGAGAAAGATGTTCGGCTCCCGCTTTGCTGAGTCGCAGCCCCTCCGCGGTCCCGGCCGGACGCCGTACGGGCCGAATAGACTGGCAGAATTCGAACAGGATTCCGGCGGTGTCTTTCGGATGCAGAAAAAAGATGCGTTTGCCGTCCGCCCCGTCGCGGGGTGCCGCATCGATGATCCGATAGCCGAGATCGTCGATCCGCCGATGGGCTGCTCCAATATCCTCCACCTCGAAGGCTAGATGATGCAGGCCCTCTCCGCGTTTTTCGAGGAATCGCGCGATCGGAGAGGATTCGTCCAGGCTCTCGAGCAGTTCGAGTTTAGCGGTCCCACCGCGCAGAAAATGCGTCCGGACATGGTCCGCCTCGACGTCCTCCGACTTGTAGGGACGAATCCCTAGCACATCCTCGAGCACCTTGAGGACGGACGCGATGTCGCGGATTGCGATTCCGATATGGTCCAGTCCAACCATTAGACCTCCTAATTCTCGAAATAATAGCAGAGATCGCTTCTCCTCCTTGGAGCACGCGGGACGCTGTATCGTTGGATCGCACCCGGTAATCTCGAGATCCGATGCCTCGATCCAAACCGCATACTTACTCCTCGAATCCGGTTCACTCGGCGCGTCCGCACTCGCGATTCGGAGATCCGCGACGCGTGGCGGTGGCTGTAAGCATCGCCGTCGCGTTCGTGATGCTGGCTGGGAAGCTCGCCGCCTACTTCCTAACTGACAGCACCGCCATCTTCTCCGACGCGATGGAGTCCGTGGTGCACCTCCTGGCCACGGCCTTCGTGGGCTTCAGCCTGTGGTACTCGATCCAGCCGCCCGACACAGGTCATCCCTACGGCCACGGCAAGATCGCCTATTTCTCCACCGGTTTTGAAGGCGTCCTCATTCTGATCGCGGCGGCGTCGATTCTCTACACGGCCGTCGACGACTTCATGACGGGACCGGAGCTGACACGGCTCGATCTCGGACTCGGCATCATTGCCGGACTCGCGCTCGTCAATCTCGGACTCGGCCTATATCTAATCCGCACGGGGAAGAAGTACAACAATCTCGTCCTTGAATCGAACGGCCGGCACGTGCTGACGGACATGTGGACGAGCCTCGGGGTGATTGTTGGGATCGGACTCGTGCGAATTACCGACATCCTGTGGTTGGACCCGACAGTCGCAATCCTCGTGGCCTTGAACATTCTGTGGATGGGCGTTTCTCTTCTTCGACAGTCGATTGCCGGGTTGATGGAGAAGGCCGACGAGGGCTATACGAGTGCAATCATCGCCGTGCTTCGCGAGGCGCGCGACACCGACGTCATCAAGAACTATCATCAGGTTCGGCATCGACGGGTACACGACCAGTTATGGATAGAATATCATCTGTTGTTTCCGGAAGACATGACCATTACCGAAGCGCACGACCGAGCCCACTTGGTGGAGGATCGAGTCGTCGAACTCTTTCCGGACGACGAGGTGTACGTCACCGCGCATCTTGAGCCTGCACATCATCAGGAAGCCCATCCGGCGGGTCATGCCGAGCCGATCGATCCGCTACGCGAATTCGACGCGGACGCCAGGTAATATAGAACGAGACGGCGGTATGACGGAAGACGGTGCATCGAAAGCGCGTGAGGAGGCTCTCCGACGGCTCCATCGAATCGAGGAGGAGGGTGCGTATATCGGACTTGAGGGAGGTGAGCCGGCCGATTTCGGTGCGAGGGATGCGCGACAGAGCATGGACTACGTGGCCGGTGTCACGCGCTGGCGCCGTAGGCTCGATTTCATCCTGAGCCACTACTATCGCGGCCCATTCGACTCCCTCGAGCCGCTGCTCAAGCAGATAATGCGACTCGGGCTGTACGACATCCTGTACCTCCGTACGCCGGCGTATGCGGCTGTGAGCGAGGCCGTTGAACTGGCGAAACGGCGGATTCGCACGGGGGCGGGCGGTCTGGTAAATGGAGTGCTTCGCAGCATCGTCCGTGACCTAGAGGAGCTACCGCGGCCGGAGACGGGCGATGCGGCGGATGATCTGGCGATTCTCCATTCGCACCCTACGTGGATCGTTCGGCGATGGCTGGAGCGCTACGGGATGGAGGAAACGGAGGCTCTCCTCGTGTGGAACAACGAGCGGCCGGTCTACGGCATCCGGGTGAACACCGACAAAATTGCACTCGAGTCGTTTCTTGAAAGGTTGGACGGATTGGGAGTCGAGTGGGAGAGAGGGCACTACCTTCCACATTTCCTGCGGACGACGAGCGTCCAGCCGCTGCTGGAGGCGCGGCTGCTTCAGGAGGGGTACTGCGTCGTGCAGGACGAGGGGGCGGCGCTGCTCGTTCACCTGCTGGATCCGCAGCCAGGCGAGACCATCGTGGATCTATGTTCGGCGCCGGGCGGAAAAGCATTCTACGCGGCGCATCGAATGACGAACGCGGGTCGGGTTCTCGCGGTCGACGTCCATGAGGGGCGGCTTCGGCTCGTCGAGCGGGGTGCGAAGCAGCAGGGCTACGACATTGTCGAGCCTCACTTCGCCGATGCGCGCACGATCAACGCCGGCGACCGGTTGGCCGACAGAGTGCTGGTCGATGCCCCCTGCTCGGGTCTAGGCGTGCTTGCGAAAAGGGCGGATCTGCGATGGCGGCGAAGCCCCGAGGATCTCGGCGAGCTTGTGAAGCTTCAGGACGAGATTCTAGAGGCCGGCTCGCGGCTGGTGGCACCCGGCGGCATTCTGGTCTACGGAACGTGTACGCTGGAGCCTGAGGAGAACGCAAACAGAGTTGACGCTTTTCTAGGTCGCCATGAAGAATTTGAACTCGAATCGGCTAGCGCGTTCGTGCCGGAGGAGCTCGTCACGCCTGAAGGATTCTATGCCACACTCCCACCGCGCGACGGCATCGACGGAGCCTTCGGGGCCCGGATGCGAAGAGCCGGTTAGGCGCCAAGGTCCACGAATCCAGGAGGTCGCGGATAAATTAATGCGATGATAACATCGAGCAACGCAGGCTTCGCTAGATTCGCATCGAATCATATTGCCTACATCCACAAGCCGGCTCCTTTCAAATTCAAGCATGGAGAGAGCGTTGACGCGTGTGTTGCTCGGAATGGTCGTCCTTCTGCTGCCCGCAAAACACGCGGCGGCACAGGAGGTCGAACTCGGCGGGCTCGCGTTCTTCGATTACTTCTATACGCTCTCGTCACCGCAGGATGACACCGAAGGACTTCACGGTTTTACCTATCGGCGGCTGTATCTGACCTCGGATTTCACGTTGTCGGACGGGTTCTACGGACGGGCGCGCCTCGAGGCGAACGACAGAACGGACACGTCCGCCGGCCCCGTGCCGTTCGTTAAGGATCTCTGGCTTGCGTGGCGATACGCCGGTGAGCACGAAGCCAGAATCGGCGTGACCCCGCCGCCCGTCTTCGAGCTGGCCGAAGACGTCTGGGGATACCGAAGCCTCGAACAGACGATACTGGATTTTCAGGACGTGAACACCTCGCGGGACTTTGGTTTACGGTTCAGCGGTCCCCTTGCAGAAGCCGTCTCGTACGCCGTGATGGTGGCGAATAACAACGGGGTTCATCCGGAGTCGGAGCCCTATAAGCGGGTCTACGGCCTGGTTGAATTCCATCCAACCGATCACCTATCCTTTTCGCTGGGCGCCGATCGCGCCGGGTACGAGGAGCCACGAGAGGGCGGCACGAGGGTTTCCGCGTTCGGCGGGTACCTGTCGGATCGATGGAGTGGCGGCGCCGAGGTGTACTGGCACCAGATGACATTCGACGCCGATGCAGACTATCAAAACCGCGGAGTAAGCCTGTTTGGCCGGTATCAGCTTACAGGGAGTTGGGAGGTGGTGGGGCGGCTCGATACGGTGGTCGAAGGATTTGGGGATGCGGACGTGAACGAGTACTTCATGATATTCGGAGGTGCGTACACGCCTACCGCCGGCGTTCGCCTGATTCCGAACCTGTGGTGGTTTGGAAACGATCAGACTGATGATTCCGAAGTGCTCGCGCGCGTGACGCTTGAAGTTAGCTTTTAATATTCACAATCGGCGTCTAATGACACAATCCCGAAAGTCATCCGCTGCTGGATCGAGTCCGGCATTTCTCATTCATTCCGTGCTTGCCGCGGCGCTGTTGACATTGATAGCCGCCTGTGGCGGTGGCGAGCCGGCGGAGGGCCAGCTCAGCGGAAGCGTTCAGATAGACGGCTCGAGCACCGTATATCCGATCACGGAAGCGGTTGCGGAGGAGTTTATGCTCGAGCATCGGGACGCCCGCGTTACGGTAGGGGTGAGCGGCACGGGCGGCGGTTTTTCTAAGTTTCTGCGCGGCGAAACGGACATCAACGATGCGTCACGGCCCATCAAGCCGGTGGAGCTGCAGCTTGCAGAGCAGAACAACGTGGAGTTCATCGAGCTTCCGGTAGCCTACGACGGGCTCGCCGTCATGGTGCATCCGGAAAACGACTGGGTCGAATGTCTCACCGTGGATGAGCTCCGCGAGGTATGGGAGCCGCGGAGCGACATCGACAACTGGAATGAGATTCGGCCTGAGTTTCCGAATCGTGAGCTTGCCCTCTACGGGCCGGGTACCGACAGCGGCACATACGATTATTTTACCGAGGCCGTTATCGGTGAGTCGGGTGCAAGCCGCTCAGACTACACGGCCAGTGAGGACGACAACGTGCTCGTGCAGGGACTAGCCGGCGACCGAGATGCGCTGGGCTTTTTCGGAATAGCCTACTACGAGGAGAATCAGAACCGTCTCAAGCTCGTCGGCATCGACGATGAGGATCCAACCAACGGTGAGGGCTGCATAGAGCCGTCGCTCGAGACGGTCGGCGACGGTACGTACGTGCCGCTTTCGCGGCCGCTGTTGATTTACGTGCGCCGAACCTCAGCCGACGAGGAGATCATTGGCGAGTTCGTACATTTCTATCTTGAATACGGCGGCGCACTGACCCGCGAGGTCGGATACGTTCCGCTTGGCGACGACGCCTATTCGCTCGCTGCCGAACGGTTCGATCGACGAGTGACCGGCACGATGTTTGGCAAGGAGCCGCAGGTTGGCGTGACGATGCGGGACCTGCTCCGGCGACACATGGGTCCGGATGAGGAACCGGCACAGGATACGCCCGACACAACCGAAGCCACCGCTACCACCGACACGGCGGCCGCGCCAACGGAGGGCGCGGACAACGGGCAGGTGGTACCATAGGCGCTGAGCATCTCGGAGGACGCAACACGAGCGACGATCTAGTGCATGGACGTAGCTGAAGCCCAACAGGGAGCCGGTGGGCCTTCTATGGAGGGGACCGAGCCAGCCTCGGACCTCTCCCGAAACGTCTACCGAAGCCCGAAGGAACGTCTCATCGAGATTGCGCTGGGCTTCTGCGCGATGATCTCGGTGCTCACGACGCTCGGCATTGCCGGCGTACTCGTCTTCGAGTCGGCGAACTTTTTCGCCGAAGTGTCGATCATCGACTTCCTGACGCAGTCGGAGTGGACACCGCAGTTCTCGGAGAAGTCGTTCGGCATCTGGCCGCTTCTGTCCGGGACGCTGCTCGTGACCGTGATCGCCGCGCTTCTCGCCATCCCCGTCGGGTTGATGAGCGCGATCTACATCGCCGAATATGCGCCGCACCGTGCCCGCCGTATCCTCAAGCCGGGGTTGGAGCTGTTGGCCGGGATTCCGACCGTGGTCTACGGCTACTTCGCGCTCACCTTCGTCACGCCGATGCTTCAGCCGATCGTTCCAGGCCTCAACATCTACAACGCGCTGAGCGCCGGGCTGGTCGTCGGCATCATGATCGTGCCGATGGTCGCCTCCCTCAGTGAAGATGCGATTCGATCCGTCCCACGCTCGCTTGCCGACGGGGCGTATGCGCTCGGCGCCACGAAAGTCGAGGTAGTGCTGCGCGTGCTCGTGCCCGGCGCCATCAGTGGTATCGTTGCGAGCTTCATTCTTGCGTTGAGCCGGGCCATCGGCGAGACCATGATCGTAACCCTCGCCGCCGGGGCCACGGCCAAACTCACGGCGAATCCGGCCGAATCGGTAATGACCATGACGGCCTACATCGTTAACGTGAGCCTCGGCGACACGCCCCAGGGGACCCTCGTCTACTACAGCATCTTTGCGGTCGGGCTCGTTCTGTTTCTCATTACTTTGGCCATGAATTTCCTCGCGAACGCCATCATCCAGCGATACCGTGAACGGTATTGAGCCATGACGGACGCCCCGCGATTCAACGAGAGACTTACGCACCGACGCCGCAAGGGCCTCGTAATGGGGACGGTGTTTTTTCTCGCGACGATTTTCGGACTCGTCGTGCTCGTGGCGCTGCTGGTGGACGTCGCCGTGCAGGGGGTGGGATGGTTGAGCACCGAGTTCATCACGAATTACCCATCGCGGATACCGGAGCGAGCCGGCATAAAGTCGGCCATCGTGGGTTCGCTGTGGATGATTCTGCTCACGGCTCTGGTGTCCGTGCCGATCGGGGTGGCTTCGGCCGTGTATCTGGAGGAGTACTCGCCGCGCGGGTGGCTTTTCAAGCTCATCCAGATCAACATCAACAATCTCGCCGGCGTGCCGTCGGTGATCTACGGAATACTCGGACTTGCCCTCTTCGTGCGATTTTTCGCGCTCGAAAGGAGCCTTCTGGCCGGTGCATTCACGATGGGCTTGTTGATCCTTCCGATCATCATCATCGCATCGCAGGAAGCGCTGCGCGCCGTGCCCCAGGGTGTTCGCGAGAGCGCCTTCGCACTCGGCGCGACGCGCTGGCAGGTCATCTGGAGTCATCTCCTGCCGATTTCCGCGCCGAGCATCCTGACCGGCGTGATCCTGGCATTAAGCCGGGCCATCGGAGAGACGGCGCCGCTCATTATGATCGGGGCGCTGACGTTCATTGCCTTCCTGCCGGAGACCGTGATGGATCCCTTTACCGTGCTGCCGATACAAATCTTCAACTGGACGGCAAGGCCGCAGCCGGAATTCCAGGGCCTGGCGGCGGCGGGCATCATTATCCTGCTCCTCGTGCTCTTCATGATGAATCTGAGCGCGATTCTGCTGCGAAACTATTTCGAGCGCTACCGGGCGCAGTAGGGATGCCGTTTGCGAGACGAATTGCGAAACGATAGCTAACCGAGCGATCTGCGCATGGAGGACGAGACGTCAACAACCACCGACCGTGTCAGGCAGGAGGCCGACGCACAAGAAATCCGCCAGCGTCAGGCGTCCTCGCCGCACACCGGCGTCGAGCGCCCGTCGCGCGACGCCCAGCCGGTCGCTGCAGAGGAGGCTAAGGTGCAGGTCAAGCACCTGGACTTCTGGTACGGCACGAATCACGTCCTGAAGGACATCTCGCTCAACGTGAGGGCGAACGAGGTGACGGCGTTCATCGGCCCGTCGGGATGCGGAAAAAGCACCCTTCTTCGGTGCCTTAACAGGATGAACGAGCTGATCCCGGACACGCGCCTCGAGGGGCAGGTGCTGGTCGACGACCGCAACATATACGAGAACGCGGATCCGGTCATGGTGAGGCGCAGGGTCGGGATGGTATTCCAGAAGCCGAATCCGTTTCCGAAGACCATCTACCAGAACGTGATCTGGGGCGCGCTCGTGAACGGATATCGCGGTGATCGGGATGACCTCGTGGAGCGGTGCCTCCGTCAGGCGGCGCTATGGGACGAAGTCAAGGACCGCCTCGATAAGCAGGCGTACGACCTGAGCGGCGGTCAGCAGCAGCGGCTCTGTATCGCGAGGACGCTGGCCGTAGAGCCGGAGGTCGTATTGATGGATGAGCCGGCGAGCGCGCTGGATCCGATCGCAACGGCAAAGCTTGAGGAGACGATCCATGCGCTGAAGGAGCGCTACACGATTGTCGTCGTAACGCACAATATGCAGCAGGCTGCACGCATCAGCGATCGTACGGCGTTTTTCTACATGGGCGAGCTGATCGAGATCGACGACACGGAACAGCTCTTTACGCGACCGGCCAAGAAGCGGACGGAAGATTATATAACCGGCAGGTTCGGGTGAGTGGAGGACGGGAGATAGGAGGTAGGAGATGGGAGATACGTGCTCGATCGTACGAAGAGCCATCTCAGATCGCCGGATCGGTCCAGCACAAATTGGAGATGCAACATGGTTGACCT
>CAZQAS010000061.1:0-14509 GCA_964591285.1 uncultured Rhodothermales bacterium
ATGAAGATGGACGTGATGATCACCGTCGGCGACAGGAACAGCAGGGCCGTCCAACCCTCACCACGCCGCCGGACGAACCCGTCCCGCGGCGTACCGGCGGCACTGACGGCCGTCGCCTGCGCGGCGGCCTGCCCGGGCCCGGCCTGATCGCTCTGTGTGATTACTTCCGTCATCTACGTCTTGCTGCGTTTCCGTGGGCGACGCGCTGCCGCCCGAACGGCCGCTCATCTCCGCCTATTCTCTCGCCACCTGCTGAAGCAGACTGTTCGCCTCGGCAGCCGCCTCGGAGAGTGCGGTCTCCGGCGCTTCTCCACCGACGGTCGCCTCCTCGATGGCATTGGCAATCAGCCGCTGTATGCGCATCGTGTAAAAGTCAATCGGCCGCTGCGCCTGTGCATACTGCATCTGCTCCACGAACGCTCGCTGATCGGGCCGCTCCTCCAGAAACTCCTGGAAGGCCTCGACTTCGACCACGGACTCGCGCACCGGGAGGTATCCCGACTCCATCGACCAGAAGGCCTGCGTCTCCGGATCGATTATCCATTTTACGAACTCCCAGGCCTCTTCCGGATTCTCCGACTGCTTGAAGATCGACAGATACTCACCGGCCACGACCGTGGCTCGCTGTGCCGGGCCTTCCGGAAGCATCGCTACGCCGTAGTCGAACCGCGAGAAGAGCTCCGGATAGCGGGGGAGATTCCACGGTCCGTCCAGCATCATGGCGATCTGCTGCGAGGCCATGACCGTCACCGGATCCTCGGCCGTGAAGGTCCGCTGATTTTGCATCTGGTAGATGTCCCTCCAGAGCGTCAGCGCATCGACGCCGGCCTCGCTGTCGAACAGCACTTCCGTCTGATCTTCATTGACGAGGTATCCGCCCGCCTGCCAGAGAAAGGGTGTCCACTGCCACATCATATAGGCGCCCTGAGGGCCGGAGGCCGGAACGGCCGGAACGAAAAATCCGATCTGCTCGTTGCGCCCGTCGCCGTTTTCGTCCTTGATCAGCCGGCGGCTGTACTCCCGCAGCTCCTCCCACGTCTGAGGCGGCCGATCGGGATCCAGCCCCGCCTCGCGAAAGAGGTCCTTATTGTATAGGAGACCCAGGTTCGTCGCTTCCATGGGCATGCTGTACATCGTGCCCTGCCAGGAGGCATACTGAATGAGCGCAGGGTAGATGTCGGCCATTTCCTCATCGGTCAGGCCGTTTTCACCGTCGATGAAGTGGTCCATCTCGTAGACCGCATCGGCGTCCACCAGGTCGCCGATGTAATGGGAATGAATCCACGAGATGTCCGGCGCCGACCCGCTCTGAACGGCCGTGATGAGCTTCTGAGCGAGGGCGTCGCCGGTGGGGATGTATTGTGCGTCGATGCGGATATTCGGATGCTGCTCTTCGAAGCGGTCGAGCAGCTTTTCGAGCGCCGGGCGTGTCGATTGCACGAAGCTGTGCCAGAACGTGATCGTCACCCGTCCGTCCTGCGCGGAGTCCGCGCCGCCGGAGCCGCAGCCGACCAGGGCCGCGGACAGGAGGAGCGCGCAAAGTATTCTGCCGGTTCGTCGAGTCATGGCTGTCTATTCGGAATCGTCATCGTCTTCCGGCGGTTCGTAGAAGTGGGTGATCTGAAAAAAGGCGTACCCGGGCGCCACGAAGGTGAACGACTGACCGTTCCACTCGTCGTTGGCCCCCCAGAGGACGTATCGATCGGTCCCGAAGCCATCCCACTCCTCGACGACCACCGCATGCTCGGGCTCGTCGCCCAGGATGATCGGCGGCGTAAGATTCGGCTCCTGCTCTTCCGGCGTGACAATGTGCCAGATAAGGCTCGTGTACCCGCCCGTCGTGCCGACGCGCATCGCCAGCGTCCGGAGCGGCACGGCCGGCTCCCACGTGATGGTGTAGTCCTGGCTCAGGAGTCGCTGGTCACGGCTGACCTCGTAGCGAAGACCGAGCCCTCCGTTAACGCTCGGACGGGGACCGTTCAGCATGTACTCGAGCTGAAAGGTCGTGTCGGCCAGCGTGAATGAGTCTACCGCATCCCCGGCCAGGCCGGCCGCGTAGGCGTCCGCTTCCGCGACCCAGATGGTATACGTCTCGTCGTCGGTGAGACTATCGGTCGGCGTGCCCCCGAAGCTCGAGACCGCGTCCTGGTCGATGACGTCCCGCACGTAAATCGGCGAATCCAATTCGTTACCGTCGGCGGTGTAGAGCCAAACGAGGGACGTATCGAGCGCAGCCTGCTCGCCGCGATTGATGCCGACGGCCGCCACGCGACCGCCTACCCAGGAGATGTCCGGGGCGTGGCTGATCGTCACGTCCTGAATGATGAGCGGGCGGGAGCCCTCGTACGGTGCCAGCGGATTAACGTCCGAGTCGCAGCCCGCGACCATTGCTATGAGCAGCAGTGCCGCACTAAAGACCGTCGCTCGGCGACGGGTCGCTCTCTCTAGGCCCAAGTCGTACATAGAAATCGGTTAGTTCGCTTCGACGATCAGGCTTTCTTTTGGATAGCTTGCCATCTCTTCACCGCCCGCAGCGGCAAGGAACCGGCACGTCTGAAGGACGGCGCGCGCCGTCAAGGCGCTCAGCGTGTGTCTTGAATCGGCTCGGAGAGGCTCGTCCTGCTTGCGCATACGATTGTGCAGTCGCTCAGGGGACGGAAATGGAGACTTCAGCGCCGCAGCTGGAGTAATTTAAGCGCGAGTTGAAAGCGCTTTCACCAGCATCGAGCCGAAGTATAGTGGAGATTGACCGCATTTCAACCTAGCCGTGACGAACAATCAACAAAGATCCGGGGACTTATGCAAACGTTTGCGCAGTCATAAATCATTGACCTACGATACTCCCGTTCCGTCGGAACTTAACACCGCGGGGGTGCCGACCGCCGGAGCGGACACGGAGTCGCGAATCACGAGCGTCGTCTTCAGCACGACGCGCTTTCCATCCTTCCGATGGCCATCCAGCTCTTCCGAGAGCAGCTTGACCGCCATCTCGCCCATCATTTCCTTCGGCTGGCGAACGGCCGTTACCGGACACCGCAAGTAGGGCGCAAAGTCGAAGTCGTCAAACATGATCAATGAGACGTCCCTCGGAATCTCCAGCCCCTCTTCACTGACCGCCTTCAACGCGCCCAGCGTGATGAGGTCGCTGGTGGCAAACAGCGCCGTCGGCCGCTGCGACGAGGTCAGAAGAAGCTTGGTCTCCATGTAGCCGTTCTCCTCTCGGAAATCGCCGCCGACCACGAGATCCTCGTCGAATGCAATGTCGTGGCGGGCGAGCGCATCGCGATATCCGCGGAGCCGTTCGTTATTCGTAAAGGTGCCGGGAAGCCCCTGAATGAAGGCGATCCGCTCGTGGCCGTGCCGAATCAGATGCTCGACCGCTTCGAGCGCCCCCGAATAATTGTCGACCACGACGCTGCTGGCGCCGATCGAGTCAAAGCATCGATCGAGCAGCACCAGCGGCCGGCCCCGCTCAAACCACTCAGCATAATGACCGTACTCCTGACCCACCGGCATCGCGATCAGCCCGTCCACGCGGTTGCGGTACATCACGTTGACGTGTTCGACCTCCTGCTCGAGGTTTTCGTCCGTATTGCAGACGACAATGCTGTAGCCCAAGCCGTGCGCAAGATTCTGCACACGCTTGATGATGTACGCGAAGAACGGATTGGAGATGTCCGGCGCGATGATGCCGAGCGTATTCGTCTTCTTCAGCCGGAGCCCGCGCGCGACCTGGTTCGGCCGGTAGTTGAGCTTCTTGGCCGCCTCCAGTATGACCGCCTCGGTTTCGGGGCTGATCCGGTATTTCGCCGCCTTGTTGTTGATGACGCGAGAGACGGTAGATACCGATACGCCGGACAGCTCGGCGATGTCAGTAAGCGTTACGGCCATTTCGATCTCCCGGGTCCTAGTCCTTAGGAATGAAGCTATTTCGGCTCTACCGCACCCGTTCACCGTTCACCAGAAACTTCTCCGCCAGTCCCTTCAGCGAACCGTCGGGCTCAAGCACCGGCTCAGGAGAGAACTGCGTGGCGTAGGCTCGACGGAACTGATCGGTCTTGTTCGGTCCCGAACGGTGGAAGCACGTGCTGGAGAAGACGGCGATGGATCCTGCAGGAGCCACGACCGGCACACCCGGGTGGTCGCCGAAGTAGCCGACCCGGTCGCCGGTCTCTTCATCCACCGTATGCTCGATGCGCTTCTTCGTGCCGGCCTCCGAGTAGGGGAGCAGGTAAACGGTCCCGTTCTCTTCGCTGACGTCGTCGAGCGGCACCCAGGCGTTCACGTACGGCTTGTGCGGCGCGTCGCAGTAGCCGGAATCCTGGTGCCACGAGAAAGAGGAACCTGCCTCGCTCGTACCCTTCACCACGAACTGCTCCCAGAAGAGCATCGCATCGTCGCCGATCGTCGCACGGCAGATCTCCTCCATCAAGTCGCTGAAGATGAAGTTGCCCAGCTCCGGATGCTCCTTATAGGCTAGAAAAACGAAGTAGCGCTTGTTGCGCTTGCTCAACTCGATCTGATCGACTCCCTGGCGATCCATCTCCGCTTCTTGCTCGCGGACGAGATCGTCGCAGAGATCGCGAAGCATCTTCAGGTCGTCCTCCGGAATCGCCCGCTCGAGAATGAAGAAGCCGTCCTCACGATACTTCTGCTTTTGCTCCTCGGTGATGTTGAGTACTGTTTGCGTAGCCATGACATTCCACCTCGTTGGATATGAAAAGCAGTGCCGGATCCTCCCGACACTCTCAGTCGCGTCTTTCTCTTCTACTCTAACGCTCGCCGCGCCGTTTGGCCCTTGCGCACTCGCTTTCATGCGCAATCGTTTGTGCAGAGCTATAAAAAGAATAGCGTTTTCCCAGCGTGGAATCAAGCGGGAAAACGCTATTCTCGGTTCGATGCCGCCCGCGCCTGCGGGGAACGGCGGACGGTAGATCTCTTTGAGGCGATCCTGCGGAAGGACGGTCGCGCTGAGCCGAAAAGGGACGCCGTGGGCGCCAACCGACTTTCGAGCGACAGGCCAGGTTCTAGCGGCGATTCATTCGCAGGACGTCCCGCTTACTTCTTCTTCAATACAGGAAGCCCGTTGTTCGTCTCGGCGACTTTGTATCCGGCCGGGACCTCGTCAAGCGTGCCGTCCTTCTGATCCTTCGCGAAGAAGTAAATCGTCTGCGTACGACCGTTCTTCAACGTCGTCTCCTTGGAGTGAAGATAGTAGGTCTTCCCCTTCGAGTTCGTGTACGAATAGGCCATGGCGTGATTGGTTGTTGTGGATGCTAAGTGAAAGATGCGTGCGGCGGGGATCCTCCCGCTGGTGCCACAAGAGAATTTACTCGGCTACCGATCCCTTCACAAGTGCCACCTCTCGAGAGTATAAACGATTCTGATACGAGTACCCAATGAATATCCCGTTTTTTTCTCGAGTCGCCTCCTTTGAACGCCAATCTCCACCCCGGACGCGTCCCACTGAACTGGGCGTAGCGGCGCGCGTACGTTCAACGAAGCCCATACACGCCCGACCTGAAACAGCGATGCATCTGTTCGTACGGCTCGCCATGATCGCCTCCGTCGGAGCCTTCGCGCTCGTAGCGACGGGTACGGCTCCAGGCAGCGTCGAGCACGCGGATCGCCCGGCCGCCCCCGTACCCGCTGCCTCCTTAGCCGCTACGGCCCCCCGACCCGATACGGTGGACGCGTTCCAGGAGGATCGCGAGCGGATGGTCCGCACACAGATCGCGGCCCGCGGCATCTCGCAGGCCGACGTACTCGAGGCCATGCGCACCGTCCCACGGCACGAATTCGTGCCGGAGCCGCGGCGAGCCGACGCCTACGCCGATCGTCCCCTTCCCATCGGGCACGGCCAGACCATCTCCCAGCCGTACATCGTCGCCTACATGACCGAGCTCGCCGAGCCAGAGCCCACGGATCGGGTCCTCGAAATCGGCACCGGATCAGGCTATCAGGCTGCCGTGCTGGCCGAAATTGTTGATCACGTCTTTTCCATAGAAATCGTATCCGAACTCGCCGCCACTGCCGAGACGCGCCTTCAAAGGCTCGGTATCGAAAACGTTACAGTGCGAGCTGCGGACGGATATTTCGGCTGGCCGGAGCACGCTCCCTTCGACGCCATCGTCGTGACGGCGGCATCCGAGCACATCCCGCCGCCGCTCATCGATCAGCTCCGCGACGGCGGGCGGATGATCATTCCCGTCGGGACGCCCTTTCGCACGCAGACGCTGATGCTCGTTACGAAGGACGGCGACGACGTCCAGACCCGCAGCCTCGCGCCGGTACGATTCGTCCCGTTCCGGCGCGGAGACTGAGCGCTTCGCAATGCGCCGACTCCCTTCTTCTTTGCTGCTGCTTTCCGCTACCCTGATCGGGTTTCAGCTCGTCCTGATGCAGCTGCTCTCGATTGCCCAGTGGCATCACTTCGCGTACATGGTGATCTCCGTCGCGCTCCTCGGCTTCGGAGCAAGCGGGACCGCCATCGCCCTCGCTAGAGGATGGTTCCTGAAGTGGTTCGACCTTCTCGTACCCGCAGCCATGCTGGCCGGCGGGGCAGCCATGCCCGCCGTAACGGCGCTCTCGCTGTCGGACCTCGCGCGTTTCGATTCATACGTGCTGCTCGCCGAGCCCGGACAGGTCTCATCGCTGCTGCTGACCTATCTCCTCCTTTTCCTGCCCTTCTTCTTCGGCGCACTCGCGGTGGGGCTCATTCTGGTGAAGCATGCCAAGGAAGCGGGCCGATTCTACTTCGCCAACCTGGTAGGATCCGGCCTTGGAGCGATCGCCGTGCTGGCGCTGATGTGGACGGTCGATCCGACGCGTCTTCCGGCCCTCGCCGGTCTCGCGGCGGCAGCTGCCGGAGCCATCATCATACCTCGGCGCTACCGGCTGTGGCTTGGTCCGGCCGCCGTCGCGGCGATCGGCGTCTGTGTCTTCTTTCTCGCCGTCTCACCATCCATCGAACGATCGCCCTACAAGGACATCAGCCGGACACTCGACCTGCCTGATGCGACGATCGAGCACCGGGAAAGCAGCCCCCACGGACTGGTAGAGGTGGTCTCGGCGCCGTCGCTGCGACATGCGCCCGGGCTCAGCCTCTCGTACACCGGCGAGATACCCATCGAGAAGGCCATCTTCAACAACGGAAACTGGTTCGGCGCCGTAAGCTCTTGGGCATCGACCGATTCGATCCCGATCCTCAACTACACGACCGCCGCGCTGCCGTACGTCATCCGAACGCCGTCGCGTGTCGCGGTGCTGTCGGCCGGTACCTTTTCCGGCGCGGCGCACGCGCTGGCGAACGGCGCGACGACCATCGATGCGGCCGAACCGCACGAGAGCGTCGTTTCGCTGCTTCGCCGAGAGCTGGCCCCGGACAACGATTCGCTCCTCCATCGCCCGGAAGTCGACGCGCACGGCATGGAAGCACGAACGTTCCTCGCCCGCGCCGACTCCCGATACGACCTGATCTCGCTCCCCGTGCTCGGGAGCTTCGGCGGATCCGTCGGACTCTTCGCCCTTCAGGAACAGTACGGGCTCACGGTTGAGGCCTTCCGCGAAATGTGGCGGCGATTGGGACCGGAGGGCGCCATGGCGCTGACCGTGTGGATGGACTATCCGTTTCGCAGCCCGATCAAAGCGGTGGCCACGCTGGCGGAGGCCCTGCGCGCCGAGGACGTCGCCGCGCCGCGAGCGCATCTGACCGCCGTGCGAAGCTGGGGTACCGTCACGCTGGCCGCCACGAAAACGCCGATTGATTCCGCCGACGCGGCGGCGGTACGTCGCTTCGCCGAGCGCATGTCCTTCGACCCCGTCCTCCTGCCGGGCCTGCAGCCGGGCGAACGGATGCAGTTCAATATCCTCCAGGACACGACCTTCTTCTCACTCGTGGATCAGGCGGTGGCCGGGAGCGAAGCGCTCTTCGACGCCTACGCCTTCGACGTGGCACCCGCCACGGACAATCAGCCCTACTTCTCGCAGTTCCTCCGCTGGGGTTCCATCCCGCACCTCATGGAGGACTTCGGCTCGGCGACCTTTCCCTTTCTGGAGCTTGGAACGCTCATCGCCGGTGCGACCTTCGTACAGATCTTCCTCGCCGCCTTAATCCTGATCCTCCTACCGCTTGCCGTGCTCGGATGGAGGGGGCGCGGCAAGACGTGGACGCTCGTCTACTTCTCCGGCCTCGGGCTCGGCTTTATGTTCATGGAGATGATCCTCATCCAGCGCTTTACGCTGTACCTGGGCCATCCGATCTATGCAACCGCGGCCGTCATTGGCGCGATACTGATCTTCTCGGGTATAGGAAGCCGCCTCTCAGAGTACTTTCAGGTGCGGCGGCGGGCGCTGTTCGGTATTTCCGCCGTCGTGACTGCCTTCATCCTGGCATATACTTTTCTTCTGATGCCCGTCGTGCACGCAACGATCGGCCTCCCGCTGATCTGGAAAGCTGCACTCGCGCTCCTCATCATCGGACTGCCCGCCTTCCTAATGGGCATGCCTTTTCCGATGGGTCTGCGGTTTCTCGATCGACGGCGCAGCGCCCATCTCCCCTGGGCCTGGGCCATCAACAACTGCCTCTCGGTGATGAGCACGGCGCTTGCCGCGCTGCTCGCCGTTCAGGCGGGTTTTACGGCCGTGATGCTCATCGCCGCCGGGAGCTATCTAGCCGTCGCCCTCATCAGCCTCGTGAGAACCTGAGATGTACGACGTCATCATCGTCGGCGCCGGTCCCGCCGGACTAAACGCCGCACTCGTCCTCGGACGCTGCAGGCGGCGCGTTCTCATCTACGATCACGGAAAACCCCGCAATGCCGCATCACCGGCTCTGCACGGATTTCTGTCCCGTGACGGCGTAGATCCCCTCGAGCTGCTCCGAATAGGGCGCGAGCAGCTTGCGACGTATCCGAGCGTCGAATATCGCCACGTCGAAGTCGAGAATGCGGTGCCCACCCCCGACGGCTTTCGGGTAGAGGTCGCCGGGGGAGGCGAAGAACACGCCCGGATGCTGCTCCTGGCCACCGGCGTGGTGGACCGGCTCCCGGACATCGAAGATGCGGAGGCTCTTTACGGCCGTGGCCTCTATCACTGCCCGTACTGCGACGGCTGGGAAGTGCGCGACCAGCGGCTCGCCGCCTACGGCAAGCGGAGCCTCGCCGTCGATCTCGCTATCGAGCTGACATGCTGGTCGGACGACGTCATCCTCTTCACCGACGGCAAAGCCGAGATGGCGGACCATAAACTCATCCGCCTCGAGGAGCTGAACATCCCGATCCGCGAGGAACGAGTCGTTCGCCTCGACGGTGCGGAAGCCGGCCTGGCGGCTGTCATCCTTGAGGATGGAACGCGAATCCCTCGCGACGCGATGTTCTTCAAGACCGCGTTCCGCCAGCGCTCGGACATTTGCGAGCGCCTCGGATGCGCCTTCACCGAACAAGGCGCAGTCGACACCGGGACCTACGAGGCAACGAATGTGCCCGGTCTGTACGTCGCGGGCGATGCGTCGAAACACGTCCAACTCGCCATCGTGGCGGCGGCGGAGGGCGCCGGCGCCGCCTTTGCGATCAACAACGCGCTCATCGGCGCCGATACACGCCCCTAGCGGCCGCGCTACGAGACTTCGGCAGCCGCCTCTTCCGGCCAGAGCTGGCGGATATCCTTCGGCAGCATGTGCCGAACATCCTCCTGTTCACCCTTGGTGATATGGCGGCTGATCACGCGGAAGACGGCCTTCGACGCATTCTCCGGGTTCTGCCCGCCGGTCTGATCGAGCTCGTGGTCCACGCGCCGAAGCCATTCCTCACGATCCCTGAATTTCTCCGGCTTGTTTGCAGGGCGGTAACCTTCAAAGAACACGCCGCGAATGAGCAGCGGAAGCTGAGAAGCGAACTGGCACGCCTCCTCCGGCGTGAGCCGATCACGCAGCGTGAACAGCACGCCGCGAAGCGCATGGTAGGCCATCTGGCGATCCGGATGCCCCATCTCCTCGGAAATCTCCTTTAGCCACAAGTTGGTATCGTGAACCGTGCGATCGATTACGTCAAGTCCAAGCTCTCCCATATCCATCCTCGTCATCTATTGAACGCAAACCAGCACTTCGGTCTTCGCGAACGGCGCTTATGCGCCCGTCCGTCGTCCTGATAAATTGTATCGCCCAACCGAGGAAGGGAGCCGACCCCACCGCTCACTTCACAGATCCATTACATGGATGGGCGGATACCCACGTGAGATCTGCGGTACGACCACATAGCATACGGCCACATAGGGAGATGAATCGCACAGGACGACTACGCCGTCTGGGGGCATAAACGATGATGGTACGAGACGTTGCATCTGCGCTAGGGAAAGGGCTCGTCGCCGGATTCGTCGGCACGGCCGTCATGACGATCTCGAGCACGCTCGAGATGAAGCTCACCGGCCGGGGGGCGAGCGACACGCCGGCCCGTGCGGCCGGAAAGGTGCTCGGAGTCCAGCCCAGAGATCCCGATGGAAAGCAGCGGTTTTCGCAGATCGCACACTTCGGATATGGCACGGCATGGGGCGCCGTGCGCGGACTGCTCGAAGAGTTCGGCGTTCGGGGCGCCGCCGCCGGAGCCGTCCACTTTGTGATGATCTGGGGCGCGGCGCAGGCGATGCTCCCCGGACTTGGCGTGGCGCCGCCGGCCACCGAGTGGGACGCCGAAGAGCTCGCCACCGACTTGCTTCATCACGCCGTCTACGCCGCCGCTACCAACGCCGCCTACGAGTTTATCGACACGCATTGACGTGCCCCGGTAGCCCGTTCTCACAGATATCTCAGCGATATCACACCGAACCGATGCCCGAACGCGCACTCTTCGACGATCGACGCGATGCGGGCCGACAGCTGGCCGCTCGGCTCCAGGAATATCATGACGCTGATACCGTCGTCGTAGGCCTTCCCCGCGGCGGCGTGGAGGTCGCCTATGAGATTGCGCTCGCGCTCGAAGCGCCGCTCGAGGTCATCGTCGTGCGAAAAATCGGAGCCCCGTCGCAGCCGGAGCTGGCCGTCGGTGCCGTCGCCCCCGGCGGAATTACGGTGCTCGACGAAGATCTCATCGACGAACTGGGCCTCACGAGCAAGGCGCTCGACAGCGTCGCAGCCCGCGCCCGGGAAGAGGTGAAGCGCCGCGTTCGAGAGTACGTCGGTGGTGAGGACCTGCCGGAGCTTCGCGGCCGGACCGCAATCATCGTCGACGACGGCCTGGCAACCGGCGCCACCGCCCGCGCATCGATCCTTGCCGCCCGACACGCCGGGGCCGACAAGGTGGTTCTCGCCGTTCCGGTCTGCGCGTCGACAACCGCGGCCGAGATGGCGCAGGTCGTTGACGAATTCGTATGCATCGAGCGTCCGGAGCGCTTCGTGGCCGTCGGCATCTGGTACCGAAGATTCGATCAGACGACCGATGCCCAGGTCATCGAGCTGCTCGAGGAGGGGCGTGACGAGGTATCGCCCGAAGATCTGACCGAGCTGTAGAACCAGCTGCGTTAATCCAAGGTGACGGATTGAAAAGGTGACGGAATGAATGTGATCACCGATGCAACGCCGGCGGAGATCCACACGGGGTCGGTACGGCTTGCCTCGACGCTAACCGTCCCGCCGCGTGCACGGGGGATCGTCGTGTTCGCCCACGGCAGCGGAAGCAGTCGAATGAGCCCACGGAACCGATTCGTGGCCGAGGTCCTTCAGGAACGCGGTCTCGCGACCCTCCTAATGGATTTGCTTACCGAAGAAGAGGAGGAACTTGACCGCCAAAGCGGCCACTTGCGATTCGACATTCCGATGCTCGCAGCACGCGTCGAGGGCGCCGTGAGCTGGCTGGCCGAGCAAGCCGATACGGCGAAGCTCCCGGTGGGCGTTTTCGGCGCCAGCACGGGTGCCGCAGCTGCGCTCACCGCGGCAGCACGCATGCCCGACGACATTGCCGCGGTCGTTTCGCGGGGCGGACGCCCCGACCTCGCCGAAGAGTGCCTGCCGGAGGTTCGCTGCCCCACGCTGCTGATCGTCGGCGGACGTGATTATCCGGTCATCGAGATGAATGAGGACGCCCGCCGGCAGATGACGGCGAAAACGAGGATGGAGATCGTCGCGGGCGCCACGCACCTCTTCCAGGAAGCCGGCGCCCTCGAGAGCGTAGCCGATCTCGCCGCCGACTGGTTCACGGAGCATCTGACTGCAGCCACCACGCCCGATCGCACTTCCGAGAACAACCGTACGTCGCATGCAGCAGCGGCGAATCCCTCGGGTGGCGCCGTCGACTTCATCGCTGCCGCGGCCGAACCATTCGACGAAATCGAGTCGGCCGATCTGTCCGGCCTACTGGATCGCATCGGAGAATCGAGGATCGTGCTCATCGGTGAGGCCACCCACGGTACCTCGGAGTTCTACAGGATGCGCCAGCGAATTACGCGCGAGCTGATCGCCCGGCACGGCTTCAACATCATCGCCGCCGAGGCCGACTGGCCCGACGCACAGCACCTCGATACGTACGTCCGCCGGCCCGAAGACGGACCCGATCGCCTGGGCGCGGCCTTCGCGCGCTTTCCAACCTGGATGTGGCGGAATCACGACGTCTATCACTTTTTCGAGTGGCTGCGCGATTTTAATGATCAGGTGCCCGCGGACGCGCAAAAAGCCGGCTTCTACGGGCTCGACCTTTACAGCCTGTACGCATCGATCGATGAGGTTCTTCGATATCTGGATGACCTCGATCCCGAGCTTGCAGCGGTCGCGCGCGAGCGGTACGAGTGCCTCGATCCGTTTCGCACCGACCCGGCGGAGTACGGTCGGGCCGTGATCGCCAAGCGTTATCGCGAATGCCAGGAGGACGTCGCCGCGATGCTGTCGGACCTCCTGCAAAAGAGCCTCGAGTTCGCGCGGTTGAACGGCGAATCCTTTCTCGACGCATCCCAAAACGCGAGAGTGATCGCCAATGCCGAGCGCTACTACAAGCTGATGTTTCTCGGAGCCCCCGACAGCTGGAATTTGCGCGATTCGCATATGTTCGAGACGCTCAAGCTGCTGCTCCATCACCACGGGCCCGACGCGAAGGCCGTCGTCTGGGCGCACAACTCCCACGTCGGCGATGCAGGAGCCACAAGAATGGCGGCCCGCGGGGAAACGAACATCGGCCGGCTCGTCCGGGAATCGTTTCGGGACGCATCCTACACGATCGGATTCGGAACGCACATCGGCACGGTCGCCGCCGCGCGCACCTGGGGCGGCAAGGTGAAGATCCAGCGCGTCCGGCCCTCACATCCGGACAGCTATGAACACCTCTGCCACGGCATCGATGCGCCGTCGTTCTGCCTGCCCTTGGCAACGGAGGGCACGGATTCGCCGCTCGACGATCCGCGGCTAGAGCGGGCGATCGGCGTCGTCTATCGACCCGAGACCGAGTTGCAAAGCCATTACTTCGAAGCGGTCCTTCCCAAGCAGTTCGACGAGTACATCTGGTTCGATGAATCGCATGCCGTCCGTCCGCTCGATCGCGCCGGGGCTCCGGACCTGCCGGAAAGGCATCCGTTTTTGCTCGCCGACTGAGCATGAAGCTGACCTTTCTCGGCACGCGAGGATACATCGACGCCCAGAACGATCTGCATCGGCGGCATACGTCCCTGCTGGTCGGCTATTACCGCAAACGGGTGATGATCGATGCCGGGGAAGACTGGCGCGGACGCGTACCGGAGATTAATCCGGATGCCATCGTCATCACGCACGCGCATCCGGATCACGCCTGGGGACTGAAGGACGGAGCGCCTTGTCCGGTGTGGGCACCAGAGGTCGCGTGGGAGGAAATGAAGACGTATCCGATCGAGTACCGCTCTACCATCGAGCATCGTCGACCTACCGGTATATCCGGCATCACCTTCGAGGCCTTTCCCGTGGAGCATTCCACCGTCGCGCCCGCTGTAGGATATCGCATTACGGCAGGGGCGGTGACCGTATTCTACGCTCCGGACGTCGTATACATCGAGGATCGGCAGGCGGCTCTTCGCGAGGTGCGGACGTACGTCGGCGACGGCGCATCGATAACGCGCTCGCTCGTGCGGAAAAGCGGCGGTGCGCTCGTAGGCCATGCGCCGATCAGCACCCAATTGACCTGGTGCCGCAAAGAGGGTGTTCCCCGAGCCATCTTCACGCATTGCGGCACGCCGATCGTCGGCGGCGACGAAGACGAGGCGCGCCGCGCGGTCGAGGGCCTCGCTCAGGAACGCGGCGTTGCGGGCGAGATCGCCTTCGACGGAATGGAAGTCGTACTGCGCTGAGCAAATACCTATGCCTGAACTTCCCGACGTCGAGCTCCAGAGACGGTACTTCAACCGCACGGCTCTGCACAAAAAGGTCGACACCACACGCGTCTTCGACGACAAGGTCGTTAAGGACGTGACGGCCGCCACGCTTCAGCGCCGCGTCAAGAATCGCACGTTTGAAGCTACCGAGCGGCGCGGCAAGCACCTCTTCGTGCAACTCGACTCGGACGAC
>CAZQAS010000061.1:14609-16085 GCA_964591285.1 uncultured Rhodothermales bacterium
TTCCGTGAGCGGATCGGATCGAGGCGCGGCGGCATCAAATCCGCGCTGATGAACCAGAGCGCCCTCGCCGGCCTGGGCAACGTCTACACCGACGAGATTCTCCTGCACGCGGAGGTCCATCCCGAGACGGAAGTGTCGACGCTTGATGAATCCGCATCCCGGGAAGTATTCGACCAGATGAGATACGTGATGGAGGCCGCCATCGATGCCGGCGCCGACCCGAACGATATGCCGAGCGATTTCCTGCTCCCGCACCGAAGCGACGGGGCCGACTGTCCGGCGTGCGGCGGCACGATCAGGAAGATCACCGTCGGAGGCCGGCCAACCTACTACTGTCCGCGATGCCAGAAAAAGCGCTAGTCCCCCGGCCTCACGCCTACGACGCCTCCGGCTTCAGACTTTCCGGCGCCTCGAGATCATTCTCTCGGTACCATGCGAGCGGATCTCGCTTCATCGCCTCCACTATTTTTGGGAGCGTCTCCGACAGGCTCCTCTTCGGTCTCCAGCCCAGGTGCTCCTCCGCCCTGCTGACGTCGAGCTCGTAATGGTCGTCCGCCAGGTCCACCATCCACGGCTTGATGAACGGCTCCTCACCGACCGGCGCTTTGTCTTGAACCCAGGCCCCGATCTTCGCGAGCGGCTTCGGGATCTCAATCGTTTCCCAATCCGATCCATGAATTAGCTCGCCGAGAATGTCCTGCATCTCCTCGTAACTACAAACCTCCTCCTCGCCGAGAAGCAGCGTTAGCTCTTCCGGGAGTCGAGTCCGTCGGTCCACCGCCGCGGCGACGGCATCTACGAGGTCCTCTTTGTGCAAATAAGCCTGGCCGTGCGTCAAGTCGCCGGGATAAACCCGCCCGGTTAGATCCTTTTCGTAGATGCGCTTGATCTGATTGGCGATCGGGATGGAATGCCCTTCGTCATCGTAGACGCCTGCCATCCGGAGGATCAATAGCGGAATGTCGCCGTGGTTCTCGCGGAGCAGGCGCTCCGTCTCGACCTTTGATTCCGGGTAATCCCACTTCGGATCGACCGAATGATCCTCGTTGATCGGCCGCCCCGGCTCGGTCGGCTCGTGGACGAGCAGCGTACTCGAGAAGATGAACTGGTCGACCTCGTATTTCTGAAGCGCGCGCAGCAACCGCTCGGTCCCCTGCACGGTGATCTCCTCGTAGAGCGGACTCGGCTCACCGGAGAAGTCGTAGTAGGCCGCCAGGTGGACTACAGAAGCGATCACGTCGCCGTAAGCCGCGCGAACGTACTCCAGCGACTTCGCAATACTGTCGTCCTTGGTGATGTCGAATTTGACGAAATCAACAGGAGAGTCCGGCGGCGGCGAAGCCACGTCGAGTCCGACCACGTCGTATGACGACGACAGCCGACGAACGATCGCTTCGCCCAGCAATCCGCTGCTCCCGGTGACGATGACAGTGGGTTTCTCCTTCGGCACGATGTCTCCCCGTCTACTTCCACATT
>CAZQAS010000061.1:16185-18688 GCA_964591285.1 uncultured Rhodothermales bacterium
GACGTTGTACCGCCTGTGCAGGCGCGGTGTGCCGTTACGATCTAATGACGCCTGCGAGGGCGTTTGCAGCCACTACTCCGCTCCTCCGGCGATCCACTCTCGAACGGTACCGATTTGTTCGTCCGAGAGCGCCGGCATGTTGAGAGGCATTCGTCCCTGTACCATCCTCGGATCGCTGCCTTCGAGCTTAATCACCAGATAGCTGTCATCCGGATTCCCAGCGTCTACGCGATCGAGCTCCGGCACTTCGACGCTCGCTACACCGACCAGATTCTCGCGTGCGTTGCCGGCACTTAGATCCAGGCCGAGCGGAGCGTTCGAACCGACATGACAGGTCGACAACGCACAGCTTTGATTAAAAATGTTGGTCTGGATGCTTTCCAGCGTCGGATCGGGTTCACCGGTCTCCACCGGATCAGCGTGCTCGCAGGAACCCAGAACGATGAAAGCGGCAAAAAGCAGAACGATGCGTCTCATTTCAACGGTGTGTGTTGGAGGATGAACAGCCTCGCGGACGACGGTTTGCGGCGCACTAGAAGCGGAGCAGCCGAAAAATATTGAATCCGAGGCGTAGATCGGCGTCCCAGATGTCGAGATCACCGCCCCGCAGATATTGATCTGTCGTCAACCCAACCGAGTTCGTGAGCACGATCTGGAAAATGTGCCCGCCCACGGCGATCTCCAGCCCTCCGCCCCAGCTGTCGAAGCGATTGTCGCGGCCGAAGGCGTTGGTCGTCCGCGTGTAGCCCGTTAGGATGGGCACCCATTCGGCCACGAGCGACAGATTCTGATAAAACCTCCACCGCGTCCCCAGTCCGACCGTTACGAGCGCTCCGTCGTCCGGCGCATCCTCGGCGGGATTCAGGAGTACGCCGGGGGCCACGAGAATGCCCAGGCTCCTGCTCAGCTCGCGGCTCAGGACCAGCTGGCCGGACACCTTGAACGCGTCGGAACTGAGCCGATCTCTGCCTGCCGTCTCATCAGTGACCCAGTTTACCGCTGCGTGAACGGCGGCACTGACGGGCCTCGATCCGTCGAGCGTCTGCTCCATCAGGCGGTATTTCCCCTGCAGCTCTACGTTGTCGGCCGCGTTGCTGCGCCCAAGTACGAACAGCAGGTCGTTCGTGGGTGCGTATCCCATGCTGAGAAAAATGCTGCTGCTGCCGTCGAGGCCGTAGAACGCATCGTAGCCGGCCGAAAGTTCGGGATTGAATCGATGGCCGATGAGAAACAGCCACGTCCGTCCATCGACCATCCTCGTCGTGGGGAGGTTGACCACTTTCCAGCCGCTGAAGGCGTTCGTCGTCCGGGCGGCGGCACCGGTGGACGTCTGCGCCGCGCCGGCCTCACCCAGTGCATCCACCCAGTTTTCGATCGCCGTGATCTCGGACTCGGAGAGCGTGTTTCCGGTCATCGGCATGCGCATTCCGACGATATCCGGGTCGTCCCTCACCTTCATCAATAGATAGCTGCTGTCGGGCTCGCCGGGGTGGACGATCTGCAGCTCAGGCCGCTCGCGGCTTGACTGACCCACGGTATGCCCGACGAACATCTCCTGCTCGAGGCTCATCCCCATCTGCGGATCAGAACCGGCGTGGCACCCGACGCGTGCACAGCTGCGATTGAACAAATCACCGACCTGCGCCTGGAGTTCGGCGACGTCTTGGGCGGCGGCCCCGGAAGGATGCGCCAGCGAGCAGACCATCCAGAATGCGACTCCTAATAATCCGGCGGCCGCTGCTCTAGAGAAGAATCGGGTTACCCATCCCATCGAGGACGGCATAAAGCGAGGACTTCGGGACATCAGTTTTCTTCGATCTTCAGTGTAAAATCGGACGTGGATCCGTAGACGCCGCTGAAGATACGCAGAGCAAGCTCCGTCGCGCGGTCCGGATCACGTCCGAGATTCACCGAGAAACTCTCCTCTTCTCCGGCATGGGGCCTGCCGTCGTCTCCTCCCGCGTAATCGATGCCCTCGGCCGCGAACAGCTCCACGGCGCGCTCCATCTCTGCATCCGACAGCTTTGCCGTCGAAAGATCCAGTACTAGCGGCTCCTCCTTAGAGCCAAAGAACTGGATAAAGTTACCGGTGTGGGCATCGACGAAGATGACGAAGGCGCCGCTTTCGGTCCGATTCAGCAGGTTTTCAAGTGCGTCGTGGAGCGCCTCTTCGGTGGGAACGCGGAGCGCCTCGGCGACGCTCATCTGAACGGGAGATTCTCCCCCGCCATCTTCGATGCTCGAACGGAGTATGCGGACCGCGCTTCGCAACGCACTCGCGGCACTGGCCGTCTCCATCTCGGCACGCGAGACCGCATCGGCCGCGAGAGCCTCCATGGCACTGCTCAGATGCTTTACCGCGCGCAGCGCCGCCGCCACCGCGTCCCGATCACCCGTGTCCTCGACCGCCCCTTCTCCTCCGAGTCCGACGGCTGCTTCCTCCAGTCGGCGAATCGCTCCGGAATACTCGTCTTCCGTGATCAACTCGTAGATCGCATCGCAA
>CAZQAS010000062.1:0-1957 GCA_964591285.1 uncultured Rhodothermales bacterium
TTCGGACGAGGCCGTGAATTCATCCAGCTTCTCGAAGTCGGGGTCGGCCGGTGCTTCAAAGAGAAAGAACAGGTGAAGCAACTTGGGGGACGATTCGGCTTCCGGATAGGGATTGGCCTCGATCGCTCGCTTGAAGCGATCCGCACTTACGACCTGAACACGGGGCCGAAAACCGCAGCTCGCCTCGATGGCGTCGGGAATCTTCGCTCCGAGGTCTTCGGCCGTCTCCACCGGCGCCTCAAACACGACATTTCCGCTCTGGATATAGGTCCGAACGTTCTCGAGTCCGAGCGATTCGAGCAGCGCTCTTAGATCCGCCATCTTCAGCGAATGTCGACCCCCGACGTTGATGCCGCGGAGCAGTGCAATCCAGGTGGGCATCCGATAGGAGTTGGATTGTGGAAATGGTCACGTGAGTGGTGCCCGTCAATCTAACGATCCGTCCGCCCAGCTGCTTAACGGACCGCTGGCGCGGACCGAGCGCCCGCCGCACTCGTGCCCCCGGAAGTCGAAGCGCCGCAGTCGAAGCGCCACACTCGAGCCACGGCAGTCGAAGCGCCACACTCGAGCCGCCGCAGTCGAGCCGCCGCACTCACGTCGACAGTACGACGATCACCAGGACGAGCAATCCCACCAGGTAACTCGCACGATCCTTGATCGTGAAGACGATTGGATCGTCGTGCATGTCGCCGCGATGGGCCGCGAGCCACATCCGCGAGATCCAGTACAGCAGCGGGGGGCATACGAGCCACAGCAGCGCGGGTCGATCGTAGAGTCCGGCCACGATTTCGCTGTTGACGTAGAGGGCGAGGACGAGGACCGCCGAAACGCCCGCCGCGGTGCCCAGCCCACGGAGCAAGTCCTTGTCGCCGGTCACGTACGCCCGCCCGAAGTCCGGCTCGCGCCCGATAGACTCCATGTAGATGAGCTCGGCATACCGCTTCACCAGTGCAAGGCTGAAGAAGAGGAAGGTCGAGAACGCCAGGAGCCAGGGAGAAAGCACGATACTCGTGGCGACGGCGCCGGCGAAGAGCCTCATCGAGTAGAGCCCCGCGAGGAGGAGCACATCCACCAAGAGGATCCGCTTCAGGTAGAGCGAATAGGCCGTCGTGATCGCCATGTACAGCAGCAGGACGCCCGCGAAGGCGGACGAAACGAGCGCGATGGCGAGCATCAGGCCGCCCACGCTGAGCGGCAGGGCCGCGGCAATGCCCTGTTTCGTCGTCAATCGCCCGCTTGCGAACGGGCGCATCCGCTTGCGGGGATGCCGGCGGTCAGCGGCCAGATCGGTCAAGTCATTGAAGACGTACACGGCCGAGGCGCACATCCCAAAGGCTACGAACGCAACCAGCGCCGTGAGGAGCAGACCAGGCTCCATAAACCGATGCGCGGCAAAAAGCGGCACGAAAATCAGGAGGTTCTTCGCCCACTGGTGAAGGCGGAGCGCTCTGATCCACGTGCGGCCTGTCGAGACCAACTCTCCCGCAGACGTCCGGCCTTTCGCTACGCTGTTCGCTTTCTCGGCGTCGATCATACGGAAATATATGGGGGAAAATCTTCGGGATTGATACGCCGTGTACCGGACGCCTCGTGCAATTCATCCCACGCACGTGCATTCCGTGTACGGCTTAGAACCCATAGACGTGCAGGAACATTAGAGTTCACACCAGGGGTCCGCCTGGGTTTGTTCGTCACGTCGAGCATCCGCCCTGCCCCACCGGAGCTCAGATGGTGTTTTCCTTACCTGGTATAGACCGGTCCTTTCATGAGAGGGCCTTTGAAGATAGATCGAGTACATGATTGGATTTCAACGAACACTCACCCTGGTTGTCCCGGCGTTCGCCCTTATTCTTGCGGCGTGCGGCGGGTCGGAAGCCCGCGAGGGCGGCCCCGGGACCGACTCAGGGGCGATTCCGGCCGTGGAGGTCATTCAGGCGCGCCAGGGTTCGCTTCCACT
>CAZQAS010000062.1:2057-18105 GCA_964591285.1 uncultured Rhodothermales bacterium
CAGGGGCGATTCCGGCCGTGGAGGTCATTCAGGCGCGCCAGGGTTCGCTTCCACTCGAGGAGCGGCTGACCGGCATTGTGCGGGCCTCGAACCAGGTCGCGATCTACGCCGAGATTTCGGCGCCGGTCGAGCGTGTGGTGGTCGATGACGGCGATTTCGTGCAGCAGGGGCAGCCGCTCG
Source organism: uncultured Rhodothermales bacterium (assembly GCA_964591285.1). Taxonomy (GTDB): domain Bacteria; phylum Bacteroidota; class Rhodothermia; order Rhodothermales; family VXPQ01; genus CAZQAS01. The sequence continues at coordinate 2,238 of CAZQAS010000062.1, forward strand.
TGTATCTCCGAGATCGGCAGTATCAAGATCAGCTGCGGCAGGCGGAAGCGACCCTTCAGGTGAACACGGCCCAGGCCAAGCAGGCGGCGGCGACGCTTCGCGAGCTGAGGTCGCGGCTCGACCGAACCCAGCAGCTGGCAGAAAAGCAGCTGCAGAGCGAGCAGGAACTCGAATCGATTCAGGCGCAGGTCGATGCGGCGGAGGCCTCACATGAGCAAGCTCTCGGCCGTATCGCGCAGGCTGAGGCGACGGTCCAGGAGCAGCGCGAGGCGCTTCGTCGAGCTGTCGTCCGTGCACCGATCACCGGGCACGTCGGCGAGCGCAACGTCGAGATCGGGATGCGCGTCGACCCCAACACTCATCTCTTTACGATGGGCGACCTCAGCGTCGTGAAGGTCGAGGTGGCCGTTCCGGACGGCGTGCTGCCCCGGATCGAAACCGGGCAGACGGCGCTCATCACGCTCGAAGGCCAGGGCGGTCAGACGCTCCGGGCCGAGGTCTCTCGTATCTCTCCTTTTCTAGATCAAGCCAGCTACAGTGCTCGAGCGGAGATTCACGTCGGAAATGAAGAAGGCATGCTGCGCCCCGGCATGTTCGTGACGGTAGACGTGCTCTACGGTGAAAGCGAGCAGGCTACCCTTCTCCCGGCGAGCGCACTCTACGAAGATCCGGCATCCGGCGTGATGGGCGTCTTCGTGGCCCCCTCGCTCACCAATGAAACGCCGATCGACGAGCCGGAAACCTACGATTCGGAGCTCCCGCCGCCATTGACCGAACCGACGCCGATGGAGTTTCGCCAGATTCAGGTCCTTGCGCGGGGCCGCGGTCTCGTTGGAGTCACCGCGGTGCGGCCGGGAGATTGGGTCGTAACCGTCGGACAGAATCTGCTGAGTGGCCAAGCGGGCGAGCGGGCGCAGGCGCGCGCACGGCCGACCACGTGGGACCGTATCGCGTCGCTGCAGGAGCTGCAGGATCAGGACCTCCTCCGCCAGTTTATGGAGAAGCAGCAGCGCCTGGCTCACGAGGCGCAGGAGCCCGCGGGCGATGGCGACGTGCAGGATAGCGGTAGCCCGAACGACGGCGCGCTGGACGACGCCCCCGCCGGAACGACGGCCTCCGACAATGTACCCACGTCGGCGCAAGGTGCGTCGGACGAAGAAGAGGCCGGATCCAACCAATAAGCTCCGCAGACGATGGCTTCTCTCACCAACGTTTCGATCCGCCGCCCGGTCGCCACGGCCATGTTCTACCTGGTGACGATCACGGTAGGCATCGTCGGCTTTTTCTACCTGCCCGTCGATCTCCTTCCGCCGATCGAATATGCGCGGATGACCGTCTACACCCGCTATGCGAACGTAGGCCCCGAGGAGATCGAACAGATCATTACCGATCCCGTCGAGAACGCCGTCTCGGGCGTGCCGAACCTCGAGCGGGTCTCCTCACGATCCGAGGAAGGAATCAGCTTCGTGAGCCTCGAATTTGCCCAGGGGACAAGCCTCGACGAGGCGGCGAACGACATTCGCGCGGCCCTTGACCGCATTCGGGACGAGCTACCGCCCGAAGCCGAGCCTCCCGGCATCTGGAAGTTCGATCCGAATAACATTTCGATCATGTCCCTGGCGGTCGAATCCACCCGACCGCTGGAGGAGACGACCCAGATCCTGGAGCGCGACCTTTCGCAGCGATTCGAGCAGATACCCGGCGTCGGCACCATCGAGATCCGCGGCGGCGTCAATCGCGAAATCCGGATCAACCTGCACCGCGATCGTCTCCAGGCAAGCGGGCTGGCGCCGCTGGACGTCCAGCAGGCCCTCGCCCGCGAAAACGCCACGCTGCCGGGTGGAAACGTCAAGGAGGGGGTGAAGGACCTCTACGTTCGCTCGCTGGGTGAATATACGTCGGTCGATCAGATTGCCAACACGGTGATCACCTACACGAACGGCAACCCCGTTCGCGTACAGGATGTCGCGGACGTCGTGGACGGATTCGAGGATGTCAACCGGCTCGCGGAGTTGAATGGAAAGCCGGTGATTCGGATGTCCATTCAGAAGCAGAGCGGCGCGAACACGGTCTCGGTCGCCGACGCGATCCAGCGGGAGGTCGATCGTGTGAACGAGGAGCGGTCCGACCTCAAGATGCACGTCATCAGCGACCAGAGCACGTTCATCCGACAGAGCATTTCGAACGTGCAGTCGGCGGCATTCTGGGGCGGGCTGCTCGCCATTTTCATCCTGTATCTGTTCCTGCGCAACGGCTCGTCGACGTTCGTCATTGCGCTGGCCATTCCCATATCGGTGATCGCCACCTTCGGCTTGCTGTATTTCGGGGGGATGACCCTCAATCAGATGACCTTCGGGGGGCTCGCGCTCGGCATCGGCTTGATGGTGGACAATGCCATCGTGGTGCTCGAGAACATCGTACGGCATCGAGAAGAGAAGGGGCTCTCGCTGCCGGATGCAGCGAGGGTGGGCACCCGGGAGGTGGCCGGAGCCATCGTCGCCTCGACGCTGACCACGTGCGTGATCTTCCTTCCGCTCGTCTTCATGCGTTCGACGACCGGCGATCTGTTCCAGGCGCTGGCACTCGTCGTCGTCTTTGCACTCGCCTGCTCGCTGCTCGTTGCGCTGACGCTGGTGCCGGTCCTGGCGAGTAAGTTCTTGACGATCGAAGCCGGCGGATCCGACGCACCCGAACCGAAGCGTTCGTGGTTTCAGCGGCACTTTGAGCGCCTCGAGCGGCGTTATTCCGGTTCGCTGAGGACGGCCGTGGGCCACCGGGGCAAGGTGCTCGGTGCCACGGGCGCATTGCTTGTCCTCACGGTCCTGCTCTGGCCGCTCATCCCGGTAGAATTGACACCGCCGACCGACGCCGACGAGATCGACGTCGAGATGGAAATGGCGCAGGGCACCAATATCGCTGTGGTCCGAGAATACCTCAACGAACTGGAGCGCGCCGTCCTGCCGATCCTCCCGGAGGACGACGTGCTCGACGTGGCCACGGAGGTTCGCTTCGGCGACGCGGAAGTGGAAGTCCGTCTGGTTCCGGCGAATGAGCGCTCCATCAGCAGCGCCGTACTGGCGGATCGCATCCGCGAGGCCGTCGACGGGTTAATCCCGGGCGCGGAGATCCGCGTCGAGGCACAGTCGGGCCTGTGGATCCTCCGAAGGCTCTTCAGCTCCGGTGACGGCACGGAAGCCGTACAGGTGGAGCTGCGCGGCTACGATCTCGACACCGCCGACGAGCTCGCGCGTGAGATGCAGCATCGGATGGAGTCGGTACGGGGCGTGGAGGACGTCCGGCTGAGCCGTCGTGAAGGACGGCCGGAGGAGAACGTCGTCTTCGACCGAAACAAGATTTCGAGTCTCGGCCTGTCGGTACAGCAGGTCGCTCGCGCGATTCAGACGAGCATCGGCGGCAGCCGTGCCGGGCAATTCCGCGTAGGCGGCGACGAATTCCCGATCGTCGTGCGCCTCCGGCCGGAAGACCGCCTGACGATGAACGATCTCGACGACATCGCCGTGCGAACGGACGAGGGCCGCACGATTCCCGTGGCAACGCTGGTGAACAAGGAGCGCGGTCGCGCACCGACCTCCATTCGCCGGGTGAACGGCCAGCGCGTCACGCACATTGCGGCGAACCTCGAAGAAGGAGTCGCGCTCGGGGAAGCCGTCGAGCGAATCCGCACCAACCTCGCCGAAATGTCGCTGCCGGACGGGTTCTCCATCACGTTCGCGGGTGAGTACCTAGAACAGCAGAAGGCGCAGCGCGACTTCATGATCGCCATCATCATGGCTCTCGTCCTGATCTACATGGTGATGGCCGGCCAGTTCGAGCGCTTTCTTGATCCACTCATCGTGATGTTTTCGGTGCCCGTGGCGGTGGTCGGCGTCGTGCCGACGCTGCTTTTGACGGGGACCTCGCTGAACATGCAGAGCATCATGGGACTCGTGATGCTGATCGGCATCGTCGTTAACAACGCGATCGTGTTGGTGGACTACATCAACTTGATGCGGCGCGAGCAGGGACTGGACGTCTTGGATGCGGTCGTCGAGGCGGGGCGCCTCCGACTGCGACCCATCCTGATGACGACCCTCACGACGGTCCTGGGCCTCTTCCCACTCGCGCTCGGCTGGGGTGCCGGCGCCGAGATACAGGCGGCGCTCGCGCGCGTCGTGATCGGTGGACTGCTGGCCTCGACACTCATCACGCTGGTTCTGATACCGATCGTGTACGTGACCGCCAATGCCCTCGTCGCCCGCGTGCGCGAGTGGCGGTTGTCGCTGCCCGGCAGCAGCAGTGGCCCGCTTCCGCAGCCCGCGCCGGCAAGCGACTAGGGCAGCACACGTCCTCTCACCGTCTCGCGCCTCCGCACCTACTCAGGGGTGGTGAAACTGCGCGACCCCGTAGTCGCCACTGGATCGCCATCCGCTTCCCTCCGTGCGGTCGAGCCGCCGAATCGTCTCCGATCCGACGCCGACCAGCGTGTCGCTCTTCAGCGTCCGCAGAGCCAGCATCGTGAGGTCCACGTCGAACAGCGCCTCTGCGACCGTCGCATCGTCAGGCCACAGCGCGTCGTTCGTTATGCGGCGGTAGTTGACGTCTCCCTTCGCGACGACCAGATCGGCCCGCCGAAGCGGCTCCTGCAGGCGTTGGGGTAGCTCCCACCAGCAACCGGGCGTGTTCCAGAAGAAATCCGGCACGATGCGCAGACGGCCGTCTGCAAGCTCCGCCCGGATGCGGCCCTCCAGCGCCGCAAACACTCCTCCACGTCTCGACATCCGCTCGAGCAGCGCGTAGATGTCTGACACGATCACGTCGCTGACGAGCACGGGCTGCATCTTGACGTGCAGTGTCACTCGCTCGGCGAGCTCCTCCGTGAGGAGCAGGTCGGCGATCGCGTAGTCCATCGCCTGCTCCGTGCCCGCATTGTCCATGACGATGTGCACGTCTGCCGGGCGGCGGGACATCAGATGCTCGACGGACTGTGGGACGTCGTCGGCCAGAAGATGCTCGGCGGCAGCCGACGTACCCTTCGACGCCACCGCGCTGAGGCTGAGATCGATCCGGTTGCTCCAGAGCATCAGACGGAGATGCGCATCGAGCCGCTCCTCGGGCGATCCCTCGATGGCAAGCGCTTCGCCGAGCACGCTCCACAGCGCATCGGACGCCATCTCCTCGTCCTTAAACGGCGCAAAGGGATCCCGCAGCGTATCCCAGTAACGCGCGGCGGCGAGCATCCAGCGGTAGGCCAGCATCTCGGCGAAAAACCATTCGGCATCCAGCCAGGACGAGCCCACGTGCGGACCGATCAGCCCGCGCCAGAGATCATGATCGGGAGCCGGGGGAGCAAAGAGACGGATCGGACCGTCGCCGGCGATGTCTTCGCGCAGACTTTCCAGCGCAGCCTTGATCGATTCCGGGTAGTCCGCGTTCCGTGCGATGACGTCGGCGATGATATTCGGCACGCGCCGCGCCATGGAATGATGTGCGAACACATTGCTCCCGTCGGTGCGCAGTGGCGACGGACGGCTGGTTCGGTCGGGGCGGCTTCTCGTCGGAGTCGTCTCGCCGGCGTCCATCGGCACTATACATCGGTTGGATGGATCATGACTTTCAGGCCCTGCCGATGCAGCGCCACGTCGAACGCCTCCGCGTAGTCCTCGAGCCCGAACTGATGAGAGACCATCGAGCGCACATCCACGCGGCCCGACCGCACCAGCTCGATCGCTCGTGGATAGACGTGCTTCATCCGGCGGGCGAGCATCAGGGTGAGACCCTTCCGGCGCGCCGCCGAGGCGGTGAACGACGTCCGGTCGTCCGACGGGATTCCGATGAGCAGGACGCGTGCGCCGGGGCGTGCCGCGTCGATCGCTGCTTCGACCGCCTCGTTGGTTCCGGCGGCTTCAAAGGCGACGTCCACGCCTCGCCCGCCGGTTGCCTCAAGGATCTGCTCTGCCTCGCTCCCGTCGGCAGCGAACGTCTCGGTAGCTCCGGCCTCCGCGGCCGCCTCGAGACGGTGCGGCCGAATGTCCGTAGCGAAGATGCGCGTCGCCCCCGCGGCGCGGGCGACCTGCATCACGAGCAGCCCGATCGGCCCCGAGCCGAAGACGCCGACGGTGGAGGCCGGCCCGACCTTCGCCAGATCGATGGCGTGAATCGCCACGCCGAGCGGTTCGAGCATTGCCCCGTCGTCGGCCGAGAACCCTTCCGGCAGCGGAAACAGGCAGTGCGACGGCCACGCCATCGCCTCGCGCAGCGCGCCGTCGGTTTCGGCGTGGCCCGAAAACCGCACGTTCGTGCACAGGTTCGGATGCCCCTCCAGGCAGAACTCGCAGCGCAGGCACGGGACGGCCGGGTCGACGGCCACGGCCGTGCCCTCGCGCTTACCGTTTGCAATCACACCGGCGAATTCATGGCCGAGCACGAGCGGCCGCTCAAGCCGGTCTGCGCCGATCCCCCCGCCCTCCAGCCAGTGCAAATCCGATCCGCAGATCCCTACGGAGGTGACGCGGACCATCTCCTCACCGTTCGCGGGCTCGGGCGGATCTTCATCATGCAGCTGAAACTGATTCTTCGCGTGCAGGCGGAGGACCTTCATTCCGGAGTCTCGCAGTTAATGGTAACCATGATCACCTTCGGACACGCTACTGACATTCCACTTCTGACCTCCGACCTCCGACTTCTGACCTCTGACCTCTGACCTCCGACCAGCTAGCCTAGCCCGTGAAGTACAGATACGCCGCGGCTATCAGCGCGAGCACGAGAACCGTCGAAGCGACGTCGCGCCAATCCCAGCTGGCCCGCGAGACGGCACGGTCGTCGGCAGTCATGGTTCCGTAGGTCAGGCCGGTAATCTTCTCGTACGACGGCGGCGCGGTCATGTAGCTGGCCACGTACATCACGATGATGCAAATGAAGAAGATCACGAGGCTGTAGTACTGGAAGAATATGTTATTGATGATCCAGAGGAATGTCCCCTGCTCGTAGGCGAAGCCGTCGATCAGCGAAACCGGCGTATCCACGGCCAGCCGGAAGAGGCCCAGCGCAAAACCGATGATCAACGCGGCCAGGCAGCCGTATTTGTTCAGCCGCTTGTTGAAGATCCCCAGGAAGAACACCACGAAGATCGGCGGCGCGAGGTATGCCTGGACGCCCTGCAGGTAGTCGTAGAGCCCGCGGCCGCCCTGGATCACCGGGATCCACGCGAGGCCCACGATGACCATCCCGACCGTGGCGACGCGGCCCATCCAGACGAGGTGCTGCTCGGACGCCTCCGGGCGCAGTCGGCTGTAGAAGTCCATCGTGAAGAGGGTCGAGGACGCATTGAACACGCCGGCGAGGGAGCTCATCAGGGCCGCCAGTAGTCCGGCCACGACGATGCCGCGAATGCCGATGGGCAGCACGTGGGCGACCAGCAGTGGGAAGGCGCCCTGGGCCTGCTCGGTGATGAGCTCGCCCTGCTCATTCATCATGGCCTCCCGTAGCGCGGGGACTTCGCCGGTCTGCGCGAGGGCGAAGGCGATGATGCCCGGGATGATGAAGATGAACACCGGCAGCAGCTTCAAGAAGGCCGCCGCGATGGAGCCGCGCCGCGCCTGCTGCTCGTTGGGTGCGCCCAGCGCGCGCTGCACGATGTACTGGTCGGTGGTCCAGTACCAGAGTCCGATGATCGGCGCCGCGAACACCATCCCGAGCCACGGATACTGATCGTTGAAATACCAGGCCATCTCGCCGGCCTCGCGGACCGGCGCCCACGTGGCGTTCACGCCCTCCGGCACGAGCGGCTTCCAGAGGTTGAACATTTCGGAGCCGGCGATTTCGTAGAGCCGCGTCCACCCGCCGATCGCCTCGAGGCCGTAGATGAGCGTCAGCAGCGATCCGATCACCAGAACCAGCGTCTGCAGCGCCTCGGTGTAAGCGACCGCCCGTAGCCCGCCGAGCACGGTATAGGCGCCCGTAAAGAGGATGACGAGAATCGAGCCGATCCAGAAGCTGTTCATGCCGAGTACGTTCAGCTCCGGCATGAGGACGCTGAAGACCACGCCGCCCGCGAAGATGCCGACCGCGATCTTGGTGAGCACGTAGGCGACGAGCGAGATCAGCGAGAGCAGCGTCCGCGCCATCGGCGAGAAGCGACGCTCGAGGAATTCGGGCATCGTGAACACCTTCGAGCGCATGTAGAAGGGCACCATGACCCAGCCCAGCACGAGGAGACACCAGGCGTGTAGCTCGTAGTGCGCCAGGGCGACGCCGTCGGTCGCGCCTGAGCCGGCCAATCCGACCAGGTGCTCGGAGCCGATGTTCGAGGCGAAGATGGAGGCGCCGACGATCAGCCAGCCCAGGTGGCGACCCGCGAGGAAGTAGTCGGTCGGTGTATCGGTTTTCTGTTGGATGACCCACCAGGCGAGTCCCAGGATGACCAGGAAATACCCGCCGATGATAATCCAGTCGATCGCTGCTAGAGCTCCCATGCGCGTTCAGGTGAATTGGGTGATGAGGGGCGTGACAAGGGTCCTTGTGATGGTCCTGATGGGGAACTTAAAACTACGCTGAGTCCGGTGGCTGCCCATAATAGGCATCCGGCCCGTGTTTCCGCGAAAAGTGTTTCTCGCGGAGGACCTGATGGATGGCGCGCGCCTCGCCGTCGAGAAGTCGCGTGTGCAGCGCCATGCGCGCGATTTCCTCGAGCGCGATGGCATTCTCGACGGCCGTGGCCGGCGTGCTTCCCCAGACGAACGGGCCGTGCCCGGCCACCAGCACACCGGGGATCTCCTGCGGATCGCGCTCCCGAAAGCACTCGACGATGAGCGCTCCCGTGTGGTGCTCGTAGTCGTCGCGGATCTCATCCTCCCGGAGCCTCCTCGTCACGGGAATGGGGCCGTTGAAATGATCCGCGTGCGTCGTTCCGAAGCATGGAATCTCGTGCTCCGCCTGCGCCCAGCTCACGGCGTGCGTCGAATGCGTATGGACGATGCCGCCGATCGCGTCGAAGCGTCTGTAGAGCTCGAGGTGGGTCGGCGTGTCCGATGAGGGCTTCTTGATGGTGGAGCGGTCCGTGCTGGGCAGCTGCTGGGTATCGACCGGCGGCCGATGATCGCTCGAGCCGCCGGCGTCGACCGGCCGGCCCGTTTCGAGGGATACGATCACGATGTCTTCCGGCCGGAGCCGGTCGTAGGCTACGCCGCTCGGCTTGATCGCCATCACCCCCGCCTCCCGATCGACGCCGCTCGCATTGCCCCAGGTCAGCACGACGAGCCCCGCATCGACGATGTCGACGTTGGCCTTCCAGACGGCCTCCTTGAGCGCTTCGTGAGGCATCGTCAGGCGGATACCTGGTCGCGGAGATCGAGCAGCTGCTTCATCACGTCGGAGAGGTCGTCGCTCTGGCGGGCAACGCCGAAGGCGTCGTGCAGACGAAGATACAGTCCGTAGAGCTTGTCGTAAACGGCTCGGTGTGCGGAAATGGGCTGGAAGACGGTGTCCTGGACGCCGGTCATGGCGTCGACGGCGGTCTCGAACCGGTCGTGACCGCCGGCTTGCGGCCCTGCAGCCACGGCGCCGCTGATCGCCGCGCCCAGCGCACACGTCTGGCTGCTGCGCGAGAGCATCAGCGGCCGGCCGAGCACGTCGGCGTATATCTGCATCAGCATCCGGTTTTTTGCCGAGACGCCGCCGCAGGCCACGATGCGCTCGACGGGCACGCCGTACTGCTCGTAGCGCTCCATGATGACGCGCGAACCGAAGGCCGTCGCCTCGACGAGTGCGCGGTAGATCTCGCCGGGCGTGCTGTGAAGATTCAACCCGAGGATGAGCCCGGTCAAGCGCTGGTCGACGAGCACCGTGCGGTTGCCGTTGTGCCAGTCGAGCGCGAGCAGCCCGCTTTCGCCGGGCTTCAGCGCTTCGGCCTCCTTGGTGAGCGATTCATGATCGTGTCCTTTCGGGGCGACGCTCCGCACGAACCAGTTAAAGATGTCCCCAACCGCCGACTGTCCCGCCTCGAAGCCGAGATGGCCCGGCAGGATAGATTCGGGCACGATGCCGCAGAGGCCGGGGACGTCGTCGACCTCCTGAGCGAGCGGCGCGACGGTGAGGTCGCACGTCGACGTGCCGATGATCTTCACGAGCGTTCCCGGCGCCACGCCCGCACCGACGGCCCCGAGATGCGCGTCGAACGCCCCGACGGCTACCGGAATTCCGGTGGGCAGTCCAAGCCGCTCGGCCCATTCGTCCGTCAACCCGCCGGCCGCTTCTGAGGCGTTGTAGGCCTCATCCGGCAGGCTTCGCCGGAGAGTGACGAGCCGATCGTCGAGCGCAGCGAGGAACTCCTCGTCCGGATATCCGCCCCAGGATGCGTGATACATCGCTTTGTGGCCCGCGCCGCAAACACCGCGGCGGATCTCGTCGGGATGATCGGTGCCCGTCAACACGGCCGGCATCCAATCCGCATGCTCGACCCACGTATAGGCCGCTTCGAAGACCTCCGGATCGACCCGCAGGCAGTGCCACACCTTCGACCACAACCACTCCGAGCTGTACGTGCCGCCGCATTTCGCGAGGTACTGCGGGCGCATCTCTCGCGCGCGCTCGGTGATCTCCGCCGCCTCGGCGTGGGCCGTGTGATCCTTCCAGAGCCACACGTAGGCGTTCAGATTGTCGACGAATCGTCGATCGAAGGCGAGCGGCCGGCCTTCCGAGTCCATCGGCAGCGGTGTGGATCCGGTCGTGTCGATGCCGAGGCCGATGACCCGGGCTGGATCGAAGGCCGCGGCGGACCGGGCGTCCTCCAGCGCCCCGCGTATGCTCGTCGCCATCCCATCGAGGTAGTCCTGCGGATCCTGCCGGGCTAGATTCGGATCGCGCGGATCGAGGAGGATGCCGTCGCGGCCGGCGGGGTACGCGTACACGCTCGTGCCGACCTCCTCGCCGGTGCGCACGTCCACCACGAGCGCACGCACGGAATTCGTGCCGAAATCCAGGCCGATGGTGAAAGCGTCAGGCATCAGTCTACGTGATGATACACATCCCAGTCCATATACGTGCCGAGCGCCTCAGCGACGGCCGCGGCGGTCCGGACGCGGGTCGCCGCCACGTGATGTTCGAAGCCGTTCCGGCAGATGTGCTGGAGGAGTTCCTGCAGGCGCGGCACCTCGAACACGCCGTAGCCGCCGAAAGTCTTCATCTCGTCGCTCGTGAACGTGCCCTCGCCGACGTACGCACGGATCTCCCCTTCGAGATCGTCCGTGGAGACGCGCGCGTAGGTAAAGGGCCCCGGCGCGATCCGGCCGACGATCGTCCCGAACGTGTTTTCCTTTCCCACCGAACCGGCGATGATCTCTTGGTAATCCATCCGGTGCGCATCGTCCCCGTCGCTCTCAAAGAAGGCCTTCGGCAGGTTGGAGCAGTGAAAGACCACGCCCTTGTTCGGATCTTCGCCGTAGTTGTTGTTCCAGTCGAGCAGCGCGGCGGGCGCCCGCGCGGCCTGCTGGAGGACGTACATGCTCAGCGTGCCGGCGATGTCCGACTCGCAGGCGCTCGCCATCAAATCGTTGCTCATCATGCTCATGGCCGTACACGGCACGACCCCGTAAAATTCCTCGAGTGAGGTCCAGCACTGGATCGCCGTCGCCGCGAGTCCCTGCGCTTCCATGAAGCGGTCGACCGCGACCCCGAGCTTCGCCATCTTCGTGAGGCTCTCCGGGGGGATGTTCTCGATGCGCGTGTAGTCGCCCATCTCCTCGATCTTCTTCTTCACCGGCGGCTCGTCGTCTCCCATCCTCCTGATCCATCCGAGCAATTCGGAGAGGTCGAGCGTCTCGACCGAGATCCCGCTTCGCTCGAGGAGCTTTTCGCTGTAGCGCACGGTGTTGAACGCCGCCGGACGCGCGCCGATCTGCCCGAGGCGGACGTTGCGCAGCGAGCGGACGACCCGGCAGACGGCGGCGAAGCGCAGGAGGTCTTCGGCGAACTCCGAGGATTCCGGATCCATCGTGTGCCGGCTGGTGAGCGAAAACTTGATCCCGTACTGGCGCAGGTTGTTGCAGGCGGACATCTTGCCGCAGAAGCTGTCGCGGCGGTTCACGATGGTCATCTGATCGGATGCATCACCGAAGGCGTGCACGAGAACCGGCACGTCGAGGTCCGCCCATCGCAGCGTGTTTGCGATGGCGCGTTCGTCGCCGAAGTTGGGAAGCGTCACGAGGACGCCGTCGATGTCGTCCCGGTGCTCGCGGAAGAGATCGGCGCAGAGCCGGGCCTCCTGGAGGGACTCGATCGCGCCGTTGTTGGTCGCGTCGGCCGGTGTGATGACGGCGCGGATGCCCTCACGCTCGAGCACGTCGAGAATGGTCTTCCGGCCGGACTCACATAGGTGATCCGGGAAGAAGCCGCGGTTTCCGACGATGACGCCGAGCGTGGTGGTGTGCCCATCCCGCGAGCGCGCGGCCCGTCCGTAGTCGGAGGTCAGCGGCGTGTCTTGGCGTTCAGCGCTTGGTCGTGATCCCATGATTCTCGGTCCGAGATTTCTGGCGTGCCTCCTTCTATGCTATTCGAGCGTCAGCGCGACGACGGATTTGGCCGGAAGATCGACCACGAGCCGGCCGTCGCGAATGCTCGCACCGTCGAACGCCTCAGGCCTCACGGCATCGGGCGCCTCAAACGTGTTGTGCGCGTTCATCGCGGCGGCGGTGAGGATGCTCCCGCTGACTCCGGTGACGCTTCCGCCGCGAACGTCGGTCTCGATCGTACGCGGCCCATTCGGATCGACGTTCGTCAGCGTGATGTGGATCGTGCCCACGGAATCCCGCGAGGCCGACGCGCTCACGGCGGGGATCGCGTCATCCCCATACGTATACGTCCCGCCCTCGAGTGAAATGGGAAGCAGCGTGGCGTCGTGATGCACGGTGTAAAGGTCGAAGACGTGGTAGGTCGGCGTCAGGATCATCTGCTCGTCCTGCGTGAGGATCATCGCCTGCAGCACGTTCACCGTCTGCGCGATGTTCGCCCCGCGCACGCGCTCGGCGTGGTTGTTGAAGACATCCAGATGATAAGATGCCACCAGCGCATCGCGGATGGTGTTCTGCTGGTAGAGGAATCCGGGGTTCGTCCCCTCCTCCACCTCGTGCCAGGTCCCCCATTCGCCGACGAACAGCGCCACGCGCTTCTCGGGATCGTAGCGGTCCATGATCTCCGAATGCCGCTCGACGAGCGTCTCGATGTGGGTTGCCTTCTGCATCAGCTCGAACCATTCGGCCTCGCCGAACTCCGTGGCGTGTCCCTTCTGGCTCCAGTCGCCGACGAGCGTGTAGTGATGCAGGTCGATGGCCTCCATCATATCGCCGGCATCGCGCATCATCACTTCCGTCCAGTTGTAGTCGCCGCCGGCCGCGCCGGTCGCCACCCGATAAGGCCGCACGTCGCCGTAGCCGTGAAGGAAGGTGGCAAAGCGCTTGTAGAGGTCGGCGTAGTACTCGGGCCGCATGTTACCGCCGCAGCCCCAGCTCTCGTTGCCGACGCCCCAGTAGCGGACGTTCCACGGGTCGTCGCGACCGTTCTCGCGCCGCAGGTCGGCCATCGGACTCACGCCGGGGAAGTTTAGATATTCCCACCAGTTGGCCATCTCCTCGACGGTCCCGCTCCCCACATTGCCGACGACGAAGGGCTCGGTGTCGAGCCGCTCGACCAGCTCCATGAATTCGTGCGTGCCGAAGCTGTTGTCCTCCGTGACGCCTCCCCAGATGGTGTTCACGATGGTGGGCCGATCCTCCCACGGGCCGATGCCGTCTCTCCAATGGTAGTAATCCGCGAAGCATCCACCCGGCCAGCGCAGGTTCGGTATCTGGATGTCTCGAAGCGCCTCTACAACGTCGTCCCGGAGGTGCCACTCGCCGGTGCCGGCCTTCGTCCAGAAGCCGTCGTAGATATCGCGACCCAGGTGCTCGGCGAAATGTCCGTAGATGTGCCGGCTGATGGTGTGGGTACCCTGGTCGGCTTGTACGACGAGGCGAAGCGCCTCCTGCGCAGCAAGTGGCTGCGCCAGGACACCGGCGAGCACGATTACGGCCGCGAGGCTTTTAGAGGTGGCAAGCATTTTGGATAGTTGGATGTGGACGGGATGGCTGGATATCGTAGATGGTTGGATGGCTGGATGGCCGACGGGATTCGCGTGTATGCGTCATTCCAGGCGCGCTGCCAGGCGCCGCGCTCCGGGATCGGCGGGATCGAGCCGCAAGAGGCGCCCGGCCGCCGAGAGCGCTTCGCCGCGCCTGCCGCTTTCCGCGTAGGCCACGGCGAGATCGTACAGGGCGGCGCGGTGCTCCGGCTCCAGCTCGAGCGCATCGTGGAGCCAGGTGATGGCGTCTGCCGCTTGTCCGGCGCGCACGAGGCTGTGTCCGGCCATCCGGCGCGCCTCGGCGGACGGTCCGCGCGCGTCGGCGGCGCGGAAGAACGGGAAGGCGGCGCCGAAGCGGCCCTGCTTCACGAGGATGTTGCCCGCCAAAAGGTAAGGCTGCTCGGCATAGGGCTGCTCCTGGATGAGGGCGCGCGCAACGCGCAGCGCATCGTCGAGCCGGCCGCGGGCTTCGTAGTGTGCGCCCAGGGCGGCCGCGGCATCCAGCCAGGTCCTGCGGCCGCGCAGGACGTCGAGCGCGAGCGCGTCGACGGTGTCCGCCACGGTGATCGTATCGGGGCGCGTTACGCCCGGAGGCTGGAACGGCCAGTTGTTAAGCAGCCGGCGCACGTGCAGGGACGCGAGCGTCGAGTCGAGCTCCGTGACGAGCAGGTCGCGGCGTGCGATTTCTGCAGGGACGCGGCGCGCTGGCGCTTCGAAAAATCCCGCATCTCCGAGGGCCTCATAAAACGCGTCGGCGAGCAGAAACTGGCCGTCGACGTTCGGATGGAGGTGCTCGAGCATGAGCGCCTCGCCGATGATGCCCTCGGGGGAGGCCTCGGCCAGGGCGCCGCGCGTGTCGACGACCGTGGCGCCGCACGCCTCGGCCGCATCGCGGATGACGTCGTTCATCGCTTCCGGCGCGCGGAAGCGCAGCTCGTCGCGGTCCTTCGCGGCAACGTAGTCGCGGCGGGCCTCCTCGTAGCGGCCTGCCGCATCATGCAGGCGCGCGCGGGTGAAGTATGCGTCGGCAGACCGGTCGTCGACCCGAAGCAGCGAATCGATGGTGGAGAGGGCGCGGTCGGATACACTGCGATTCTCGCCGGCGGCTGTTGAGTCACGGCGCCGATCCAGCGCCCATCCAATCGCTCGAAAATCGCGGCGCCACGCGGCCGTGTCGGTGCCCTCGGAAAGTCCGGACACGAAAGGCGGCTGATCCCGCTCGTTGGCGGCCAGCGTGCCGATGAACACGGGAACGCCGGCGTCCCGATAGCGGCAAAGCAGCGCCTGTAGATTCGACTCGAACTGGCGGATGCCTCGGCGATAGACGGCACTCTCGACGGCAATGCTACGCTTCTGCGCCATCTCGTGCATGAGCGTGGCGCCCGGTGCATCGGCCGCGCGGCCGCCCGTGATGCCGGTCCACAGACGTCGGGCGGCCTGCACGGTGCGGAGATGGTCTACGGTGAGGTACAGCCGGGCCGCGGGTCCGATCGATTCGGTAGACGCCGCTCCGAGCGCGCCGTAGTATTCGTTGTGGCCGGCATAGATGAGAACGGCATCGGGCTGCTGCGCGAAGATCTCCTCGGCCTGATCGCGCAGCGTATGCGAGTTGACGGCCGCCATCGCCGTGTTGACGACCTCGACCTCGCGCTCCGGAAGCGTCGCGCCCAGGCGCTGCTCCAGCATGCGCGAAAAACTGCCACTCCGCCCGTACGGGAATCCGGCCGCGGTCGACGCGCCCTGCACGACGAGCCGAAGCGT
>CAZQAS010000063.1:0-9081 GCA_964591285.1 uncultured Rhodothermales bacterium
CAGCGCATCCGCAACGGCCGCCTCACGAGCCGGATGGCAGACTCCCCCGCGCCTCACGCAATACCGGCAGCGCGAAACGCGGCGCTGACGATCGACTGCGCCTCGTCCTGAATCTTCGCGAGATGATCCGACCCGCGAAAACTCTCGGTGTAGATCTTGTAGATGTCTTCCGTACCGGAGGGCCGCGCGGCGAACCAGCCGTTCTCCGCCACCACCTTGAGACCGCCGATCGGCGCGTCGTTGCCGGGCGCCCGCGTGAGGATGGATTCTATCGGCTCGCCGGCCAGCTCCGAAACCTCGACGTCGTCGGGCGACAGATTCTTCAACACGTCTTTCTGGTCCCGATCCGCCGGCGCATCGATGCGCTCGTACACGGGACTTCCAAACTCCTCCTCCAGCCGTTCATAATGCTCGCTCGGATCGCGCTCGGTCACCGCCATGATCTCGGCCGCCAGAAGATCCAGAATGATCCCGTCCTTGTCGGTCGTCCACACCTTCCCGTTCTTTCGCAGAAAAGAGGCGCCCGCACTCTCCTCTCCTCCGAATCCATAGGAGCCGTCCAGCAGCCCATCCACAAACCACTTGAATCCGACAGGCACTTCAGCCAGCCGGCGCCCGATCTTCGCGGCGATGCGGTCGATCATCGAGCTGGAGACGAGCGTCTTGCCGATCGCCGCATCCTCCGGCCAACCCGCGCGATGCTGAAACAGGTACCAGACCGCGACCGAAAGGTAATGGTTGGGATTCATGAGCCCACCGCCGCGGGTCACAATCCCGTGCCGGTCGAAATCCGTGTCGTTGCCGAAGGCGATGTCGAAGCGATCCTTCAGTTCGATGAGACTCGCCATCGCGTACGGCGACGAGCAGTCCATCCTGATCTTTCCATCCTTGTCCACGGTCATGAACGAAAACGTCGGATCGACGCCCGGATTGACAATTTCCAGGTTGAGCCCGTAGCGATCGGCGATCGGCGCCCAGTAGGCCAGGCCGGCGCCGCCCATCGGATCCGCCCCGATCTTTAGACCGGAGGCGGCGATGGCCTCCATGTCGACCACCTCCGCGAGGTCCTCGACGTAGGGCTGCACGAGATCGACCTCCTTCGTCGTCTCCGCACTCAACGCACGCCGGAACCCCATCCGCTTCACGTCCGAGAGGCCCGCTTCAAGCAGTTCGTTGGCCCGGCGCTCAATCTGCCGGGTCGTCTCGGTGCCTGCCGGCCCGCCGCTCGGAGGATTGTATTTGAACCCGCCATCCTCCGGCGGATTATGAGAGGGAGTGATGACCACCCCATCCGCCCGCCCGGTCGTGCGGCCGAGATTATACTGCAGGATGGCGTGCGAGATAGCTGGGGTCGGCGTGTAGCCCCGCCCGGACTGAATCCTGAGCTCGACGCCATTCGCCGCCAGTACTTCTAGCGCCGTCGTAAACGCCGGCTCCGACAAGGCATGCGTGTCCATTCCGACGTACAGCGGCCCGTCGATCCCATCGGCACGCCGCACCTCCGCGACCGCCTGACAAACCGCTGATATGTGATCGTCGTTAAAGGACGCATCAAGCGAAGAACCGCGGTGCCCCGACGTGCCGAACGAGACGCGCTGCGCCGTCTGCTCGGGATCCGGCTTCAGCGTGTAATAGGACGAGACGAGGCGCGGGATGTTGGCAAGGAGTTCGGGGGGTGCGGGTTTTCCTGCAAGATCATGAATGGCCATTTTCCTATCGATTTTTCCATTGGCATTCGGAGTATAACTGAGCCCAGCTCCAAAGGCGAGACACCATGAGCAACCGCGCACTGATCATCGGGACCATCGCTATCCTAGCAGCGGGAGCCGCCGTTGCCGTCCTCACGTCCTCAACCGGCGACATCCCTTTTCTGTCTCGAGAGGATGATGCCGCCTCCTCCGACGCAGCCACGATCGAAACGCCGGGGGATACCACGCGCGTGGAAGCCGCGCCGCGGCAAGCCCAGCCGCAAGCCCCGCTCCAATCCGCCCCGCCGCGCGACGACCAGGCGACCGACGACCAGCCGGCCGATGCGATGCTGGAAATCGGTGAGATCGCGCCCGACTTCGAGCTCGTCCGCCTGGACGGCGGCACCTTTTCGCTGAGTGCACAACGCGGGCGCGTCGTGCTCGTCAACTTCTGGGCGACGTGGTGCGAGCCGTGTCGGGACGAGATGCCGGATCTCCAGCAGCTCTGGGAGGCATATCGCAACGACGGCCTCCTCGTCGTCGGCGTCTCCCTGGACGCGGGCGATCGGTCGCTCATCGAAGAGTTCCACCAGACCTTTCCGGTCGAATACCCGCTGCTGCTGCATGGGCGGGCTATCGCGGCCCAATATGGAGCGGATCACTTCGTCCCGAGCACATTCGTCATCGGGCGCGACGGGCGCATCCTCGATCGCAACGTGGGGGCCATTACGCGAGAATCCTTCGAGGACCGGATCGAAGCGCTCTTGTAGCCTTCAACACGTCGAGTGGATGAGTGCACCCACCGGCCGGTCCTCCGCCAGCTCGTTGTATCTCTCGACCGCGGCTCTGGTCTCGAGCACGTCCACCGCGATCCCCTCCTCGTCCAGGCGATCGAGCGTCTCGGGGCGAACCTGCAGCCGCTCGTGCATTCCCTTCGACAGAACGACGTGCCGCGCTCCGTGCTCGAGAAGCTCCTCAACGTCCGCCGGCTGAATGCCGGGCACGTGGCTCGTACCGGTCTCATTCCAGTCCCACTCGCGCGCTCCTCCGGGATAGAGCTTGGCGTCCTTCAACGGAGCCTCCCGTCCGTCGACGTGAACGGCTCCCCAGGAAACGAATGATATGTGAGGGGATCGTGTCATGCTTTGCGCTGAATCATTCACACGACTTGAGGCCGGCGCTGAATCATTCACACGTTTCAGGCTGGCGATTCACTCGCTCCGTCGCTGATCAATCAAGCGGCACCCGGCGCCTCCGGCAGATCCGGAAACTCCTGCCCCAGCGCGACGCGGAGATTTTGAAGATGCACGAGCAGATTGAGAATCGCATCTTCCTCCTCCGGAAAGAACTCGCGCAGTCGCATCCACATCGCAATGGACCGGTCGATGCCGTCGAGTGCTTCGGCCGCCGACGCACCGCCGGAGTCGCGCAGCGGTGAGAGCACCGGCGATACGGCCCGCATACGATCTCGGACGGCGCGCAGGATCTTGACGTGAATGCGGTATCGATGATCCGCGATCTCCTGGACGGCCTCCTGGAGGGCGGCGACCTCCTGCTCCAGCTTGGGACTTACGGCGTCGAGGCCCGCCGCGAGCGCCGCCTCGCGACCCCATGCGTGGATCATGGCCTTCGCGCGTCGAAACCAGCGATTCACCCGCCCCGCGTACTTCGCCGCCGAGAGGGCCAACGGATGGTCATGCGCCTGCTCGTCGACCATTCGCTCGTGCTCCTCCACGTCGGCGTCGGACGGTGTTTCGACCACAATGCCCTGCGCCTCCGCCATTTGCTGCAGCAGCTCCAGCGCCGTCTCGAACGTATCGTGCAGATCCTGCCAGAATGCCGGATCGTTGGTCTCACGGCGCGGCGGGTCGTCACCGAGTGGCTCGCTCATCATGGCCCTCAAATTCCTTTGAAAATATGACCGATGCCGGTTGTGGATCGGTCGGAGTCTTACCTTCGGATTGTTGCTCCGTTCGGAGGGCAGCGCGATAGCTTACAAGAACCCTACATTTTAACCGCGGGTCGAGCCGGCGCCCTGCGACGAACCTGTAAGGTCGCCTCTCCTGTAAAACCGCCGCGTCTTCGCTCGAGTACTGCTACCGTCTACAACCGACCAACAGCCCACGATCATGCTACGAATACTTACAGGCATCGTCGCCGTCCTTCTCCTCTCCGCTTGCGAGACGAGTGATCAGCAGGAGACGAGTGATCAGCAAGAGACGGGTTCGTCCGAACTAAGGCTGACCGACGACGCCGACAGCCTTCTGCCCGTCCGTGAGAACGACCAGTGGGGATATATCGATCGAACCGGGAGACTGGCCATCGAGCCGCAATATGAGCGCGCCTGGCGGTTTTCGGGCGGCCTTGCGCTCGTTCGCGACGGACAGAACTTCGGCTACATCCGGCCCGACGGAAGCTTCGCCATCGAGCCGCGCTTCGATGACGGCTGGCACTTTACAGACGGACTCGCACCCGTAGAGGTCGACGGGCAATGGAGTTATCTCGACACGACCGGCGCGGTGATCGCCGACACACAGATGAGTCTCCCACCGGAAGTTCTCGTCGAGGAGCGCTACAACGACGACCGCTTTCAGCTCGTCGAGTCGGAGGGCCGCTATGGCTTCCGATCCGAAGACGGCGAACGCGTGATCGATCCACGCTTCGAGCAAGCCTGGCGCTTCTCCGACGGACTCGCGCGGGCCAAACTGGACGGGAAGTGGGGATATATCGACCGCGAGGGCGAGTTCGCCATCGAGCCTGCCTACGATCTGGCGTGGGACTTCCGGAGCGGCCTGGCGATGGTGCAGGTCGGCGACACGATTGCGTACATCAACCTCGATGGGGAGATGGTGTGGCCGAATCCCCGCTAGTGCGTCTCCGCGCGCGAAAGCGCCGCCGAGAACTGCGCAGGTCAGGACCGGTTAGAAAATCGATGCATTCTTCCGAACCGATCCCATGCCTACTGCTGCATTGATACGGCCTGCAACCCCGTCGTTCCACTCTTCCCTGCAAGCAGCAGCCTATCTATATGGCGAACGAACCACGTATTCTCTGGGCCGATGACGAAATCGATCTGCTCCGGCCGCACGTCCTCTTTCTCGAATCCAAAGGCTACGACGTAACCAGCGTCGCCAACGGCGCCGACGCCGTCGAACAGGTGAAGGCCTCTCGGTTCGATCTCGTACTCCTCGACGAACAGATGCCCGGCATGGGAGGCCTCGCAACTCTCGAGGAAATCAAATCGCACGCGCCGGACGTGCCGGTCGTGATGGTTACCAAGAGCGAGGAGGAGCACCTCATGGAGGAAGCGCTCGGCGGTCGAATTTCCGACTACCTCACCAAACCGGTCAACCCCAGCCAGATCCTGTTGACCATCAAGCGGCTGCTCGAACGCACCCGCCTTCGTACCGAGAAGGTTTCGCAGAGCTACCTGCAGGCTTTTAATAAGATAACCCGAGACCTGATGAATCCCCTCTCGCACGCCGAGTGGGTCGACATCTACCAGAAGCTCGTCCGATTCGACGTCGAGCTGGAGGGGGACGAAGGCGCCCGCCAGATTCTGGAGGATCAGCACCGGGAGGCCAACAGGGCCTTCGGACGATTTGTTGAGGAAAACTACGAAGACTGGATCCGCTACTCCGACGACGAGCCGGATGCCGAAAGGCCGGTACTATCGCACGAAGTCGTCCCCCGGTTCGTACTTCCTCATCTGAAGGAGGACGGACCGGTGATCTTCTTCGTCATCGACTGCATGCGCTATGATCAGTGGCTGGAGTTCGAGAGGCTCCTCTACAGTTCCTACGAGATGGAGAAGACGTTTTACTATTCCATTCTCCCGACGGCCACGCCGTACTCCCGGAACTCCATATTCAGCGGCCTGCTCCCCAGTAAGATCGCCGAGCGGTATCCGAAAATCTGGGCGAGCGGCGAAGACGACGAACACAGCCGCAATCGCAACGAAGAGCAGTTCCTGGCGGAATTCCTGGAGCAGCGGCACATGGATACCCGGCTGCGCTACGAAAAACTGATCGGAACGCAGGACGGACGGGACTTCGCGCAGAATATCGCCGACTACACGCAGTACGACCTCAGCGCGATCGTCGTCAACTTCGTTGACATTCTGGCGCACAGCCGGTCGGATTCGGACGTGTTGAAGGAGCTCGCGCCGGACGAGCGTGCTTATCGCGCCCTGACGCGAACCTGGTTCGAGCATTCGTGGCTCTATTCGGCCTTCACGGACCTCGCGAAGTTGGACGCCACCATCGTCGTCACCTCCGACCACGGCGCGGTCCGCAGCCTGCATGCTACAAAGGTGATCGGCGATCGCGAGACGTCCACGGCGCTGCGCTACAAGTACGGTCGGAATCTGAAGTGCGACGAACGCCACGCGATTTTCGTGCGCGATCCGGAGGCATTCGGACTGCCCAAAAACGGGATGAGCACGAACTACATCATCGCCAAGGAGGATTACTACTTCGTGTATCCCACGAACTATCATCACTATCAGAACATGTACCGCGATACGATGCAGCACGGAGGAGCGTCGCTCGAGGAGATCATCCTGCCGGTCGTCACGCTCCGGCCGAAGCGCTGACGCATGGATCGACCTGCCGATCTGCTCCCCCGCGAAACGTCGTCGGCTCAGGAGACCATGGCGCTCGGGGAGTCCCTCGCCGCTTCCCTGAAGCCGGGTGCCGTCGTCGCGCTGTACGGCGATCTCGGAAGTGGAAAGACCGTCCTCACAAAGGGGATCGGCTCGGCGCTCGGCATCGCCAAAGAGAACGTCAGCAGTCCCACCTTCACGATTGTGAATGAGTACGTCGCGGGGTCCATCCCGCTCTACCACTTCGACGCCTATCGCATCGAGTCTCCCGAAGAGCTCTTCGATCTCGGCTACGAGGACTATTTTTTCGGCGAAGGAATTTGCGTGGTCGAATGGGCGGATCGAATCGAGGCCCTACTTCCGGAGCATACGATTCGCCTGCATCTCGTCCACGCCGGCGACGGCAGGCGGCGCATACGCATGATGGAGGATGGATAGATGGATGAGGGTCTTCGACAAGCGGAATCGATCCTGGAAAGCCTTCCGCGCTACGCCGATGCCGGATTGGAGGCCTACCGCCCCGGGCTCGATCGCGTGAAGGCCCTCCTGGATGGGATGGGCAATCCGCACCGGGGCCTCCGCTGCGTTCACGTTGGCGGCACCAACGGCAAGGGATCGACGGCCTCGATGATCGCGGCCGTCGCCACCGCATCCGGCCTGCGCACGGGACTGCATACCTCGCCGCATCTGTTTCACGTGACGGAACGGATGCGCGTCGACGGCCGACCCGCGGGAAGCGCGTGGCTCGCCGCCGCCGTCGAGCGGTATCGCCCGCTTCTTGCGCAGATCGAGCCGAGCTACTTCGAGTTTACCGTGGCGCTGAGTTTCCTGTACTTTGCCGAATCGTCCGCCGACGTCGCCGTGGTCGAGGTCGGCATGGGCGGCCGGCTCGACGCCACGAACATCGTGAACCCGGAGCTCTCGGTCATCACGGACGTCGGTCTCGACCACGTCGAGCATCTCGGCGATTCGATCGGCGCCATCGCCAGCGAGAAGGCCGGCATCATCAAGGAGGGCGTTCCCGTGCTGACCGGATCGGCGGCGGAGGCGGCCCGTGCGATACGGCAGGTCGCCGCGTCGGTCCGCGCACCCTATCACAGTGTCACGGAGGAGACGACGCTCGAATCGTCCGCGCCGGACCTTCGGGGCTCGAACGTCACGCTGCGGACGCCCGTGCGAGTCTACCACGATTTGTACGTCGGATTGCCCGGAGCCCATCAGATTCGCAACGCCCGCACGGCGATACGCGCCGCCGAATTGGCGCTCGAGGAAGCACGGGAGGATCATCGTCCCATATTCGAGGGACTGCGCCATGTTCGTGAGCTGAGCGGGTTGCGCGCACGCCTCGAGGTCATTCGCGACGAGCCGCTGGTGCTGGCCGACGTCGGACATAACGTGGACGGCCTCGCATCCGCACTGGATTACCTGAGGGATTCCGGGCGCCTCGGCGGTAAACTCGTCGTGCTCTTCGGCGTGATGCGTGACAAGAACGTCCGGGAGATGGCGCGGCTGCTCAGCGAGGCACGTGCGGTCGTGCGGCCCGTGAAAGTCGACTCGCCACGTGCGCTTTCACCGGCGGAACTTAGAGATGTGCTTAAGGTTTGTGAGGTCGACACCGGCGCACCCTGCACGGTTGGGGAAGGCATCCAAACTTTCCTGTCGGACGCCTCCCATACCGACGTTCTCTTGATCACCGGGTCGCATCTCGTGGTGTCCCAGATCGAAAACGCTTCCCCATAGACCGCCGCGTAGATATAGCATCAGCGAGGTCGAGAGCAGAAATAGACGCCGGTTTTCCCCGATTAACACAATTTTCCCAAGAGGGGATGCACGTAGAATTGAATTTACTCCTGGAACGCCTATCTTGAAGGTAGAGCAATTCGTGCGCTAGCACTGAATCCTCCAGGTGGTCCTACCTGCCTCTTGTCCGGGCTGCTTCCAGGGTTTCCGAACCTCGCCCACGCCTTTTTATCATTGCCTTCCCTCCTATTAGGGTATTTGCGCTGTAGCGGCAGGTCGCTGTCGGCGTAACTGCCGCCCGGGTCTCTATTCCAGAGCACATTTCCCTTACGCAGTACAGGCTAAGGAGCGTCCCCGCTCCACGCGTTTACACCATCCGATCATCATGAAAATCAGCGAACTCCAAGACAAGAAGCTTCCCGAACTGAAGGATATCGCGCGAGATCTCGGTCTCACGGGCTATTCGCAGAGTCGAAAGGAAGATCTCATCTATAGAATTCTCGAGGCGCACGCCGAAGCTGCGGCCGGAAACGGTAGCCAGCGCCCAAGCGGAAATCGAAATCGCGACGCGCAGTCGGACGAACGCGGCTCGGATGCTTCGGGAGGACGCGATGGGCGATCGCCGCGAGACGGCAACGGCTCCAAACAGAAGTCCGGCGCCAGATCCGAGTCGGGTCGGGAGCAATCGTCCGGTCGACAGGAGCAATCATCCGGCCGGCAGGAGCGAACGTCCGACCGACAGGATCAGAGCTCCGGCCAGGGCGATCGCGAGAGCCAGGAACGCGATCAGCCGTCTCGACCGCAGGAGCAGAAATCCGGCCCGCAAGATCAAGAGTCCCGTTCGCAGGGGCAACAGCAGCACCGGACCGACGGACAGCATTCCGATCAAGACGACCAGGACAAGCGCCGCACCGACGACGGGCGGCGGGACGATCAACAGACCTCCGGCGAACAGCGGCAGGACGAACAGGGGCAGGACGAAAAGCCGGCCGGACAGAGGCGCGATGGACGTGCGGATCGGGAGCAAAATGGCAAGCAGCAGCGAGACGA
>CAZQAS010000063.1:9181-17996 GCA_964591285.1 uncultured Rhodothermales bacterium
CAGCGAGACGACAGTCGCAAGCAGCAGCAGAACCGGCACGACCGCGATCGCGGCAAAGGCGCCGGCGACAGCAAGAAGGACACATCTGACTCCGGACGCGGCAATCAATCAGCCCAACAGACCGACGTGGACGAAAAGGAACGCCAGCAAAAGCGCGACCGGGGCCGTGACGACGATCGGCGCAACAAGCGACGAAACAAGCAAGACGGTCGTCGGAAAGGGCGAGACAATCGTAAGGGCGGCAACCGAGACGACCGCCGGAAGAAGGTCTATGAGGGACGGCCGGACTACATGGCCGAGCACGATCCTAAAAAGACCGAGCTGGAGGGGATGATCCACAAGGTGGGCGTCCTCGAGGTACTGCCCGACGGCTACG
Source organism: uncultured Rhodothermales bacterium (assembly GCA_964591285.1). Lineage (GTDB taxonomy): Bacteria > Bacteroidota > Rhodothermia > Rhodothermales > VXPQ01 > CAZQAS01. Next base: position 9,558 of record CAZQAS010000063.1, read on the forward strand.
GCTTCCTTCGTTCCGCCGAGTACAACTATCTGCCGAGCCCTGACGACATCTATGTCTCGCCGTCCCAGATTAAACGATTTAGTCTACGCCTAGGGGACACCGTAAACGGCGAAGTCCGGCCACCGAAAGAGGGCGAGCGGTTCTTCGCGCTGATTCAGGTCAACGAGGTCAACGGTCGCAAACCCGCCGAGATTGAAGACCGCCAATCCTTCGAGTTCTTGACGCCCCTCTATCCGGAGGAGCATCTCCGCCTGGAGACGATCCCGGCCGAGTACAGCACACGCGTCCTCGACCTCTTCACCCCGATCGGGAAGGGCCAGCGCGCCCTCATCGTCGCGCAGCCGAAGACCGGTAAGACGGTGCTGCTTCAGAAGATCGCCAATGCAATCACGACGAATCATCCGGAAGTCTTCCTGATTGTCCTGCTCGTGGATGAGCGACCGGAGGAAGTCACCGACATGGAGCGAACGGTGCACGGCGAGGTCATTTCCTCGACGTTCGATCAGGAAGGCGAGCGGCACGTCCAGGTCGCCGAAATTGTGCTCGAGAAGGCGAAGCGACTCGTAGAGGCCAAGCAGGACGTCGTCATTCTCCTTGATTCGATCACGCGCCTCGCGCGCGCACACAACTCGGTGGCGCCGACCTCCGGGAAGACCCTCTCGGGCGGCCTCGAGGCCGGCGCGCTCCGCGGTCCGAAGCGGTTCTTCGGCGCTGCGCGAAACGTCGAGGAAGGCGGATCGCTGACGATCATCGGAACGGCACTCATCGATACGGGCAGCCGTATGGACGACGTCATTTTCGAGGAGTTCAAAGGAACCGGCAACTCGGAAATCGTGCTCGATCGGGTGCTGTCGGATCGGCGCATATTCCCCGCCGTCAACGTCATCATGTCCGGCACGCGCCGCGAGGAGCTGCTCATCCCCGAGGCCAAGCTCGGCCGCGTTTGGATTCTGCGCAAGCTCCTGGCCGACATGTCGCCGCTCGAAGCGATGAATTTCCTTCTCGACAAGATGCGCGGCACGAAAGACAACGACGAGTTCCTCGTCACGATGAACTCCTAACGTAGGCGTCCGCCGTCGAGGAACTGACAGGCGCCGGGGTGTGTGCAAATGCCCCGGCAGCGACTAATCAATCGAGGTATAGATGCAGATGCTTGAGAAGGTCGAACTGAAGGCGCTTTTCTTTGATATGGACGGCGTCCTCGTCGATGTTTCGCGCTCCTATCGACGCGCCATCGAAGAAACCGTCGAGCAGTTCACCGGCCGGCGGATTCTCCCGGGCACCATCCAGCGCTATAAGAACGTGGGCGGTTTCAATGACGACTGGAAACTCACGCACGCGATCATCACCGATACGAGCATGACGGTGCCGTTCAGTCGCATCGTCGAGGAGTTTCAGCGGCGCTATCGGGGCGAAAATTGGGACGGCTTCATCGCCGAGGAGCCCCCGCTCATCCAGACGAAAACGCTGGAAACGCTCTGTACGGACGAGCGGGTGATGGGCATCGTAACCGGTCGCCCGGAAGCCGAAGCACGCTGGACCCTGGACCGCTTCGGGTGGAAAAAGTACTTCCCGCTGGTCGTCGCCAAGGAAAAGCAGGAAGGCCGGATGAAGCCGGAGCCGTTCGCGCTGCAGCATGCCCTGGCGATTCTCGCAGCGGCCGGGCGCCGACTGCAGCCGGAGGTGTCCGCATACGTAGGTGATACGGTCGACGATATCTCGAGCGCCCGCGCTGCCGGAATGTGGGCCATCGGCTACATTCCGCCCTATGTTGAGGACAAGGCGGAGCTGGAAGAATTACTCCGGAACCGCGGTGCACACGTCATTATCAGGGACATCGACGCGCTTCCGGAGCTGGTTGACAGCTTCGGCGAGCGCCTCGCAATGGACACGATGGAAGGCGAAGTGTGAGGAGCTATGCACTCGTGTCGGCTGCTCGCATGTCTATTCGCCACCGCCGTTCTCTTCGTTTTCTCCTCGTACCGCGCCCCGGCGCAGCCCGCGGTTGCACCGGACACGTTCCGGGTAGGCATTAGCGAGGCCGTCGATCGCGCCCTTGCCGTTAGCCCGGAAGTCGACGTGATACGAGCGGAGCGGGCCTACGCCGAAGCACGTCGCGACCTCGCCCTGGCAAGCCGCTTTGCCACCGAATTCAATCTCGAAACCGCACACGCGGTCGCGCCCGGCCTAGAAAACGTGCCCGACGGCGTCCCGACCGACGAATACTATCTCCACCCCGAGGTGCGCAACGACTGGGAGGACGTGCGCCCGTTCAACCGTTTCGAGATTGGGCTCATCCAGCCGATTTATACCTGGGGCCAGCTGGGCGGAAGCATACAGGCGGCCCGCAAGGGGGTGGAGGTGGAGGAGGCCTCCGTCCAGGAAAAGCAGCATGAGGTGGCCCTGCGGACCGGCGAGTTGTACTACGGCCTCCTGCTGGCCGAACAGCTGTCGCGACTCACCGAGGAGGCCGGAGATGTGGTCGAGCAGGCCCAGCGCGAGATCCGGAGACTGCTCGACGAGGGGGCGGAGGACGTGGACGACGCCGATCTTTTTCAGGTGCGCATCACGGAGCAGGAGTTTCTGCGCCGCGTCGTTCAGGTGCAACAGTCCCTTCAGACCACCCGCAGCGCGCTGCGGCGCCAGCTTTTCCTCCCCGACGACGCCGTCCTGCTGACGGAGGATATCGTGCTCGAGCCCGTGGCGTTCGAGCTCGACTCGCTGGAGGTCTATCAGCAATTGGGATTGATGCACCGTCCGGAAATTCGCCAGGCGCAGGCAGGTCTGGAGGCTCGGGAGTCGCTGGTCCGGGTCGCCCGGTCGGACTATTTCCCAAAGCTGTTCCTGGGGATCGAGTCACGGCTCACGCTCTCGGAAGGTCGCTATCGCCAGTCGAACCCGTACGTCACCGATCCCTTCCGCGGACGAAGTCTGAGGGCGGGGCTTGGACTCCGCCTTCCCTTGAATTTCGCACAGACGAGGGCGTGCGTGGAGCAGTCGCGCGCGGAACGGAACGAGGTGCGGCACCAGCTCACAGCCGCGAGGCAGCTCATACTCTTCGAAGTAGAGGAGGCCTACCGCAACGTCATTACCGCACGGGCCGCCGTCGAAGCGCAGGATGAGGCCCTGACCATTAGTCAGGAATGGCTTCGGACCGAGCAGATTAATTTTGATCTCGATCTCGGAGACACCGAAAATCTCGTTCGCGCGGTGCAAACGAGCCTCGAGCTGGAGGCGAGCTATTACGAGCAAGTCCGCCGCTACAATGCGGCCGTTCTGCGCCTCCTGGCCACCACAGGAACGCTCGTGGAGCGAATGCGTGCAGACGGACAGCCGTGAGGAGCCGCTTTGGCCACGGCACGTACATTTTTGGAGTACGGCACGTTTATTGACACATATTCAGGGTACATACATTACTACCGGGCCACAAACGAACAGCCCGGGGCGACAACCCTTTCATGTGTCATAGATCTTTCATCATGGTGAACAGAATTCTATTCACTTTCCTGCTCGGCCTGCTCCTGGCCGGAGTTGCGGCCGTTCCGGTCGCCCAAACCGCTTCCGCACAGGACGAGAGTGCTGCGGTCCGCGCATTGCTCCAGGAACGCGACCGCGAGATCAAAGCCGTGCTCGCCGAGGGCTCTCGTACAGCCACCGAGCGTGACCGGCTCAAGGACGTCATAAATGACGGCATCGATTTTCGGGCAATGGGCCGGACCGCTCTTGGACCGTTCTGGAGCGAAATCACGCCCAACCAGCGGGACGAGTTTATCAACGTCTTCAGCGCCATCGTGCGCAACCAGTCGCTCTCGAACCTGAACGTGTATAATACGAAGGTCACCTACAAGGACGTCTCCGTCGAAGGCGATTCGGCCTATGCCGTGACGAGCACGGTGTACAAAGACGTGCCCACCGACGTGGCCTACGTCTTAGGCCGTGACGAGGACGAATGGCGCGTCCACGACATCATCATCGACGACGTCAGCACAGCCGAAGGCTACGCCCGTTCGTTTCAAACGGTCATCCGGAAGAGGGGCTTTGACGCACTGATGCAGAGCCTGAACAAGAAGCTCGAGCAGTCGAATTCGTAGTTTCGGACAACGTCCACCGGGCGTCTACGCCATCCAGAACATCGAATTCGGGAGGGCGTAGACGTAACATTTGCATAGCGACGGCCGCTTTTTGCTCCCGGTTGTCACCAGTTCACCTGCGCTGCTGCTGTGCAGAACACGTTCGGGGCACCCCCAAGTTGTCAGGCTAATGCGTCCTCAGCTAGAAGGATACGTTTTTCATACGTACGGGCCGGAGCGTTTCGTGCGCCACGCGGTCGCTTCGGTCGTCACGCTACGACGGCACGATCGGAATAGACCCGTCGCGCTCTTCTGCCCGCCCGCACATCGCAAGGCTCTCGAGGATAATGGGCTCGATACGCTTTTCGAGGACATCGAGGATTTGCCCCCCGAGAACTGTTCGATCGTCGGTTTCAAGCACCACCTGCATGAGTTCATGCCGTACGATCGGTGCTTGTTTGTGGATTCGGACATCGTCTGGTGCCGCAATCCAGACCCGATCTGGCAGCAGCTCGGCGCCTACTCTTTCACCGCTACGGGGTTGGAGCGCGCCGATTTCTTCTTTGGCGGTCCAAAAGGATGGCAGGTCATCGTCGATTTCTTGCTGAACCGGCGGAGGCGCACGCTGCGACGCTTCCGGTTGACTCATCTTCCGCGCGTCCAGGCGGGAATGATATACACCGGCGACCGCGAGACCACTGAGGATGTGTGCACGGCGGCCGCAGCTTTCCTCGATCGCCGGGAGGAGACACACTTCCGAAGCCGTCTGCACGAGGGAAGGAGCGAGGAATCCTGCGAATGGAGCCTCGCCATGGCCATGAGCCGCTACGACCTCCCCGTGTTTCCATGGCTGCAGGGGCAGCTCAGTCCACAGCTCGACTTTGTCGAGGGTCTCACTGACTACGATGCCGATTTCCGGCAGGTCACCTATCGATACTACACGGACCCGTTCGTGTACTCGCTGCGGGGTATTCCCCATCGACGGCTCCGGGAGGGGCTAATCCGCATCGCCTCGATGCTTCCCGGACGAGAGGATTATCAGGAGTTCACTCCGATCTCCCTTCATTTCGGATGGCTTCACTACAAGGCGCCGTTCGATGCCTTCTCCGAACATGTTTGGGCCTCGCAAAGCACGCACATGGAGCCGGTGCTCGCCCGGGTCGGATAGCTAGCTGCGCGTGAGTGCGTGCCAGAGGAAGGTGACCTCCGGCTGATAGACGAGCGCCGATACGAAGAGGGCCGCCGCGAGCAGTATAGCCGGATGGAGAAGGAACCCCGGGATCACGAGGGAACTCGAAATTCGGCTCACACCGACCAGATCGAATACGGTCCGACCCGCCGACAGCAACTCGATCACAAGCCAGGCACCGACGAGCAGGGTGACGCTCGTCGGCTCAACGTTTGGCGTGACGGCCGCCACCATCGCCGCCAATAGGAGCAGGAGGATGGGCCACCGCGTCCACACGACAAGCATCAGCACCTGCGACGGCGCCAGCGGAAAGCGGGCCCGTGTGATCAGCGCGAGGATGAGCGTCCATATCAGTAGTGCGAGCACGTACGTACAGGCCGCCAGAAGCGTTACGATGATCGGATTCGCAAGAATCGCTGCTACGGATTCCTGTGTGGGTTCAGCGAGCCAGCTGAAGGCAACCGTAAAGGCATCGCTGCCTTGAAGCGTTGAGGTCGCGACCGAGAACACGAGCCCTGTTGAGATCCCCAAGGACGTCAGCAGCACGGCGCTCGATCCAAAGAGCACGTCGCGACCCTCTCGAACCGACTCGCGAAAGAAGACGTGAGCTTGGAAATATCGCGGGACCATGTGCCGGAATCGGGGTGAGGTGGCATAGAAAATCCCGAGCAACAGTACGACACCCCATCCGAGCAACGTAGTCCACGGCGCGTCGTCGACGGTCTCCTCTCCCTCCGGAAAGGCGAAGACCTGCTGTCGGCCCGTAAACATACCCTCCACCACCTTACGTGCCGGTCGCGGCCCTCCTTCTGCGGTGTGCAGGCCGTATCGCTGGAAATACGGCGATACAAGGCCTCGAGCCGCGATGCGGTCGGTCCACTCCCGATCCTGCCATCGGAATACGAAAACCGCTTCGAGTGGAATCGCGAACGACCTCGAGAGGAGGATCGACAGATGCCGCTCCAGGTATCGGGCCTGGTGCTCCGGCGAGTGCGGTACGCCGAGTCCTTGGACATCATCGCGCCGCACCCAGGTGCCGAGGGCGCCGACGCCGACCGGCGACGGGTCGTCGTTCGCGTCTTGCCACGAGCGTACGGCATCCACCGGATCACTACGACCGGCCAGATCCAGCAGCACGAAATCCACCCTACTCGAGCACACATCGGTGTCGGCGAAGCGGGTCGTGTAGTAGAATCGCATCCCGGCGGGCGCACTTTCACGAGCGGCCTGCACAAGCCGTTCGTAGTAGGCGCAGGCCGTCGAATCGGACGTATCGCTGAACCGGGATAGGCCGACGTTACGCAGTGAAGGATGTGCGCGCGCGACGCCCAGTACCGTATCGAGCGTCGCCGAAGCGTAGTCGAGCGTATCCAGGAGTCGACGCCCAGGCAACCAGGCGATCGGCAGATCCAGGTATACGTTGATCCCCAGGGTATCCGTCAGCGCAAGGACGTCCGCGGGCGGCACGAGAGTCCCGCTCGTCGTGAGATCCATACGTACGGCACGGGCGCCGGCGTCTCTGATGTCCGCCAGCTGTCGTCGGGCATCGTCCAACTCCTCGGGAAGCTGCCAGACCACGCCGTTCGTAGGCACCTGGCCGCCCGCCTTCGATTGAATGGAGAAGAACAATACCACGAATATGACTGTAAACTTCGTCGCAAATGTGTGTAGACGACATGGGCCGTGCGCACGGGCGCCCGCTCGCGCATCTCGTGCACGGGGACCTGTAACGGAAACGTTCTGTAACGACAGATTCACGAATACAGATGTACCTAACGAAACCGAAATCTCGCGACCATTATAACACCCTACTTGCATAATGAATGGTCAAATGTTGAATCAAATCGGCGTTGCCGCCGCGACATATTATGAAGCGTTCTTTACTCATTGCACTTTTCGCCACAGCGCTGCTCGCCAGCATGCAGACCGCATCCGCACAGAACAGCGTTGGGGCGAATGTCGGCTATGATTTCGATCTCGACGAATTTTTTGCCGGGGGTCAGCTTCGCTTCGCACCGGCGACCTTGCCGATCGTCATCAATCCTTCGATCGAGACCTACTTTCAGGAGAATGTGACGCGGCTGCGCTTCGATCTCAACGGGCTGTACATGTTCGGTGTAGACAACATGACCTTCACGCCGTACGCCGGCGGTGGGCTTGGCATCGAATACGTGAATCCGGAAGTTAGCGATAGCGATACGAATGCCATGCTAAATTTGATATTTGGTGCCAACTTTGGGATGGGTCAGCTGCGTCCGTTTGCTGAAGCGCGCATCGGCGTCGGCGACGGTACAAGGGCAGCGCTCCGGGGCGGATTGTTGTTCAATTTCTAACGGCCTGCGCTCTACATTCCACAGCGTACACAGAAAAGCCGCGCCTCTCTTTGGGGAAGCGCGGCTTTCCTTTGGCGCATCGGGAACGCCTCGTGCGAGTCCACAGCGAACGACCGGGTCTGCACCTGGAGGAGCGGGCCCTGCTCAGGGGCGCCGCTTCTTTCGGTCGGCTATCGAGACATGCGCCGTCTCAGGGTTGTCGTCCCAACGAGCAACGAAAATTAATCCATCATCTTTCGCAGGAAGGCGGGCGTATCGGAGTTATCCTTCCGGATGCGCTCCGGGCGATCGCGCAGATCATCCGCATGTAAACGCTTGATCTTTGTATCGGCGGCTGCACGCTCGTCATCCGAGCCCTTCTCCTCCTCGGGTTCCTCTCTGGACGCCGGCGAGGAGAGCGGGCTTCTCCGCTCGTAGGCGGGCTTGTCGAGGTGCTTCAGATTGTCCTCCCCCTTGTAGTGGAAGACCGGTCCGCCCTGGTTCAAGGGCACCGTTCGGCGCATGTTGCCGTCGGCATCCTGCTTGTCGCGGTCGAATCCGGTTGCAATGACCGTCACGCGGAGCTGATCGCCCATCGCCTCGTCGATGACGGTGCCGAAGATGACCTCGACGTCCTCGCCGGCTTCTTTCTGGATGATACTTGTCGCGGCCGTGGCCTCGCGGATGCCGAGCGACTTGCCGGCCGTGATGTTCACGAGGACGTTGCGCGCACCGGCAATAGAGAGACCGTCGAGCAGTGGGCTCGAGATCGCCTCGATGGCCGCCGTCTCCGAACGGTTGTCACCGCTGGCCGTCGCTGCGCCCATCAGCGCCGTTCCGCCGCCCTTCATTGTGGTCTTCACGTCGG
>CAZQAS010000064.1:0-10176 GCA_964591285.1 uncultured Rhodothermales bacterium
GGGGGTGTCGAACTCATCGGACCAGACGAGCTCCCACTGTTGTGCCGCGACGCTGCTTGCGAGCGGGAGGAGCAGCGAGAGGAGGAGCAGGAGGCGCATGCGCAGCGTGAGAACGCCTTGACCGAGGCGTATATTGTTGCTTGGTTTCCTCTGGAAGATACTCGGGCCGTGTTCCTACATGCAAAATTCTGCGCCACAGGCGTCCGAGGGCTCGCCGCGCCGGCGATTGTTCGTTTTCACGATTGGGGCCATCGCGCTCCCGTTTGTGGCGGTGCTACTGATCGAAGGCATGCTGCGTCTGGCGGGGGTGGGTGCGGCCCACCGCATGCCGTTCCAGCCGGTGGAGGGCCGCGCGAATTACGTGGCGCTCGACCCGGAATTCGGGGGGATGTTCTTCCGCCAGTTTCGACCCGGCGTGGCGTTCGATCCGATGGCTGCGGAAAAGGCGCCCGGTACGCTGCGCGTTGTTGCCCTCGGCGGCTCGACCACGGCCGGATTCCCCTACCACTGGTACTACGGCTTCCCGGCATTGCTGGAGGACCGCCTCGCCTCCGCACGGCCGGGCCAGGACGTCGAAGTAGCGAATCTCGGCATGACCGCCACCAACAGCTTCACGATCTGGGGGCTCGCGGAGGCCGTCGTTGCTCAGCGGCCGGATGCCGTGCTGATCTACGCGGGCCACAACGAATACTACGGCGCCTACGGCACGGCGGGGACGCAGGGGTGGACCGGCACCTCGCGATGGATAAAGCGACTGTTGATCGGCGCCTCGAGGTGGTCGATCATATCGGGGCCTGCCGGGCTGTTCGAAAAGGAGAGCCTTCCGCCCGGCGAGCGACGAACGCTGATGGCACGTATCGTACGTGACGCGTCGATCGAGAAGGACGGCGAGGTATATCTCGCGGGCATCGCGCAGTTCGAGTCCAATCTGAGGGCCGCGCTCCGGCGCTTCGAGCTAGCGGGCGTTCCCGTCTTCCTTGCGACCATCGCCTCGAACCTCGCCGATCAGCCGCCGCTGGGTGATGAGGCCGACGCCCTCGCCGCATACGAACGAGGCCAGCGGAGCCTGGCTGCAGGCGATACGGCTGCGGCCCGGCGGGCCTTTCTCGCCGCGAAGGAGCTTGACGGCATCCGCTTTCGTGCACCCGAGGCGATGAACGCCGTCGTACGCCGGCTCGGAGCCTCTTTCGACAACGTGACCGTCGTCGACGTGGAGGAGCGTCTTCGGACCTCGAGCCCGGGCGGCCTGGAGGGCGCAGCGCTCTTCGCCGATCATTTGCATCCGAACGTTCGAGGATACGCGCTGATTGCCGACGCCTTCTTCGAGGCCATGCAGTCTTCGCTTCCTGCACTGCGCGACGCCTTCGATTCGGCGCCCTCGCCGGCCGTCCTCGATCCTGTGGAGACCGGCTATGCAGATCTGCAGCTTACGATGCTCACGAGCGGCTATCCCTTCCGACAGGATCGCTCATCCGCCGATGCGGAGTCCATTGCGCGGGCTCGGGCGGAGGCCATGGCACGGTCAGGCCGGTATGCCGAGGAGCTCGCCGTTCGAGCCGTCGTGGACGGAGAACCGATGGCGAACGTACTGCACGCGGCCGTCCGGCTCGCACTCGCGGATGCCGACACGCTGGCCGCCCTTCGACACTATCGCGCGCTTCTGCACTGGCAGCCCTTCAACGAGCCGCTCATGGAACGCGCGGTCTCACTGGCCATCGAGAATCCATCGTATGACGACGAAACGGCGCGCCTCGCCCGATATGCGGCCATCCACAGCAGTAGTCCGTTCAGTCTAAACGCCCTGGCGGCGCTGTCCCTCCGTGGAAATGACCTCGACCGCGCCCAGGCCCTCCTGGCTCGCGTGGAGAACATCCATCCAGAGTCCGAGGAGATGCTCTACAACCGCGCTCGTCTCCTGGTAATGCAGGGGGATACGGCAGGAGCGCGGACGTACTTCGATCGATACCGCGCAGCGCGGTAGGGAACGCCAGCACCGCTACCGCGCCAGCTGTGCCACGCGGAAGCGAACGCCCGCAGAGATGCTCGTGAGCGGATCGAAAGACCCGTCATGGTCGGCCAAATCCAGCGCTCGCCCCGGGAAGATCATGAGCGCCTCGGTCTCGAGGAAGATCACCATTGTCGGATCGACGTAGAAGTCGAGACCTGCAGCGAACATCGGACCCACCCCGGTACTGTAACTATCGTTCATATAATGATAGGATGTAGCGATGCCCGTGCCGACATACGGATAAAATCGCTCGGTCCCGCGAAATCGGGCTCGTAGCTCGGCGTTCAGTAGGTGTACCCACTTGCTCGAGCCTTCACTGAGCTGCTCGTATTCCTCACCGCTCCACTTGTCTGTCGCGATATGCGGGTATTCGGACAGCGAGTATCCCAGCCCCACGAAGAACGTCGACGATAGGCCGTACTCGATCAAAAGTCCCATGAGTGGACCCGCATTTCGTCCGAACTCACCCAAGAATGACTCGGAATAGACGCCTCTCTCACCTCCGTAGCTGCTGATGCCAAGGTTCGTGCTGACCAGCAAATTCCCGAGGCCGGGTTTTCTCGGGACCGCAACGGCTGTCGGTTCGGCATCCACTTCCGAATCTTCCGCGATCACAGGCGCCGTCGTTTCCTCCTCAACGACGGCTTCCAGTCCGAGTTGATCACGGACAAGCCGAACGAGCGCGCGGTACGCCGGCAAATCCTGCACCGGATCCGCCTCATAGGAGGGGTTCTCCGAGAGAAGCCTAAGGACTGATTCGCGAGCAGAGCTGAGCTCATCCAGTTTGAGGTAGGACAGAGCCAGCAGGCGATACGCCTCCGTTGATGCTGAAGGTTCGATTGCTTCGCTCTGGAGACAGGGTGCGAGCAGGTCGACGGCCGCCTGGTATGCGCCTTCCCGATATTCGGTCTGCGCCTGCGAATACGCATCCCCGCAGCTGCCGCGTGTCTGCGCGCGAGAATCTTGATGGAGGAGCATCCCACAGAGCAGCAAGAACACGCCACTTAGCTTGAGAGATATCCAACCGTATTGGGAGGACTTTCCAACGTCCTGAACAGGCGTTCCGCTGAGACGGAGGGGCAAACCGTGGAGTCGCGAAAGCGCGGTGGTAAACAGTCTCAGCGCAGCCATCTAGTTTCCATTCTCAAGATCCAGTACCACAGACGTGGTGTTTCCGGGCCGCACGTCGACCTGTCGAGTAACGGATCCGAGCGTCGGATGCATCCCGACGATCGTGCGTTCACCGACGGGGACGCTCGCGACATAGCGGACGTCCGTATTCGCCTCATGCAGTACGCCATCGACGTAGATGGAGCCCCACGGCAGTACCAGGACGCTGAGCTCGCCCATCAAGCGTTCCAATTCGCCGTGCACGCTTTGCGTTTCGCCGCTTTCAATCTGAATACTCGCCTCGTACGGCTCATATTCATCCTCGACGATGCGAAGACGATGCGAGCCGGGCTCAATCGATTCGGTGGACAGCGGGGTGCGGCCGATCAAGCGGCCGTTTAGGAGTACCGATGCTCCGGCAGGATGAGAAGAAATGACCAGCTCGGTGCTCGGCGCATTATCCGGTGCATCGTTGGCGTCTTCGCCGCTCCATCGCTCCTCCTCGCTCGAAGCCGACGAGGCGGTCTCCGGCTCGTAGGCATCGGGCCGGGCGGCTTCGCCCGTGTCTCGGCCGCCCTCGCTCGACTGAGCTGTTGGAGCATCGGAGTTGCCCGCTGCAGCCAGATTGCCCCCCGCAGCCAAATTGAAATTGAACGATTCCTGCCCGCCTTCCACGAACACCAAAACGGTATCGATGGGGGCGAAATTCGATCTTCGGAGCGAAAGGATGTATGCGCCCGGCGACAGCACGTGGTCGAGCGGGGTTGTCCCGACGCGCTCACCATCGATTTCGACGTCCGCTCCGGCCGGGTCGGAGTAAATCTGGACGGAAACCTCGGGTGCGGTGGTTTCCGAGGATGCGCGAGCAGCCGCGGGATCGTCCGCGCCCGAGCTTCTGGCGTTCTGGAATTCGGCGACGAGTTGTTCGACATTGAGTTCGTCGATCGCGTCGCCCGCCAGCAGATGGCCGGAGATGGCCAGATAGCCCACCGACCCGACGACCAGAAGGATTACGATTCCAAAAATATAACGGGAGAGGCGATTCACCTTCCGCGGCCTGGGATTCTCGAATTGATCCAGAACGCTCGCAGGTATCTCGCGATATCTCTCCTCTCTCGGTCTGTTTTTGATGGTGGGCATCGTTTAGGTCGGCCGAGGCGGTGATGCTGCCGTAAGGCCAGGGACGTGCTCGGCAGTCAAGGGATGGCTGATAGCGGGCCGCACGTTACCCAAAGTAGGTAGAAAAGCCCTAAGCGCTTTTGCGCCAATGGCTCGCGACGCATGGTACATATGGCTTATATGACTAGCGCCGCTATATGATCGCTTGGATGATCACGGCTAGAATAAAGAGAACGGCGAGCCCGACGTAGAGCCAGAACTTCCATCGCGGCATGCCGCCCGCTTCCTCCAGCGTTGCGTCGGCTTCCGGCGCCGCAGCTTCCGAATCGGAGCCGGGGAGCATTTTGGCGTCGTTGAGCGCCTCGCGCGCTGCCGGCAAATCCCGGCTCATCACACGGACTCTCGAACCCTCCGTGATCTGGAGCGGAGGATGGACATCGTCGGCTGTAACGAAGGCGGTGATACCTTGATCCGAAAGGAAGCTCTTCGCCGTCTCGGCATCGTGGCGACTGGAATACGTTGCGACGACGACCGTCTCCTCCGAAGTGCGCTGGTTGTTCGCCATGCCAATGACCGGTTTTTCGCGGTTTGTGGGTCGGTGTAGCGCTGCTCAAAGGTCGACGTGTACGACCTCGGAATCCGGCCATCGTTCGGGATCGTGTATCGATGCTAAGCCGTGTCGGAGCGGCCCATCTCGCGGGCAGCCGTCAATCGATGCTCCTCAATGCGGGCATGCTGCGCCCTCGCGCGATCGATCAGGCGATCAAAATCGACGCCCCGGAAGCGCGCGTCCTCAGCGGCAAGCTCCGCAAGGGCTTTCCAAAGTGCAAGCTTTCCCTGAATTCCGAGACCCAACGTCTCGAGCGTCTGCAGCGTTCCGAGCCCGTCCTGCGGCGAACCGAGCTTCAGCCGGGTGCCCTTCTCACCAATCCAGGCCCCGATCTCCTTCGTCACGCTCTTCGAGCGAGAGCCCGCGCGTTCGGTGAGCTCGTCAAGCAGCGCACGATCCTCTCGAACTTCCACAAGGAGCTCGTCGGCGAATCGGCCGAGTTCCTTGCCGGCATACTGATCACGCAGGTCCTTCAGCAGATCGATCGCGAACCGCGAGCCGGCGTGGTGATCGTGCAGATAGGTGGCGATTGGATCGCTCATGGCACTGGTGCGATTTCGATGGCGGCTTTGACGGCGAACACCGAAACGGCGAATGAGCGGTGGCGCCTCTATCGCTTCCAACTCGCCTGGCATTCCAAATCTCTGCACGAAACGATTTTATTACAGTACTTTAGAGCAATAGTAGCGTCGGCGGCCGGGAGAGTAGTCATCCCGCCGTGTTCGCGGTCTATGTAGTCAGGGTTGCGTCGGAGGGCGCAGCCGAAAGCGTTGCACCAGACATCAATCCGTGTTGGATCTGCGCGAGGGAAGTACACCGGAAGTCCTTGAGGCGCTCTGCAGGCGGCTCGTTCAGTCCGATCGGGAGGCCTTTGAGAGGGTCTTCCGACTGCTTCGGGACGATCTGGTGCGCTACGTGCATTCGATCGTTGGCCAGGACACCGTTGCGCACGATCTGGTGCAGGATGTCTTCCTCGCGCTGTGGGAGACCCGCACGACGCTCGATCCATCGCTTTCGCTCAAGGCCTTCCTTTATCGGATGTGCCGCAATGCGGCCTACCGGCACCTGCGAGATTCGAGGACGCACACACGAAAACATGACGAGATACGACGCGACTATGGCGACCAGCATCAAAACGGCGCCTCGAAAGAACCGTCGATCGATGCGCAGGTGCTGGATCATCGCCTTCGCGCCTGGATCTCGGAGCTGCCGGAGCGACAGCGAGAGGCGCTGGTTTTGAGCCGATATCACGGTCTCAGTCATCGTGAAGTCGCGTCGCTCATGGAGATTTCGCCGCGAACCGTAAACAATCACATAATGCGCGCACTCGAACACCTGCACGAGAAGATCAAGGTGTACGAGCCTGCGCTCCTTCAATCATGACGAAAGAAAACGGCGTGCCGATACCTGGCCCTCTGCGGGCATCGCTGCAGGATGAGCCGCCCGACAAACGGCGACACCTGGAGAACGTGTGGAATAAGCTTCCGGAAACTGAACGAGAAAACTCGATCGGTCCGGATGTGGATGACGCCTGGAACGAGATCTCGCGGCGAGTCGACGAACTAGCGGCGGATCGCGGGCGGGCAGGGGACGAGCGCTCGACCGAGACCGATCGCCAGGGCGTTCGCAAACGCCGATCCGATCGGGGACGCAGGCGCCATAACAGCCGCCGGATCGGGCGGCGGACGGCTCGAATTGGCGTCGGAGCGGCCGTCGTTGCCATTCTCCTCGTCACCGGCATCTGGATGGTCAACCAGCCGACCGTCTACGAATCGGCGGCCGGCGACCAGCGGACCGTCCAACTGTCCGATGGGTCTATCGTGGAACTCAACAGCGACTCACGCCTGCGCATCGGGGGCTCACTTCAGAACACGATCCTGTCGACGTCTCGCGAGCGTCACGTAGTGCTCGAAGGCGAGGCCTACTTCCGTGTGGCGAGCAGAGAACTGCCGTTTGTGGTCGAAACGGAGGATGCACGCCTCCGCGTGACCGGTACTGAATTCAACGTGAGGGCACGGCGGACGATGGGCGAGCTCAGCACACGGGTGACGCTCGTATCCGGCGCCCTCGAAGTGTCCGCGCGGTCCGGCGACGGACGATCCGTGGCGCTGGATGCTCCGGGCGCGACCGCCTCGGTCGACGCCTCGACGCAGCTCGCCGTCGCGAGCGGCAATGAAGGTCAGGCGCTCGATCACGTGCTTGCATGGAGGCGGCACGGATTTGCCTTCACCGATACGCCGATCGCCGCCATATTGGACGAGATCGAACGCCGCTTCGGCATGCGGATTGATCCGCGCGGAGGCGTCGACCTTTACGAACCGATGAACCTGTTCTACTCCCGCGGTGTGACGCCCGAACAAATTCTAAACGACGTCTGCTTCGAACAAGATTGCAAGTATCGTCCGACGAGCCGCGGATTTGCGTTGGTGCCGAGCGAGTCGGAGCCCTCTTCCCGGCATTAGATTGCGTTCGTTCGAAGAATGCAGGTGACCTTCTCGGCACGCCGGCCGTAGGAGTCCCATCCACAGGCGACCCCATCCAGCAGACCCCTCCTTCATGCTAGCGCGATCGCCTTCCTTTTCGCTCGTTCTGCTCGTCGTCCTTCTACTGCCGCGTCCATCGGTGGGGCAGGCTGACGAGACGGCGCGGTTCACGCTCATGCTGCGCGGAGTCCCGTTGAGTCAGGCGCTCGAGGAGGTCGTCCGCGTAAGCGAAATCGATCTGATCTATTCGTCTGCACTCACGGCGGACGAATCCGCCTACTGCGACGGGCGAGATCTACAGGTGGAGCCGCTGCTGAGTTGCGTACTCGCCGGCTCGGGGCTGGACTTCGTGCGTACGTCGGCCGGTACGTACGTGGTGGTCGACGCCCGGCGAGAGGCCGCGCTCTACGGACATCTGGCCGGGCGTATCGTCGACCGCACCACCGGCGAGCCTCTTCCTGCTGCCAACGTGCTGCTCGCCGATGCCTCCATCGGAACGACCACGGACGACGCCGGCTTCTTCCATTTCTCGTCGGTCGTCTCCGGTATGCACCGCGTCCACGTGACCTACATCGGATACGAGACCGCCACCGACAGCGTCCTGGTGAATGGCGGCGAGACGCATCGCGCCGAAATCGCCCTGAATCCCAGCACGCTCGCGCTCGAGCCGATCATCATCGACGGGCTCGTGGAGCGTCTGCCGTCGCGGGGGCTCGGCTCCGGCTCCGTCGACGCGGACGTCCTCAGGCAGACGTCATCCTTCGGATCGCCTGACGTGGCGAGAACCGCGGCGTCGATTGCGGGAGTCTCCATCCGCCACCCGCTTGCGGATCTACACATTCAAGGAAGCGGTGCGGGCGAGCACCTGACGCTGCTCGATGAGGTGCCCGTCCGTGATCCGGTGACGCTCGGGCGGCATCTCGGCGCCTTCAGTCCGCTCGCGATCCGGCGAGTCACCGTGCACAAGGCCGGATTCGGGGCCGCGCACGGCGGACACCTGTCAGGCGTCGTGCGAATCGACCATGACGTTTCGGCCGGCGACGGGGCGCACGCGTCCGTGCTCGTCGATCCGATCAGTTTCAGCGGCAAGGTGCAGGGCCGCGTCGGGCTCTCGGAGGGGATGGCCGCGAACGGGATGGTCTCCATCCGGACGGGCCTGTGGAACGTCTACCGCGACCCGGGCGTGGAGACACTTCTGGAGCGATGGAACGCCGTCGATCCCATATTGGCCGGCGTCTGGATCCAGGAGCCGGTCCGCACCTCCTCGATTGTGGCACGGCGGCATCGGCCCGACGTCGCCTTCTCCGACCTGCACGGCGCCGCGCGCATCGAATTGAGCCCGTTCCGCACGCTGGACGTATCGGGCTACCGAGCATCGAACCGCCTTGGATCAGAGCTGGTGGCGGTGAATGCGCACGGGGACGACAATGCGGATCAAATGCTCCTGACCATCGACGAGTACGACTGGACGAACTGGGCCGGCCAGATTCGACATTCGTGGCTGGTAGGCGCCCGCTCGTCGGCCGCGGTGCAGGGCCGTGCGAGCAGTCATTCCTCCGTGTACCGTTACCTGTCCGCGCACGAGGATGTCCCGACCGGACTGACGCGCGAGGACGTGGATGAATATGCCGCCTCGCTCCATCCGGAATCCTACGTGAGTTCCGACGAGGAGAACGTCATCAACGAGTTTGCGGCCGAGGCGAACTACAGCAGGAGCGTCGCGGCCGGGAGTATGCTCGACCTGTCGCTCGAGGCGCTGCGCGTCGAAAGCCGCTTTCGCCTCCGGAATCAGTTCATCGCGCCGTTCAGCCATGACCTGGATACGTGGCAACTGGCCGCACATGCGACCGGAGAATGGTCGGTCGGGATGGAGACCGTGCTCGAGCCGGGCGTTCGGCTGACCTACCTGCCGACGCGGCAGAGTGTCTACGCCGAACCACGCCTCGCTATCCGACACGACCGTGCCTCCAGCGCGATAGGACCCTTTGCCGTTCGTGTTGCCGGCGGGCTTTACCGGCAGTTCATCCCTTCGTACTCGCTGACGAGCTCCGGCTCGACGGCGGTGGTCCCGTACATGCGGTTTTGGCTGCCGCTCGATCGAACTCTCGCGCCGCCGCAATCCTATCACCTGAGTGCCGAGGCGCTCTTTACACCGATCGAGCACTGGTCGTTCGGCATCGAGGCATTCAACAAATGGCAGCCCCGACTTCTTTCTGTCGACTACGCGCGGCTGCTGTCGGAGCAGCCGTCCATGAGGCCGTGGCCGGATCCGGTACCCATGCAGCAATCAGACTTCCTGATCACCGGTTCGGGTCGTGCATACGGCGCCACCGCCGGAATTGCCTTCGACAATTCGCGCCTTTCGACGGAACTCGAATACGCCTTCACAGACGCGGAACGCCGGTACGCGAATCGATTTGATGGGGAGCTCCAACCCGTCCCCTGGAGCGAACCGCACCGGCTCTCCGGGTCGGTTTCGTATCGTGTGATTGAGGCGCTCTCGATCTACGCGGACGGCGATGCGTCGTGGAATCGAAGTTGGGCCTTCCGCCGCGCCTACTACGACTATCTCGCGCTGCGCTCGCCGGACTTCGCCATTCCGCCATTCTCTCTGGAGGATCCGTCGCGTGAAACGCTGCCCGCGTATTACAGCGTCAATCTGGGCCTTGCATACAATGCCGATTTCTCTGCTCTGGAGGTGCAGATCCGCGCCGCGATCCTCAATGTGCTCGATCGCCAGAACGTCTACGACTGGAGCGTGGAGCAGGAGAACGAGGAGTTCCGCGCCGTCCCGCGAACCCTGCCGGGCCGGCGGCCGGCCGTTTCGGTCCGGTTGATGTACTGAC
>CAZQAS010000064.1:10276-16683 GCA_964591285.1 uncultured Rhodothermales bacterium
TAGTCATTCGTGCCTGCTCACGTGCTTCAGTACCGAACGCACGTCTAAATCACGGAGGCTAACGATGAGATTACGGTACAGCATCACGCTATTCTTTTTGATGGGCGCATTTCTCGTGCATGCGCATCCTGCGCAGGCCCAGACGCCCACCTTCTTCACGGCCCAACTGACGGCGGACGAGTCTACGGGCGAGGTGGAGTCGGACGGCATGGGGACCGCGGCCCTGGCCTTGACGGATGAAGGGCTGCGCTTTTTCGTGACCGTAGACGGCTTGACCGGCGACATCGCAAACGCCCACTTCCATCAGTCGCCGATCGGCGTCGCCGGCGGCGTCGTGCGTGGAATCATGGACGACTTCGATGGGAATACGGCATCCGGGATCTGGACGGCCGCAGACGACGAGCCGCTCAATGACGAGATGATGCAAGCGCTGTTCGAGGGCGATCTGTACATCAACATTCATACAGCGGAGTACGGCGGCGGTGAAATCCGCGGGCAGGTTCTTCCGACCTCCGGCGCGGCGCTGACCGGCACGTTGACCGCGGCACAAGCCGGCCAGGACATCGAGAGCGAGGGGTCCGGCACGGCGCACGTGCAGTTGACAAACGCCGGGGCGATTTACTACGTGACCGTCGACAATCTCACCGGTCCGACCCAGAACGCTCACTTCCACGAGGCGCCCATCGGCGAGAACGGCGGCGTCGTGCACGGCATCTTCGATAATTTCGAAAACGGCACCGCCTTCGGGCTCTGGAGCACCTCCGGGGACGGCGCGCTGACGCCGGAGCTCATCGAGACGCTGCTCTCGGGAGGACTCTACTTTAACTTCCACACGGCCGAGTACGGCGGCGGTGAGATCCGCGGGCAGCTCCTTCCATCGAGCGGATGGGGCTTTCATGCGGACCTTGATACCGAACAGGTGGTTGGTGAGATCGAGAGTGACGGCTCAGGAACGGGCACGTTCACCCTCACCGATGCCGGCCTCATATATCAGGTGACCGTCGACGGCCTGACCGGTCCGATCACCAACGCGCACTTCCACCGGGCCCCGGCCGGGGAGAACGGCGGCGTCGTGCACGGCATCTTCGATAACTTCGACGGCAACACGTCGGCCGGCTTATGGAGCACGTCCGATGATGCGGAGCCGCTGACGCCTGAGCTGATTCGCGATCTGATCGCGGGCAATCTGTACGTCAATATTCATACAGACGAGTACGGAGGCGGCGAAATCCGCGGGCAGGTGCTCCTGCGCGAGGGTGCGGAGCTCACCGCGCGATTGACTGCGGCGCAGGAACCCGGCGACGTGACGAGTGACGGCTCCGGCACGGCTGCGCTGTCTCTGACGGACGACGGTCTCGCCTTCCGCGTGACGGTGAGCGGCCTCACCGGCGACATCGCCAATGCCCACTTCCACCGCGAAGAGATCGGGGTGAACGGCGGCGTCGAACGCGGCATTATGGATGACTTTGACGGGAACACGGCCGCCGGCATGTGGACCGCGGCTGACGACGAGGCACTCACCGAAGAGCTCATCACCGCTCTCCTTCAGGGCGAGCTGTACATCAACATCCACACGGCGGAGTTTGGCGGCGGTGAAATCCGCGGCCAGGTGCTCCCGTCGGAGGGCGCCGGTCTCCGTGCGTTTCTAACCAATGAGGCCGTTACGTCCGACGTGGAACAGGAAGGGTCCGGAGTCGCGGCGATGACGCTAACGGACCAGGGTCTCGTATACGACCTGACGGTGACGAACCTTACGGGGGAGATCCAAAACGCACACTTCCACACCGGCGCGATCGGCGTTGACGGTGGAGTCGTACACGGCATCTTTGACAATTTCAACGGCAACACGGCCGCCGGCGTGTGGCGCTCCTCGGGAGACGGTGCGCTCACAGCCGAGGATGTCGAAGCCCTCGTGAACGGTGAGTTGTACCTCAACATTCACACCGCCGAACACGGAGGCGGGGAGATCCGAGGCCAGGTGCTGGTGAGCAGCGGCGTTGGGGCGGCCGTGCAGCTCGACGCAGAGCAGTCCGGCGAAGACGTGATGAGCGATGGCACCGGCACCGCCTCGTTGAGCCTGACGCAGGCCGGCCTCGTCTATGCCCTCACGGCGACCGGACTCACCGGGCCGATCACGAACGCACACTTCCATAACGCACCGCTGGGCGAGAACGGCGGCGTCGTACACGGCATCTTCGACGAGTTCGAAGCGAACACGGCGACCGGCATCTGGCGGCCGGCCGACGACGAGCCGTTGACGACGGATATGATGCAGGAACTGCTCGCCGGCAATATCTACATCAATCTGCACACGGATGAGTACGGCGGAGGCGAGATCCGCGGGCAAGTCCTTCCTGGGGACGTCGTTGCAACGGCGATTGAGCCGGTATCGGGCGAAGTCCCCGGCGCGTTCCGCCTCGAGGAGAACTACCCGAATCCGTTCAATCCGGCGACCACCATCGAGTTCGCGCTGACGAATGCGAGCCGGGCCGTGCTGGACGTCTACGACGTGCTCGGCAGGCACGTGGCGACGCTCGTGGATGAGCCGCTGGCCGCCGGTGAGTATCGCGTGCAGTTCGACGGCAGCGGTCTCCCGAGCGGCGTCTATGTGTACCGCCTCTCGACCGCCGATCGGCAGGCGACGAGGTCGATGCTGCTGCTGAAGTGATGTAGCAGACCACGCTACGCGGTTCGTTCACATAGTGATGTAGCGTCTTCGCAACTGTGACGTGCACAACTGTCGCGTGCGGCGCGTTTACCGGGGCCTCTCTCCTGGCGGGAGGTCCCGGTTTTACGTTTCGTCTCTCGTACAGCGTAGCCCGAATTCCGACTTGATAAGTCGGTTAAATGGTTGTTTCTTATTGCCTTGCTGACCGGATCGTGCGTGTTGTCGTCGGCGTGGCCGATGGGTTGTCTGATCTGATGCCCGGTCACGTATATCTCCTGAGGCATGAGAACCCATCTCGATGCAACCCTCGGACCGACTCGATCGGCTCTTCCGCGCGGCACAGCTTCTCCCGCCTGAAGAGCGGACGGATTTTCTCCGCGCCGCCTGCGGCGACGCCCCGGATCTGCTGAAAGAGCTCGAGAGTCTACTCGCGGCGGACGAGCGAGCTGACGAAGCATCCTTTCTCGGCGAGCCTGCCGGAAGTCTGCTGGCGGACGACCCCTACGTCGGGCGCGAGGTCGGCCCCTACTCCATCCGCCGCCTGCTGGGAAGCGGTGGGATGGGCGACGTATACCTCGCGCTGCAAGAGCGCCCATTTAAGCGGTACGTCGCCGTCAAACTGATCCGTCCCGGCCTCGACACGAAGGAGGTGCTCCGGCGGTTCGAGGCCGAGCGCCAGATCCTCGCGTCCCTCTCCCATCCGAATATCGCGCGCCTGCTCGACGGCGGCGTTACGCTGGACGGCCTCCCGTACTTCGCGATGGAATACGTCGAAGGCATGCCGCTGATCGCGTATTGCGACACGCATGGGCTTGGTATCGAGGCGCGCCTGCGCCTGTTCGAAACCGTCTGTCACACCGTCCACTACGCGCACCAGAACCTGGTCCTGCATCGCGACCTGAAGCCATCCAACATCCTCGTCACCGAAGACGGAACGATCAAGCTGCTCGATTTCGGGGTCGCCCGGCTGCTGAATCCAAGTCTCAGCAGCGTCGCAATGCCCGAAACGCGGTCCGATATGCGGATGCTTACGCCGGAATACGCCTCTCCCGAGCAGGTACGCGGGCTCTCGCTTACGACGGCGAGCGACGTTTACTCCCTTGGGGTCGTGCTCTTCGAGCTGCTGACCGGGCGCATGCCGTATACGTTCGACGGGCCATCGTTCGACGAAATCGCAAAAGTGGTCTGTCATCAGGATGCCGTACGCCCGAGCTCGAGCTTGACCGTACGCCATGGCCCTGGGGCGCCGAAGGTCCAGGAAATCAGTGCCGCCCGCGCGGTGACGCCGGAAAAGCTGGGGCGTCTCCTCCGCGGAGATCTGGACAACATCGTCCTGAAGGCGCTTCGAAAGGAGCCCCGACGCCGCTTCGCCTCGGCGGAACAGCTCGCGGAAGACATCGAGCGCTTCCTCGCCGGCCGGCCTGTGGACGCGCGTCCGAGCACGGTGGCCTATCGCGTGCGAAAGTTCGTGGCTCGCCATCGCGTGCCGGTCGCGGCGGCCGCCTTTATTGTTATATCGCTGATTGCCGGACTGGGGACGGCGCTCAGAATGGCGGATGTCGCCCGGCAGGAGCGACGCGCCGCTACGCGCGCCGAGACACAGGCACGCGCGGTCTCCGAGCTATTGATCGGGCTGTTTGAATCGAGCGATCCCTGGCAGCGGCCGGAAGATGCGCGCTGGGCCGATGCGCTCATGGCCCGCGGCATCGACCAGGCGAATGCGCTCGAGAACGATCCCCTCGTTCAGTCCCGATTTCTCGATGCCATCGGCCGCGTGTACGAACATCTCGGCCGGTACGCCGACGCCCAGCCAGTCCTCGAGCGAGCGCTGGCCATCCGGCGGCGGGAGCTGGGCGAGGAGCATCCGGCCGTCGCCGAGGCGATGAACCATCTGGGGTGGGTCCACTACCGGCGCGGCCGCTACGCGGAGGCCGAGAAACTCTATCGCCAGGCGCTTGCCATCCAGCGCAACAGGCTCGGCGAGGACGATCCGGCCATTGGCCCCACGTATACGAACCTCGGCTACCTGCCGCATCCGGTGTTGGACAGCTCCATCGCCTACTTCCGGCGGGCGCTGGACGTCCGAATGAGAACGCTCGGCCCCGAGCATCCGGAAGTCACCTCGTCGATGGCCCTCGTCGGCGTGATGCTCTCGAAGAAAGGCCTGGATGAGGAAGCCGAGGAGTACCTTCGTCGCGTCGTCTCACTGCGCCGGCAATCGCTCGAAGCCGACGTGCCGCAGCTGGCGAAGAGCTATTTCATGCTCGCCGATCATCTCTCCCGGTACGCCGACGCGCGTCAGGAAACGGAGCAGCTCTACCGTGATGGGCTGACGCTGCTCGAGCATCGCTTCGGTAAGGAACACCTTGGCCGTGCCCACGGGCTGAGTAATTTGGCCAATCTTCTCGACGAGCAGGGACGCTTCGACGAGGCGGAGGCGCTGTATCGAGAATCGCTCGAGCTGAGGGTGAACGTGTTCGGGGACGGTCATCCCACCGTGCCGGAGGCCCGCACGCACCTCGCGACGCACCTTCAGCGGCGAGGGCACCTCGCGGAGGCGGAAGAGCTGAACCGCAACGCCCTCGCGCATTTCAAGCAGATCTTCGGCCCGCGCCATCGTTCCGTGGCGTGGTCGCTCGCGTATCTTGCCGAAGTCCTGATCGATCGAGGCAAGCTCGACGAGGCGCAGACCCATCTTCGCGAAGCCGTTTCCATCCGTAAGGAGGTTGGCGGCGCGGAGGATCTCGCCGTCGCGAGCGTGCTGGACCGCCTGGCGCACGTCCACTATCTCAAACGAGAGTACGCCCGATCGGAAGAGCTCCGGCTCCGTACGCTCCGCATACTGAAACGGCAGCTTCCGGACCATCACACGCTGGTCCAGCAAGCCTACACGGCCATCGTGGAGCTCTATACCGCGTGGGATCGCCACCAGGAGGCCGAACAATACCGGACCCTGATCGGATCGAAGAGCACGACGTAGGGCGTGCGCCGCCGGGAGCGTTCGGCCGGATGTCGCCCATCGACCTATGAAGTGCTTCCAGGCGCGCGTCGCACCAGCGGAATACAAGCGGCGTCACACCAGCGGCGTCAGAATCGCCGTCCCGATCAATACGACCGCCCAGATCAGATCCAGGTTCACCCAGGCCGTGCGCAGCAGGCGCAGTCCCAGCTTCTCATACACGATGACGGCGGCCGCGCCCATAATCAGCACGTAGCCAAGCGTGTGGACCAGCGTCACGAGCAGTCCGATGAGCGGCTCGGCCGGGAGCTCCGTAAGCAATCCCACCGCGTGCGTCGCGTGCGATCCAGCCGCGTGCGACGTTTCCGCGCCGGCGCCGTGCGACGCGAGCGCGTGCATGGCCTGGGCACCGGACTCGGCCGTCGTTTCCGCGCCATGCGCGGCGTGTCCGCCGTGAGCCGTCCCGGCGCGCACCGCCGCCGACGCCGACCGTTCGACCGGCCCGAACACGAACGGCAGCACCATCAGGCCGGCTCCATGGGCCGTGGCCATCAGAAAGGACCAGATGGTGAGATCCTTCCCGCTCATCTGCATCCCGCCGTATCGCGGATGCCGGTGCCTGACGAGCCGGTAGACGCCGAACGCGAACAGCATCCCGGCGACCGCCCATTTGAGTACGTCCATCGGGATCGTGGCTCCCAGGAGGAGCATGATGAGCACGGCGGCCGCCACCGCCAGCGCATGGCCGAGGGCCAGAGGCAGCAGCGCCCGCCATACGGC
>CAZQAS010000064.1:16783-17952 GCA_964591285.1 uncultured Rhodothermales bacterium
ACCATCTGCGGTCCGCCGTTGCGCGGCGTGTCCGGCGTGCCCGGATGCGGCGTGCGGCGAACGATGCCGCCGACGTGCACCGAGCCGGCGAAGACCGGATTGAACGGATCGCTCACGTCGTAGCGCCGGAGCTCGCCGGTTCCCCAACAGGAGACGTAGAGGTAGCGGTCATCGACCGACAGATTGATGTCCGTCACCAGCGGGGGCACGGCCTTGAAGCCCTGGAGCAGCGGCGGGAGGTCGGCCGGATCCGCAGGCTCGGCCGGGATTTCGATGACCTTCTTCACCTTCCACTCAGCGCGGCCGTTGTGCCCCTCACGGTACCACATGAAAATCGAGGAGGACAGATCCTCGAGCGACATCACGACGCCGACGAAGCCGTAGGCCTTTTGCGGGTCGTGGGCCGGGCGAAGCTCCAGCACCATCTGCTGCTTCTCGCCCAGACTGATCTTCTTCAGGTGTTTGCGGCTCTTCAAGTCCCACACGTGCAGCGAGTTACCGTACTTGCCGTTGAGCAGCAGCTCGGGATTCACGCCCTGCGTGACCATGTTCGGCGTGCCCCACTCGCTGGTGATCATCGTGTCGTAGCCGAGATGCCACCAGAAATCGTAGGCGAGATACTGCTCGCCGCGGTCGCGCTCCCACTTGCCCTTCACCTCGAAGGTCTCGTGATCGAGCATGAAGATGCCGCCCGGGCCGTTGCCGTCGGTCGCGCCGAGGGCGTTCATGTAGATGCCGTCGGGCCCGCAGTGCACGGTGTGCGGCGCCGTGTAGCCGGTCTTCTCCATGACGGTTTCCGGCTCGATGACCTTCACGAGCTTCGGGTTCCGCGGATCCGGCTTGGTATCGAGAATGTGGATCCGCGTCGAGTGCGTGCCCGGCACGACCAGGTAGCGCCGCTCCGCATGTGGATGCGCAGCGTAGCCGCAGAGGTGCGAGCTGCATGCATTCCATCCGAAATGGTGCAGCTCGTTGTCGGAGTTCGGGAATTCGACGCGCCCGACCTGCCGGCCGTAGGTGGCGGACGTGGGATCGACGTCGACGACACCGATGCCGTCGCGCGCCCCTTCGCCGTTCGGATTCAGCAGCGCCACGTAGGCGAGCTTTTCGTCGGGAGCCTCCATCGCCATCGTGGGCGACGGGTAAAAACTGGGATCAGGTTTCCACTT
>CAZQAS010000065.1:0-4891 GCA_964591285.1 uncultured Rhodothermales bacterium
TCAAGATCCGATCGGCATCCGAGCATGATTGCACAGGAAGCCGCTGCTAGCATGAGGATGATGGTCGTTTTCATAGTTAACATTCCGGTCTTGGGAAAATGAGTTCGATGGTGGTCGTTGGTGCGCAGATCCGGGCCAGGCGCCGAAGCGCCGGCCCGGCCTGCTGATGATCAGCGCGCGATCGTCACGTCCGGCCGCACGTTCACGCCGTTTCGGATCGACTCGGAGACCGGCGAATACTGATAGCCGAGCATCGCGACCTCGCGGAGCGCATCGTCGTCCGCATCGCCGGCGATCGTAATGTTCGCACGCAGGTCCAGGATGCCCGGACGCACCTCGGGATCAAGCGCGAAGAGGCCGTGCAGATCGAGGTCACTCTCGAGTTCGACCTCGAACTGCGTCAGCTCGATTCCGCGCAGGGCCGCATTCGCATTCCCGGCAGCGATGATGCACGTACCGAGCGCATACATGAGCTCCTCGACGGCGCCGGGAGCCGTGTCCGTGCCGCTCAGCTCCACGCCCTCATCACCGAGCAGCGTAAACTGCCGCGTCCTCTGATGGTGCATCTCCCCGTCGATCTCGTAGCCGCTGAAAGTGGTGAAGGCACGCATGCCGTCCTGCCACCTACTGTGCGAGAAGAACGTGACTTTTCCGGCGTCTTCGTTTTGTTTCAGCGCCTCGATCAGACCGCCCAACTGCGATGTATCCAGTCCGTTGACTACGGTAGGCTGAGCAGTCACTTCTTGCGCCTGTGCCGCCGTCGGTGCGGCCGAAACCATTGCAAGCGCCGTAATGCAGGCGAGAATGAATTGTTGGATGGATTGTTGGTGATCCCTTCTCATAGCGATAAACCTCCTCAATCAATTCAATGAATCTCGTGGGTACGATCGTGTCGAGTGGTTGTCTGGACTATTGCGGGCGCCCGGTGGACACGATCACGCCGTGCACCCGCTGGGCACAATCAAGGCTTCCGGCCCGTGAGCACGATGGTGTGCGCTCCGAGTCCCTTCGCCGCCTTGCGCGTGCTCTCGTTCGAGCTCCGAGCGAAGTAATCGAGCCGATCGATGGCGACGACGTTCTCGAATCCAGCCGCTCGGGCGAGTTCTAGATAGTCGCCTTCCGGTTCGGCGCCGACGATGCATTCGGCCCACAGCTGCGGATTCGCCTTCGAGTCGCCCGAGACGGGCTTCGCCAACACGATGTCGGAGATCTGAATCGTGCCACCCGGCCGCAGAATGCGCCGGATCTCACGGAAGGCCCGCTCCTTATCGGGAACGAGGTTGAGCACGCCGTTGCTCGTGACGACATCCGCCGAGTCGTCTTCAAGCGGAATCTCGTCGGCGCGACCCTCTACGATCTCGACGTGCTTCATGCCCGATTTGCGGATGTTCGCCTCCGCCTTTTCGATCATCGCCGGGGTCATGTCGATGCCGATGACGCGGCCCGATGGACCCGCCTTCAGCCCGGCGATCAGCACGTCGACGCCCGATCCCGAGCCGATGTCGACGACGGTATCCCCCGGCTTGATTTGATCGGCCAAAAAGGGGTAGCCGACGCCGGCGAATGACTCTATTGCTGTGGGAGGAACGGCATCGAGCTCCTCTTCGGGGTAGCCGACGTAGAGACAGGCGCTGCGTCCGGTCGGAAAATGAAATTCCTTCGTCGGACAGAGCGCGACGTCATCATACATCTGCTGGACGGCCTCCAGGATCGAAGCTTCGTCCAGTGCGGGTGCTGAGACAGGAGTTGTCATGGCGATCTTCTAGCGAATGTTCGTTGGTTCGACGATTCGCTCGAAGTATATCGGCCCGTTCTTCTCCCCGTCTTCCGTTCGTCTTCCGCCGGCAGACTAGAATTGTAACTTCGACGGTGGCGCCGATCAGCGCTGGAGGGAGACCTGTCGAAGGCGGTCCTGCTGATCGGCCATTCGATCGAGGTAATGGACCACCGGCGAATGGGTGGCCTCCGTAACGGCGCCCTCGGCCAGCTCGAAGGCCTCCTCGCGCCGGCGATGCGCCGCGTCTTCGTCAAGAGAGGCGGCGAACAGGCTCGATTCAATCATCGCCGCCACCGCCTTTCCAATCGGATTCCCCGTCTTGTCTGCTAGATCGGCCACTTCGCGCCCACAGGCTCGCGCCGCCTCTATCTCTCCGGTCTGCAGATAAAAGTATGCGAGCCACGGGTAGAGCTCGAGCGCACAGGCGGCGCAGGCGCCCGACTCATCCAACAGCTTCGTACTTTGATCGACGAGCTTGCGTGCCTCCTCGAGGTCGCCGGCCTCGATGCGGTTCCATATTCCCACGCCGTAGAGCCGCTGGAGGCAGTGATCACGGACCGCCGCCTGCTCGGCGCGTACCAGTCCCTCCTGCACGGCCTGCCATCCGAGATCGTGCGCGCCACGCATCGTGTGGAGCACGCCCTTGCGGGCGAGCGAGTAAGCCATCCCGGCGGGCGAGCCCACGTTTTCGTGGAGATCCAGACTCGCATCCAGCTCCTCCACCGCCTCGCGGCTCTCACCGCGCCAGAGATGCATCGTCCCGAGCGCGTAATGGCAGACGGCGACGCACCGGAGATCGCCGAGTTCGGTGGCCTGCCGTGCCACGTTCTGCATGAAGCGGCGCGCCTGTTCGAAGGGCTGATCGCCGCCGACGTGGTACTCCCAAAGGCAAAGGTGCGCGTCGGTTGCAACAACAATATCCGGGGACCATCCGTACACCTGCCGCTTCATTTCATACGCGAGCCCCTCCTCCCACTGCCCGAGCGGAAGGTAGGTCATCGCGAGGATTTCGCACGCTTGCGACGCCTCCGCCGCCGCACCCTCGCCGTCCGCAAGCGCGAGTGCCTCGTGGGCCAGTTCCACCGCCTCTTCCAGGCGGTTGAGATGCCAGCTTTGAAGTGCCTTGATGATGAGGAGCCGAGCGCGTGCACGTGCGTCCTCGCCCACCAGATCGAACGCCAGCTCCAAATGGCGCGCGGAGCGCTCAACCTCCGTTCGAAAAATCGCCACCAGGGCGATCTTGCGGTGCAGCTCTACGAGGTCGGAACCGCTGAGCGGCAGCTCTTCGGCGAGCTTGACCGCACGTTCGTAGGCCTCATAACTCTGCTCGAGCTTTCCGCTCGCCCGGTAGACGTCACCCACCCGCTCGAATATATCGCGCTTCAAGCGCCGCGCCGCACTGTCGTTGAGATCGGTCAGTATCTCAAGAGCCTCGGTAAACCGCGCCAGTGCATCCTCATGGGCATACGCCTCCCTCGCTCGCTCACCGGCACGGATCAAGTAATGAACGCCCTGTCGCCTCTCGCCGGCCCGCACGAGATGATGAGCGATCTGTTCGACGGGCTCGTCATCGGATGACCGCTCCATCAGATTTCGGGCAACCAGCGCATGGAGTGCGCGACGCCTCGCCTCGGAGATCGACTGGTAGATCGTCTCCCGCACTAGCGTGTGGTGGAAGGAATAATCTAATCCTCGCTCCTCCAGCAAATGAGCACGTGTGGCCTCTTCCAGCGGCTCGAATAACGAATTTTCATCCACGAACGCCGCACCGCTCCAGACTGCCGACATCAGTTCGTACGGCACCTGCCGGCCGATTACCGCGGCAATGTACAGAAGATGATGTGCGGCCGGAGACAATCCGTCGAGATGCCGTTCAACGATCCGGGAGAGCGACGGCGGGATGGCCGCCGACGATGTGCGGGTTGCCTTCCGATCACGTTCTGCATCGACGTCCATCGATTCCGACGCGCTAAAGCGTTGGAGCTCGAGCGCGAACAGCGGATTGCCCTCCGAGACGCGGTAGATCTCCTCAGCGTGCTTCGGGTCGAACTCTGAATGCGGTACGTTCTGCTGAAGAAGGTTGACGTGATCTTCGGCCGTTAGCGGCTCGAGATCTATGATGGTAATCTTGTCGTCTCGCTCCACGGCGTCTGACAGATCTTGAGGCCCGCGGTCGGTCGCGCGCGCCGCTGTGGCAAGGAGGATCGGAAGATCCCGGCCGTGACGGAGCAGGTACTGGAACAGGCCACGGCTTCCTTCATCGGTGGCGTGCAGATCATCCACGATGAGGACCAGCGGCCCGTCGTCGGCAAGTCGAGCAAAGAAGCGCTGCACCTGCGCGAACAGATAACCCTGGGCGGCGAGCTCATCGGCGTGCGGAAGCGCCGAACCGTCGCCGGAGTAGCTGGGCACGAGGCGTCCGAGTTCCAGCGGGAGATGATCCTCCATAGTCGACTGTTGGTGGAGCACCGCATCGAAAATCTCAACGAAGGGTCCGTAAGCGGACTGTCCCTCACCCTCTTGAGCCCTCCCGCCGAAGACGCGAATACCGCGCTGCCGAGCTCGGATGGCCAGTTCCTGGACGAGGCGCGTCTTGCCCAGCCCCACTCCTCCGCGGATCAGCAACCCACCTCCTTCGCCCGTACCGAGTCGATCGAGCAGACGCTCGACGGCAGCGCACTCGGCGACGCGATTGACGATCGGTGCCATCGGCGCGGGAACGGCCATCCGCAAGGCCGACGCCTCCGGCCGCGACGACTGCCGCCGCTCCCGCACGTCTTCCAGTGCCGCGACGGTTTCCGGAGACGGCTCGACCCCCAGCTCGCGGCCCAGCACCTCCCGGCATAGATCGTATTGCCGGAAGGCGCGCGTTGCCTGCCCTCGCTTTGCAAAGATCCGCATCAGCCCGCGATGGGCAGTTTCGAGGGCGGAGTCCTTCTCGAGCGCCAGTCGAAGCATTTCGGCCGCCTCCGAGAGGTCGCCGCGCTGCTCGTATAGCTCGGCGAGACTCACCAGCGTATCGAGATAAAGCTGCCGGTAGTGCTCGCGTGGAAGCTCGGCCCACTCCGCGTAGAAATCCATCGGAAGCAGATCCCCGGCGTAGATGGATACGGC
>CAZQAS010000065.1:4991-10192 GCA_964591285.1 uncultured Rhodothermales bacterium
CCCACTCCGCGTAGAAATCCATCGGAAGCAGATCCCCGGCGTAGATGGATACGGCCGCCTGGAGATCGGTCAATCCTCCTTTGCGCAACCCTTCGCGGGCATTCTTCTCGAACTGCCGCAGGTCCGTCGTCACGCCGCCGGGCGGCACGAGCCGGATGAGGTCGTCGGTCATGTCTATCCAATCGGAGGCCTCCGGCGACCGGCTCGCGAACGCCTTACGGATGTGATGCAGCGCCTTGTAAAGCTGCGATGCGGCCGCGTTTTCGTCGAGATCCGGCCAGAAGGCGTGCATGGCCTGGTCGCGCACGAGCTGACCGTGCCTCTGCAGTGCGATGAGCTTCAGGAGCGATCGCGCCTTCCGTCCTTTGATTGCAGACTCAGGCAGGGCACGTCCGGCCACGTAAACCAGAAATTGCCCGAGCAGGTGGATGCGTAAACGGGAAGTCGGCGTCGGATTCTGCGCGTCCATGGCTCAAAAAGGCTCTTACATCACGCCGCGGAGGCGTCTCCTACTACGCCGGACGCCGCCGTCTGCAGCGCCGTGTAGAACGACCGTTGAATTTCAGACGGTACAGTTTAAGAACCATACGGGCAGCGAGGATATCAAGGCGATCTCCGACTATCTACACGCAATTCTTCCCACAAGTGGATGGCCGGCACGCACGACTTCGCCGGCGTGCTCACCTCGATCCCGCCCTCCGAGGCTCTCTACCAGCCGCGCACGAGCATCACGGCAAGCGCCAGAATGATCAACGAAAGCAGCAGCATCACGCGTCCCGCATAACTGGCTACCCGCCGGAGCGACTCCGCCCCGGGCTCCTCCGCCTCAAGCAGCCGCGCGGCGCGTGGGCCGAGATAGAAATCATGGAGCGCGCTGCCGATGAGAACGACAACCACAAGACCGATTTTCCACGCCAGAACGCGTCCCCAGGGACCCGCCCACAGCGATCCGTTCACGGCATCTGCCCAGACGTAACCGCGAAAGCCGAGGTTGGTGATGCCGGTCAGCACCAGCAGAACCAGCACGATCCACCCCAGCCACCGGAACCGCAAGCCCGTGCGGTAAAGCATCGCCGTTCGGACGGGCTCAAAACGGCGCTCCCGGAGAACCGGGACCAACACCACACCCAGAAAAACCATCCCACCGATCCACACGACGGCACCGAGAAGGTGCAGCCATACCGATATCAGGTACCACGTGTGCATGAACGAATTATGCCTCTCAAGTTTTGGCCCGACGGATCGATACTACATAGGATATTCAATAGCAACACGACCCGTTCGAGACTCCAAGCACATCCCATCCGAGCCGGATCACCGCCGGCGGTTGCGCCAATGGCTGAATTGCGCACCGCCGGATCCACCTATTTTTGGGATGCTTATGCTAAGTTCTGTAAAATCAATCCCGTACAGCATGCGCGAACGTTACGATCATCCCGCTCGGCATTTCAGCGTCCTGGAAATCCGGCGCGCTATCGCCCATCATCGGCGCGCCATCGAAGCACTGCACGACCAGACCACCTTTCAGGGGATCCATCTCGGTACTGCAAAGCGCCTCGTCGTAAGCCTGGAAGAAGACCTTCGAAAGCTCGAGAATGAGCTCGGGAGACGCCGCATGGGCTTGCATCGTTCGCCGGAGCTCCAGAGGAGCGTTCAGACCGGTGTCCGCGATCCTCTACAGCCCGATGGTCAGAATCGTACCGATTCCAACCGCTTCATATCAACGTAACAGTGTCCGCGTTTTTGGGCCGCTGGCAGGGGTCCCTTTCGTCCACACGAACGGCCTGTCCAGGCCCCGACTGGCACGGTCGTTGTAACTGTATCCTCTTTCGACGTAACCATCACGGAGGCTTGATATGAAGAGGATACAGACATCGAAAAGGCATGGAGCGCGCTTGACCGCCGCCGTCGCCCTGGCGGTGCTGCTCACGATAGTCGGATTTCTTTCTCTCAAGAACGATTCCAGCCGTGCAGCGGCCGCAGTTGTCTTTGAGAGGACGACGTCCGAGACGGTAGACAGCTCCGCCGTCGATTCGTCGACGATGACCCGGCAGCGGGCCGCCGACTCCGCTGCAACGGTCGTCGAGAACCGTATGACCGATGAGGCACGCGAGGCCGCCGAATCGGTCAAGACGCTGGGCACCGGCGAGGCCAGCTTCTACGGTGCCGGATTCGCCGGCCGTCCCACGGCAAACGGCGAACGGTTCGATCCGTCGCAGATGACCGCGGCGCACCGGACCTTGCCCTTTGGATCGAAGGTTCGCGTAACGAACACGCGCAACGGCCGCTCAGTGGTCGTTCGCGTGAACGACCGTGGACCCTACGCGCACAATCGCGTGATTGATCTCTCGCACGGTGCGGCCGAGCGGATCGGAATGGTCCAGAGCGGTACGGCCGACGTGAAGCTTGATCTGATCTCGTAAATAGGCATCATTCAAGTGCGGCGTCACCCACAGCGGCCGTTTGGTCTCCATCACGTAGAGATCAGGCGGCCGCTTTTTTTGGTATAATGAGTCCCGCCGTCTGCCCGATTAGACGTTGGCAAGGAACAGCTACCCGAGAACACGTCCACTGATGTCACTTCAATTCGCTGAGTGGGAGGCACGCTTCGAGACCTTCCTGAGAGACCGCATCGAATCAGCGGACCCGGTTCATGATCTGGCGCACGTGAAGCGGGTCGTGGCAAACGCGCGGCGGATTGCACACGTCGAAGGCGCACGGCTCGAGATCGTGATTCCCGCCGCATGGCTGCACGACTGTGTGGCGGTACCGAAGGATTCGCCGCGGCGCTCAATGGCCTCGCGCGAAGCCGCGGATGCAGCGACGGCCTATCTCACAAGTATCGACTATCCCGGCGAGGTTCTCCCTGCCATCGGTCACGCCATCGAGGCGCACAGCTTTTCGGCCGGCATTCCTCCTGCATCGCTGGAAGCCCGCGTCGTACAGGATGCCGATCGCCTCGACGCCTTGGGCGCCGTCGGCATCGCGCGCTGCCTGATGCTCGGCGGCAGCCTTCACACCGCGCTCTACCATCCCGACGAGCCCCTGCCGCGGACGCGCGAGCCGGATGACTCGAAGTACGTCATCGATCACTTCTTCACGAAGCTGCTCCGGCTCCAGGAGACGATGCAGACCGAGACCGGTCGGCATGAAGCGCACTCTCGGACCGCATTCTTGAGGGAATTTCTCGATCAACTTCGCAGTGAAATTCCGAAGGGTGACGGCGTCGTGCAAAACTCGGGCTAACCCGCTATTCTCCCGGCGCCATCCCGGTCGGGGACATTGCGCCCTCACTGATCCCGCAGGAGCCTACGAACTCGCGCTGACATCGACACGTATCGAACGCCATTGGCCCTGGTTGAACCGCAGCACGCTTAGCACGCAGCGCGTAATGTGCCCGCAGAGGATCGCAATCCAGATGTCGATTGGATCTAGGGTGTACGCCTGTTGAATGACGAAGCAGATCCCCAGCGGGACGACGAGCTGTGAGATGATCGAGATGTAGAGTGGACTCTGCGTATCCCCGGTTCCCTGTAGTCCTCCGGTGTAGGTCAAAGCGACCGCAACAAACAGGCCCGAAAGACTCAGAACCTGCAGCAGCTGGACACCGATTTCAACGACCGTCTCTTCCTCCATCCCGAAAGCAGCGAGAAGCTGCTCCGGAAAGAAGAAGAACACCAGTCCCACTCCGGCCGCCGACACGAGACCAATTCGGGCGGAAAGGTGGACGGCCGAGGCGGAACGGTCCGGTTGCTGAGCGCCGAGGTTCTGTCCCGCTACGGTAGCGGCCGCGCCCATGAGCCCCACCGACGTCCACGTGATGAAGGAGAAGAGCTGCGTATAGGAAACGGCGTAGGCGGCCTGCGCGGCGGCGCTCTGTGCCAATGAGCCGACAAATGCCAGCAGGAACACCCCGCCGACGTTCATCGCGATACCCTGAATCCCGGTCGGGAGGCCAAAGCGGAAGATCGCGCGGATGATCCCCCAATCCGGACTCCACTGTAGAGGACGAGGAAAGCCGACAATCCATCCTCCATGCCACAGCTTCCACAACGCGTAAAGCGCCACGATTCCACCGGCGGTCACGGTCCCGATAGCCGCTCCGGTGGTTCCGAATGCGGGGACCGGACCGAGCCCTGGAATCAGGACGACGTTTAGCCCCAGATTCAGCACGGTCAGCACGATGCCCAGCCGCAACGGCGTTCGGGCATCTCCCGCGGATCGCAGCGCGCCGCCCAGCATGAAGAAGACCATCATGCCGCTGCCGAAGAGAAACATCGTCCGCAGGTACGGCAGCGCCTCGGCCTGTACAGACGGCGCAGCATTTACCAGATCGAGCAATGACGGTGCAAGCACATACCCGAGCGGCGCAAGGATGCCGAGCGAGATGCCAATCGTCACTAGGAATGCCTGAAAGACCGTGCGGTCGGTCATTTCGGCGTCGTCCCGTCCCACGAATCGCGCCACGAGCACACTCATTCCCGTGAACAGGGACGAGATGAAGACGATCACGACCAGGAAAACCTGCCAGCTTACGCCGATGGCCGCATTGCCGGCGAACCCTACGTAGTGTCCGACGAGCACGTGATCCACGAGACCTTGCAGGCCACCGATGACGTTTTGCAGCATCGTCGGCCATGCGATCTTCCAGACAGCCGGCAGAAGCGGTCCCTCGACAATGGAGCGATCGTAGGTTCTCGGTTTGGATGGCGGCGCCACTAGCGGCTCAGCCGCCGCCGGTGCCGGTCCGGATTGATCGCTCATTCAGTCGAGGTTGACATTTCAGGCCGCGTCGTACCGGTCGTGCCGCCTGATCCAGTGCATCATGGGGCCGTCACTGCGGCCGGCAGGCTCCTCCCAGTCCTCCTGCCGCCCCAAAGGGGTCATGTCGAGCAGGTTGTACGTGCCGAGTGTGATTTCCGCGCCGCGAGCGTACGTCGAGTAGGTGTGAAAGATGCGACTTGCGTCTCGCACGAACACGCTTAATCCATGCCCTTCCATGGATCCTTCCGCAGCTCGGTCGCTTACGTCGCGGTAATTGTACTCCAGCGCTCCTCGTGATCGGTCGATTGTGACCTGGAAGTCGAAATTGAAATCGGTACCGTGGGAGGAGTACCACGGTATGTTCCAGCCCATTCGCGCCTTATACGCTTCAAGCTTCTCTAATGGCGCTCTTGAGATCATCACGAGGGACGTGTTGC
>CAZQAS010000065.1:10292-14842 GCA_964591285.1 uncultured Rhodothermales bacterium
TTGCGTATGGCAAACCGGACATCCACCCGGGGGATTTGCGCCATTAACATCCAGGCCTCATGTGCTAGGCCTGCCGCGCAATTTCCTCGCGTAGGCGGTCCTCCCGTTCACGAAGCTCAGGAGTGAACTCCTCGCCGAAATCGTCGGCCTCGAAAATCGGACGGACTTCCAGCTCCCCCTCCTTGAACGGCACCTGCTTGGCCCACCGCACCGCCTCCTCCTTCGAGTCTACCTCGATGATCCAGAAGCCGGCAACCAGCTCCTTAGACTCGGTAAAGGGACCGTCGATCACCGTAGGTTCCTCACTCGAGTAGTCGACGCGAAATCCTTTGGAGCTCGGATGGAGCCCTTCACCGGCGCGGAGCACGCCTGCCTTGACAAGCCTCTCGTTGTACTCACCCATCTCAGCAAGCTCTTCCTCACTCGGCATCACGCCTGCTTCTGACTCTTCGCTCGCTTTGACCAGCATCATGAATCGCATGTCACACCTCTTTTCTTTTGTTCGGTCGAGTTGACGTCGAAAGCGCGCGGTCCTTGCCACCTTTCGCGCCTTCATTCACCAAGTAGTCGCGGACGGGGCGGCGAAATCGACACGACCCTCTGCATTAATCGAAACTTAACATCTACGCCTCAGGGACGATATCCCGTTTGCAACGACCTGCCGAATTCATACATGTAGAGCATTCGTGCGGCTCCCATCCGTTTGCGGGGCGCGTCAGTCGGATGCCGTCCTACCGATCCCCGTAACCAATGACTTACTCGCGACAAGCCTCCATGAAGCTGCATACCGTCTTACTTTCGCTGCTCACAGCCGCCTTCGCGTTCGCCTCGGCTCCGGTCGCGGCCCAACACGCCTTCGTCTTCTACTCGGATGGAATTGAGGGCGACGCGGATCTAAAAGGTGCGGAAGGCGCCTCTGAGATTCTTGGCTACCTGCACGAAACGTCGGTGCCTATCGATCTTGAAACCGGAAGGATAACGGGATCTCCTGTGCACACTCCGATCAGGGTCACAAAAGCTCTCGACAAGGCCACGCCACTTCTCATGCAGGCTAACTTGACAGGACAACCGATCGAGCAGCTTCGGTTTGAATTCTGGAGAACAACGCGCGAAGGTGCATCGGAGTTGTACTACACGATCACGATTGAAGACGTCCGGCTCGCGCGAATCAACACGTTCCTAGCCAACCCGGATGAACTCGGCGCGGTCACGATGCCGGAGACCCCGGTGCTCGGTACCGTTGCCCTCGAAACGGTGAGCGCAACCTATGGGCGAATAAAGTGGCAGCTTGCCGGTGGTGTCGAATATGAAGATACCTGGACCGAGTCTCCTTCCGGAAAAAGCACGGAGAGCATTCCGAGTTCGGACATAGCCGCAACGGTCTTTCCGAACCCGTTTAATGCCGCAGCGACGCTGTCTATCGACCTCGATGCTATCTCCAGTGCCGGCGAGGTCGAGGTCTCGATTTACGACGCGCTTGGAAGAAGGGTCTCCTCCGAGGTGTTGCAAGGCGGCACGTCGACGCAGCGGTACGTTTGGGACGCCACCGACAAGACCGGTCGAGCCGTACCGTCGGGACTCTACTTTTACCGCGTCCGCGCCGGCGACGCTGTTGCTACCGGTGGCATGACGCTTGTGAAGTAACGTGCTTCGTCGCCCGGCATGCGGCTACAACTTCGGCGATTGAAACACGCAGACGGGTTCACTCCCGTCGTGGCCATAGAGGAAGTACTCAATCGTCGCCGGTCGATCCGGAGTTTCCGTATTCACTTGAACGATCCCGATGTTTAGCGCCGCATAGGGATTCCGGTTTCGACCCTTTAGACCACGGACCGGGCGCACGGCGGCGGAAAGGTCGCCATCGAGCGTGTCTACCTGCCGATTCAGACGCATGAGGAGCCGCGCCCCGATGCGGAGGACCTTTGTCTCCAAATTCGTCAGCCCACTCGAGACGAATTGGTAGACGGGATTTGCCGCGCTGTCCCAATCCAATTCGTGTGCACATCCGACGTGAATGTCGCCCGCCAGAAAACTCAGCCGCTGGTCGGGATGATTGCGCTGGTGCTCACGGATCTGCTTGAGGAATCGATCCCGGTCGTCGACGTGCGCGAGAGAGGACCATCGATCCGAAAAGTCCTCTCCGCTCTGACTCAGGCGCGCCGCGCCCGCAGCCAAATACCGCGGTAGGTGGACGGGCGGCACGCTTAGCACGAGAAAGATTGCGCGCTGTCCACGACTGCGCTTCAAAAATGCCTTTAGTTCCTCGGCCTGCCGGGCAGAATACAATTCTCCTTCGTCGCTCGTGACCCATCGTTCGGAGCGGAGATCCATCACGAACAACGACGTATGGCCGTACGAAATTTCATAGTGGAAGGATTGCGGCAGATCGTCCGTCGGCCCTTCGAGATGAGCCGCCTGATAATCGAAGTATGCCCAACGCGCCCCCTCGCCAAGGCTGCGCCACTCCTCACCCTGGTGCGCTGGATCCGATCCCCAGTTGTCGACGATGTCGTGGTCATCGATGATCGTGTAACACGGATAGTTCGAGACGATCTCCCGCAGTTCGGGAAGACTCCCGAAGTGCCGATACCGCTCCTGAAACAGCCGACGAACCTCGTCCACCGTGCAGTACTGGATGCGCTCTCTCCCTGGCGGTGCGACAGTCGCGAAATAGTCCGAATCGAAGAGCGACAGATCGACCGGCATGTCTGAGTACATCTGGTCGCCCATCATGACGACGAACTTGCAGTCATGCTGCTCGAGTGCGCCCCGTGTAGCACGCAGCATGTCGGGCGCGTCGGGCCGGATTCGTCCCGTCGAATCGAACGGCTGGTTGCAGCTCATGACAGCGAAGGAAAAGCTGGAGGGCGTGTCGTCGGGGGACGCCGGTGCGGTCTCGAAGCGTCCTTCGCCGATCAGCCGATCATCTTGCAGGGACTCGATCCGGTAGCAGTACCGGGCCAACGGCCGGAGCTGCGCGCCGCCGTCCGGAATTCTGCAGCGGAAGGTATAGTCCGGAAGTGGATCATCGGGGATTTCTACGATGAGCTCACTCCCGTCGGTCGGCTTCGCGTCTTGCCGCCACCACCGGACACGGTGCCGGCCCGGACTCCTGGATCGCATCCAGAGCCGCGCACTGTACGGACCGACCGATCCGACGGCGACGGCATCCTCCAGTGGCTGGTTCTGAAACTTGGCGGGCATTTTTTCCTTAAGGCGCGCTCTGATGCTGATTCCATAAGCTATTTGCTGGCACGCCGCGGCGCTAGTCTCTGCCCTAGCGTACAGAGAAGATCACATCGCGGCACGATGCTTGTGCTCTGCGCCGTCCCTGGCGCACCCTTATCGTACACACGCGAACAGCTGTGCGCTACCGATGACGGATAACTTGAAAACGCACAAGGAGTCAGAAACGTACGTTTCGAAAGGTGCGGTTGGATGCGTAGTCGCTCTCCTGCTGGTGGGGATGTACGCCACGTCCACGTACGCCCTACGCGACCAACCGGGGCCACGTACGGCTGCCACGGTGAACGCCGGAGACGCAGCAGCGCTCGACATGTTCGATTCGCAGCCAGCGCAAGCATCTCAAGCCGACGTCGGCACCCACGAGACAGCTCGCCGGTCTTCATCCTTGCGAACTCCCGATGAGGGATCGGATTTCCGCACCGAAGGTCAGGCAAGCTTCTATGGCCTTCGTTTCAAAGGACGACCGACGGCGAACGGCGAGATCTTCGATCCGCAAGCGATGACCGCAGCCCACCGCACGCTCCCGT
The DNA here is from genome assembly GCA_964591285.1 of uncultured Rhodothermales bacterium. Lineage (GTDB taxonomy): Bacteria > Bacteroidota > Rhodothermia > Rhodothermales > VXPQ01 > CAZQAS01. The sequence continues at coordinate 14,066 of CAZQAS010000065.1, forward strand.
TCGGCACACGTCTCCGGGTAATAAATACCTCGAACGGCCGCTCCGTGGTTGTTCGCATCAACGATCGCGGACCGTACGCACATGGTCGGATCATTGATCTGTCGCGCGCGGCCGCTGAAAGGCTCGAAATGATTCACAGTGGAACGGCCCCCGTGAGACTCGAGCATTTCGAGTGATCTCCTTGAGGACGTCGCCAGCTGCCCCAGTTGAGACGTCGCCAGCTGCCCCAGTTGAACTGCGTCGCGCGCCCGACTACGGTCGATCGTTTCCGCCGAGTTACACCGCAGCAGAAACTGCTTGCGACGTGGCCCGGTGCCACTAGCCGTCAGCCTACCGTTTTGGACGATTCGCAGACGTCGCCAGAACCATGAGAACCGCCGCGGATTACCTTCCGGAGCGAACGAATCTCACCGCGCTGAAGCAAGCCGTCCACCACTGCCGCGGCTGCGATCTCTATAAGGACGCCACGCAGGCCGTCTTCGGCGAAGGCCTCGTTCGCTCTCGCTTGATGTTAATCGGCGAGATGCCGGGGGACAAGGAGGATGAGGAGGGCAAACCGTTCGTCGGACCCGCCGGCCGCCTGCTCGACGAGGCGCTGACAGAGGCAGGCATCAACCGGGACGAGGCGTACGTCACGAACGTGGTGAAGCACTTCAAGTGGACGCCCTCGAAGAAGCGCCGGCTGCATCAGAAGCCGAACGGCAAGGAGATTCAGTCGTGCCTTCCGTGGCTGAAGACGGAGCTCGAGGTCATCCGACCGGAAGTACTCGTCTGCCT
>CAZQAS010000065.1:14942-17951 GCA_964591285.1 uncultured Rhodothermales bacterium
CATCTCTTCATCATCTTCGGAGCCAGCGGAGACCTCACGTCCCGCAAACTCGTGCCGGCGCTGTATCGACTCATGCAGCGACATGACGGGCCGCATCCCTGCCACATCCTCGGCGTCGCTCGTTCGGAAATGTCCGACGAGGACTTCCGCGAAACCATCCGATCGGCTCTGATCGACCATGGCCTCGGCAATGAAGACGTCTCCCGCTGGTGCTACGAGAACGTCTACTATCAATCCCTCGGTCCGACAAGCGACCAGTACGACGAACTCCGCGAGCGGGTGGATGCGATCGAGGGGAGCAATCAACTACCCGGTAACCGCGTCTTCTATCTCGCCCTCCCGCCCCGCACATTTCCCGGTACGATCCGATCGATCGGAGCTGTCGGCCTCAACGACACGCCGGGGTGGACACGCCTCGTCATCGAGAAGCCATTCGGCCACGATCTGGCCTCGGCGCTTGCACTCAACGACCTGGTTCATGGCCATTTTGACGAGTCGCAGATTTTCCGCATCGATCACTATCTCGGGAAGGAAACCGTACAAAATCTCCTCGTTTTTCGGTTCGCCAACGCGCTATTTGAGAGCGTCTGGCACCGCGGCGAAATTGAACAGGTCGAGATTGCGGTACACGAACAGCTTGGCGTGGGTACTCGGGCGGGCTATTACGACGATTCCGGCGCCCTTCGGGACATGGTGCAGAACCATCTCACGCAGCTCGTGTCGCTCGTCGCGATGGACGCCCCCACCCGGTTCGATGCCGCGGCCATCCGGCGCGAGAAAGTCAAAGTGCTCGAATCCATTGCCCCCATCGATCCCGGCTCAGTCGTTTTCGGGCAGTACGATGCCGGCCGGGTCGACGGCCGATCCACACCTTCCTACCGCGACGAGGAGGGCGTATCTGCCGAATCAAGCACCGAAACGTTCGTGCAGCTGCGGCTGGAGGTCGCCAATTGGCGATGGAAGGGGGTCCCGTTCATCCTGCGAACCGGCAAACGGCTGCACGAGCAGCGGACCAAAATCGTCATCCGATTCCGACCGGCCCCGGTATCTGTTTTCCAGCCTTTCTCTTCGAAATCGGACGTGAAGCCGAACGTGCTCATCATCAGGCTGCAACCCGACGAGGGATTCGATCTCAGCTTCGAGGTGAAGGAGCCGCGTCCTCCGCTGCGGCTCGGCACGCAGACTCTTCGCTACCGGTACCGAGACGGTGCGGGCGACGACCTGCCCGATGCGTATGAGACGCTGCTACTGGACATCCTCCAGGGCGATCAGACGCTCTTCGTGCACTCCGACGAGGTGATCAACTCGTGGAAACTCTATACGCCGCTGCTCGAACGGGACATCCCGGTGCATCCGTACGAGGCGGGAAGCGTAGGGCCGGACGTTATGAAATGAAGGCTCGGTGTGTCTATAGGTATGACAGCGTCTCGAACCGAACCTTCGCAGCATCGTAAATGGACAGAGATCTCGTCCGCGACTATCTCGAGAAATCAGGCATGAACGACGCTCAGGCCGACGCCCTGTCTCGGATCTTCGATCAAATGGCGACGAAAAACGACCTTGCACTACTGGAGCAGAAGCTGGAAGGTCGATTTCTTGCTTTAGAAAAGAAGATGGAGGCTGTAAAAGGCGAGCTTACGTGGAGGATGTTCGCCGTCGTGGCCCTTCTCGGCACTATTTTGACGCTCGTCGACGTATTCATCGACTGACTTCGCGCGGCCGCGCCGGAGCGTACCCGCCCTACGCGGGGTAGATAAGGGAAGTCTAAGCCGACACTGCCTCCGCCTCTTTCCGCATCTGGAATTTCTTGCGGTCGTTCGGATCGAGATGACGCTTACGGAGCCGGATCGCCTTCGGCGTGATCTCGATCAGCTCGTCGTCGCGAATGAATTCGATCGCTTCCTCCAGCGACATCCGCCGCGGTGGATTCAGCTTCTCGAACGCATCGGCGGAAGCCGCCCGCATATTCGTCTGCTTCTTCTCCTTGGTGATGTTCACGTCGAGGTCGGCGTCCCGGCTGTTCTCGCCGACGATCATCCCCTGATAAACATCCTCACCGGGCCCGACGAACAGCTCGCCGCGCTCCTGGAGGCTCAGGATGGCGTATCCGGTGGACTTCCCCTTACGGTCGGCCACAAGCCCGCCGGTCCCGCGGTGTGATATCGCTCCGGCCCACGGCCGAAAACCGTCGAACAGATGCGTGAGGATACCGGTGCCCTTAGTATCGGTGAGAAACTCGGTCCGGTAACCGATCAGCCCCCGCGCGGGCAGCTCGAACTCCAAGCGCACACGCCCGGAGCCGTGGTTGACCATTTTCGTCATTTGACCCTTTCGCGTGCCCATCTTCTCGATCACGACGCCCATGTAGTTCTCGGGCACGTCAATCAGGGTGCGCTCGTAGGGCTCGTGGGTTTTGCCATTCACTTCCTTCGTAATGACTTGCGGCATGCCGACAGCAAACTCGTAACCCTCGCGCCGCATCTGCTCGATCAGGATGGCCATCTGCAGCTCGCCCCGCCCATAGACGAGAAAGCGATCGGCCGATTCGGTCTTTTCCAGCCGCATTGCCAGATTCGCCTCCATTTCCTTCTCGAGCCGATCCCGGAGATTCCGCGAGGTGACGTAGTCCCCCTCCAAGCCGCTGAAAGGCGAATCGTTGATCCGAAACTCCATCGACAGCGTCGGTTCGTCGACGTGTAGCGGCTGCAGGGGCTGGGGATCCTCTGCATCGGCAAGGCTCTCGCCAAGCCCGATACCCGCCATGCCGGCGACGGCGATGATGTCGCCCGCCGCCACGGCATCCGTCTCCACACGACTGAGCCCTTCATACTCGAAGAGCGCCGTTACTTGCGCCGTCTCCATCGATTCGTCTCGATGACAAAGCGTCACTTGCTGCTTGTTGCGCAGCGTACCCTCCATCACGCGACCGACGGCCACGGGGCCGAGATAATTGTCAGGCAGCACGCTCGTGATGAGCACCTGAAGCGGACCATCCGCATCACCGCTCGG
>CAZQAS010000066.1:0-17852 GCA_964591285.1 uncultured Rhodothermales bacterium
CGTTCTGTCCATGGGCTCGGCCAGTGAATCCGAGTCGGCCGCCGAAGCTGAATCGACCGGTGAATCTGAATCGGCCGGTGAATCTGAGGCGACCGCCGAAACGGAAACCGCCGGAGACGACGAGTGATGCGAGCCTTCGCACAGCTTTGCACGGCGCTCGAGGACGTCTCGAGCAACGAAGACCAGCACGATGCATTGGCGGCGTATTTCGAATCCGCACCACCGGAAGATGCGTCGTGGGCGCTCTATTACCTCAGCGGCGAGCGTCCGAAGCGCCTCGTCCGCACGGCGGACCTCTGTGAGTGGGCGGCGGAGGCATCGCAGCTGCCGCCATGGCTGTTCGAGGAGTCGCACGCCGCCGTCGGCGACGTCGCGGAAACGATCGCACTCTTGCTCCCGGACGGCAAGTGTGGATCGGATCGGTCCCTACATTACTGGATCGAGCAGCGCCTCCTGCCCATGCAGCACCTCCCGGCCGCGAAGCAAAAGGACTCCCTGTTGGAGGCCTGGTCCGCCCTCGACCATGCCCAACGTTTCGTCTGGAATAAGTGGATCACGGGCACGTTCCGCGCGAACGTGTCTCGCCGCACGCTCGTGCGCGCGGTCTCCGGCGTCACCGGAGTCGATCCGGTCGCGCTCACGCTTCGCCTCTCGCGCCGCTGGGAGCCGAGCGCCGAAACGTTTGTTCATCTCACCCGCCCGGACACCACGGATGCGGACCGGTGCCGGCCGTATCCCTTCTGCTTGACCCATCCGTTGTCCACATCTCCCGAACAGCTCGGACCACGCGAAGACTGGCAGATCGAATGGAAGCGGACCGGCGTGCGCGCGCAGCTCGTGCGCCGGGGCGGGCGGATCTTCGTCTGGTCGGTGGCCGGCGACCTCATCACGGACGCCTTTCCCGAGGTGCGCGACAGCGCCCTCGTGCTGCCCGACGGCATCGTGCTGGATGGCGAGATCGTGGCGTGGCGGGACGGGGTGGTGGCGCCGAACGGGAAGCTGCGCCGCCGGCTCGGCCGCAAGTCCATCACAAAGAAGCTCCTCCGCGAGGAGCCCGCATGCTTCCTGGCCTTCGATCTTCTGGAAGACGGCGGAGAAGATGTGCGGCCTCTCCCACTCGCCGAACGACGCGCGCGTCTGGAACGTGCACTCGAGCCCTGCACGAACGCTCTTCGAATTCGAGCGGCTTCTCTCGTGACGAAACGCACCTGGGATGCCGTCTCCGACGTGCACGGAAGATGTCGTGACCAGTTTGCCGACGGGCTGATCCTTAAACGGTTGGATGATCCCTACGGCGGGGCCGTCTGGCGGTCATGGAAGATCGATCCGTACAAGGTGGATGCCGTGCTGCTCTACGCAGAATCCGGCGGCCGGCGCGGCGCCAGGTCCGAGTTCACGTTTGCCGTGTGGGACGGGGACGCGCTCGTCCCTTTCACGAAGGCCGCTGCGGATCTTGACGAGGAACATCTTGAGGAGATCGATGGGTTCGTTCGCGACAATACGACCGAACGATTCGGTCCGGTGCGCGCCGTTGCTCCCAAACTTGTATTCGAGATCGGGTTTGAGGGGATTCGGGCCTCGTCACGCCGCAAGTCCGGCGTGGCCGTGCGCGCTCCGCGGATCATTCGGAGACTCCCCCACAAAGAGGCTACCGACGCGGACACGCTGAACGTGCTCCGTTCGTTTCTCATATCGGCACCGGCCTGAAGAACCGGGAGGAGGCCCTACGAAAAGTCGCCGGAAATGCGTAGATAGATAAGGTAGCAAGACCACCGCTCTCTTCTATGGATCACGAGGTTGAACTCAACTACCGGCTGACGGGGCATCTGCAGAGTGGAGAGCGCGTGCTGGCGACTCTGATATCGAACCAGCATGGCATCTACGCGGCGACGGATTGCCGAATTCTGTGTTTGAACAACGACACGATCGGCTACCGCCTGCGCGTCCATCCGTACTGCGATTTGAAGCGAATCAGCTGCTTCTCCGACGGCGGTGCCTGGTTCGTTCAATTTACGTCGAGCACGCGTGAGCTCACCGTTCGCGCTCGATCCGCTAAGGAGGCCAAGAAATTTGTTGTCGTGGCGTCCGAGCAACTCACCAGCAAGGAGGAACTCGTGGAGTAGGACGACACCCCATCAAGCCATGCCCATCCGCAAGAACCCACTGACGCCGCGCCAGACCGCACTTCGCCTCCTCGAACACATGGAGACCGATGCGTCCTACGGGGAAATCATCCGGCAAATGCGCATTTTGCAGGATATCGACCAGACGGTAAACGACGTCGAGCTGGTCGGATTCGAGGGGAATGACGTGGTTGCCGAGGCTCGCTCGACCGCGCTCGCGGCGTGGGAGCCGTTGGAGAAGCGCTCCAGTAACGGACTGGACTCGCTGCTGCGTCGCGCCGCGTGGCGCGAATGAGCTACGAGTTCGCCTTGGTCGTGCGCGTGAGTTGACCGCCAGGCGCCTGCTTACGCCTCGCTCTCCAGCACCGTGCAGATCACGGCAGCGACGGCGTGCAAGATCTCCGGGCGGAGATAGTAGCCCTCGCGGATCCGCGTCATGATCTCTTCGGCCTGCCGCTTGGTCATCTGCACCGAGCCGAGAATAGATTTGATCCGGCCGTTGACTTCGGGCCGCGACCGCATCTCATCGAGCGTGCTGCGATTTCGATGGGACGTCGCCGACCGATCGCCGATACTGTAAAGTCCGGCCGGCCTTTCGGTAAGCGATGCGGCACGGCCAATGGACTCCTGTCGATCCGGTGCGGAAACTTCCATACAGGTACTTCTTGCTTCCATCGTACTTCTGTTCTCGGACGCTCGAATAACTACTGTAAACGATCTCCCGAAGTATCGGCAGACGTCCGAAAATCATAAGTCGTTAGCGCAGGCGTAACCCTTCTGAAACACACCTTTGCGCGATTCCGCATTGCCGCACGCCGGCATCGGCTCACCCCCAACGATCCATACCTACATCTCATTGCATGAGACGCGGCCCCTCAGCTCCAAAGCAGCACCTCACAATACGGCAGACCGCACACAAAGCCGCCCCCGTCAAGGTCCAGCACCGAACTTGCAACCTGCAACTTGCAACCTGCAACCATCTAATCCTCCCCATTCACCGTAAACCCGATCTGCCGCCGCCTTCCCGGCCGCTCCTGCTTCAGGCGCTCCTTCATCCGCTCGTACTCCGCCTCCATCTCGGGCGTGACCGACGCGCGCGTGTCTTCCAATGCCTTCTCAAAAAGCCGCATCGGTATCGTATCGGCTTCCACGTTCTCGCGCAGGCCGTGCAGTCCGGCACGCCGAACGAGGTTCTCCAGGTCCGCGCCCGTATAGCCCTTCGTGCGTCGCGCCATCTCGGTCAGGTCAACGTCGGCGCCAAGGGGCATACGCTGCGTGTGGATCTGTAAGATTTTCAGCCGTCCCTCCTCTTCGGGTACGGGGACGTAGATGAGTTCGTCGAACCGCCCTGGACGCAGCAGCGCCGGATCCAGAAGGTTCGGCTGGTTCGTCGCGCCGATCACGACGACGCCCTGCAGCTCTTCGAGCCCGTCGAGTTCAGCGAGGATGGTGTTGACCACCCGTTCGGTGACCGCCGGCTCGCCCATACCTCCGCCGCGCTGCGGCGCGAGCGAGTCGATCTCGTCGATGAAGATCACCGTCGGCGCCACCTGCCGGGCGCGCTGGAACAGCCGCGCGACCTGCTTCTCGGACTCGCCATACCATTTCGACAGCAAGTCGGAGGATTTCGTGGCGACGAAGTTGGCCTCCGCCTCCCGGGCGACGGCTTTCGCGAGCAGTGTTTTGCCGGTGCCCGGAGGTCCATATAATAGGAAGCCCTTGGCCGGCCGGATGCCCACACGCCGGAAAGCGTCCGGATCTTTTAGCGGCATTTCGACGCCTTCGCGGAGCTCCTGCTTGGCTTCCTCGAGCCCGCCGATATCATTCCAGTGAACGTCCGGCACCTGGATCATGATTTCGCGCAGGGCCGACGGCTGCACGCGTTTGATCGCGTTGACGAAGTCCTCGGAGGTGACGACCAGATTGTCGAGCATTTCCTCCGGGATTTCCGGCTTCTGCAGATCGATGTTCGGCAAATTTCGCCGTAGGGATTCGATCGCCGCCTCGCGGGTCAGTGCCGCCATGTCGGCACCGACGAACCCGTAGGTCATTCGTGCAAGCTCGTCAAGATTCACGTCTTCGGTTAGGGGCATCCCGCGGGTGTGTATACTGAGGATCTGCCGCCGTCCGTCTTGATCCGGGACGCCGATCACAATCTCACGATCGAAACGGCCCGGACGTCGGAGCGCTTCGTCGATGGCGTCGATTCGATTCGTCGCACCGATTACCACAACGTTCTGCCGCGGCTCGAGGCCGTCCAGCAGCGTCAGCAGCTGCGCCACGACCCGCCGCTCGGTCTCGCCGGAGGCGTCCTCCCGCTTGGGCGCGATCGAGTCGATCTCGTCGATGAAGATGATGGCCGGCGCGTTCTGCTGCGCCTCGTCGAAGATCTCGCGGAGTCGCTCCTCGGATTCGCCGTAGTAGCGGCCCATGATCTCCGGCCCGGCGATGTGGAAGAAGCGCGCCTCCGATTCGCTCGCCACCGCGCGCGCAAGCAGGGTCTTGCCCGTTCCGGGTGGGCCATGCAACAGCACGCCCTTGGGCGGATCGATCCCCAGCCGCTGAAAGAGGACCGGGTGCTTCAGCGGCAGCTCGATCATCTCGCGGACCTGATCGATCGTGTTGCCGAGTCCGCCGATGTCGTCGTAGGTGACGTCGGTCGTCCGGGGCTCCTCCGGCTCGACGTATTGCGGCAGCAGCTCGATCTCGGTCTCCTGCGTGATCTGCACGATGCCGCGCGGCGTCGTCGCGGTCACCAGCAGCCGGATCTCCTGCAGGCCGAACGCCCGCTGCTCGTAGAACCGACGGAAGATCTCCTCCGGGAAGAGGTTCTGGTCCATGTCCTTCGTGCGACGATACACGGACGTAGACACGACGTCTCCCGCCACGACCGGCCGACGGAAAAGCGTCCGCAGGAGCGCCTGTCCCGAGCCCATCAACCGGACGTTCTTCTGTGCGGGTGCGAGCGTCACCTTTTTCGCGGGCGAAACCTCTGCGGGGCTCACCTCCACCGTGTCGCCCATACTGACGTTCGCATTCGCTCGAATGAGCCCATCCAACCGAATAATATTCAGGCCTTCGTCCTCCGGAAACGGGGGCAGGGCCACGGCGGCGGTCGTCCGCTGTCCGGAGATCTGGATGACCTGGCCCTGTTGCAGGCCGAGCTCGGTGAATGCGACGCTGGTCAATCGCGCGGTGCCTTTTCCGACGTCCCGCTCATTGGCGCCCGCCACTTGCAGCTTGACGCCTGTCGTAGTCTCTTCAGGCATGTGAGTATGGTATCGTTCTGGTGAGTAGCGGCCGGCCCTTCGAAGGCGAGGTCGACGTTCGATTCGATGTCCTCTTTGTTCCTCCTACGTTCATAGGCGGAGCTTGCCTGTGCTGTGCCGCCCGACGATGCCCATTTCCAGCAATTTCACGTGTGTCGCCGGCCGGTCGGCGGATCGCGTCGAACCGTTCCCGGGGAGAGCTGATACATCTAATCAGCATTCTGAGAAACGATCAGCGATCAGCCATGGCAAATTTCTCACTAACGAGCGCGGCCTTCACTTCCGGAGATCGCATCCCTGCGAACCATACCTGCGAGGGGGACAACGTTTCGCCGCCGCTTACGATCGAAGGCGTCCCGGAGGGCGCCCGTAGTCTCGTGCTTATCGTCGATGATCCGGACGCTCCCAGGAAGACGTTCGTGCATTGGGTGGCGTACAACATTCCGCCGGACGCGTCGATTCTCTCCGCTGGTACCGACCCCGGAGAGGATCTGGACGGCGCCATCGAGGGAGTCAATGATTTCGGCGACTTCGGTTATGGAGGCCCGTGTCCGCCACCGGGTGGTCCGCACCGTTATCACTTCCGGCTCTATGCGCTGGATACGGAGTTGGACCTCGAGGAGGGTGCGACGAAGAAGCAAGTAACGCAAGCGATGGATGGGCACGTGCTGGACGAAACCGATCTCATCGGCACCTACGAGCGCGCCGGCTGAGGGCATTGTCAACAGGGTAGAACGGAACGTCAACAGGGTAGAACGGAAAAAGGCCGCCGCGCGGGTTCGTCCCGCACAGCGGCCTTCCGTTCTTGTGAATGATTGCCGGCCCGAAAAGTCAGTCCGAGGACAATCGCCTATTAGACTAATACATCTGCGCCGTCGTTTGCGACTCCTCGACGGTCAGCGTCGTCTCCATGCCCTCCTGACGGTGGTCGCCGACAGGGCAGTATACGACGTAGCTCCCGGGTTCCAGGTTGGCGGTGATTGTCTCGGTTTCACCAACGGGGATGCTGTCAATCGACCATTCGTCCTGCTGACCCGCGATGCCCTGGCCTTCCATCGGGTCGTTCATCCCTTCGTCCATGCCCTGGTCATCCATGCCCTGGCCTTCCATTCCTCGGTCGGCGGTTTCCTGGCGTTCGATCTCGAAGCCGTGCTCCATCTCGCCGGTATTCTCTACTTCGAAGACGGTTTCGCCAGCGGGCAGGGTCTCAGGCATGTCGATTTCGAACGCGACGAGCTCGACATCCACTGTATCCTGCTGCATGTCCGGCGACTCCGCCATCATTCCTGTCGTATCCCCGGTCAATCCGCCGGCCGTATCGGCTGCAAATTCGTCCTCTGTCGCCGGTCTATCCGTACACGCAGCCAGTGAGACCGCGATGACGAAAACGAGTGCGGCTTCCATAAGGCCGCGAACACGAGATGCGTGCCCGGGTGAGTGCTTTCGTCTCCACTGCATAATCTGTCGTCTCGATTTGTTCACATTCCTTAGTTGAATGGCGCCGCGGTCCATACTGACCCGGCCCACGATGTCTGATCGAATCACCGATCAGCACTCCCAGTGTTTCTATGGGTCGTTTTCCTTGTTCTGAGAATTACAATCTATGGGAAAAACTCTACGTCGCGTGTAACGGCCGGGCACCCTTCGTCGCCCTGGACTCGCTTACCTGCTATCGTGTATACCCCAATTTTCGGATACCACCACCGGTTCCACGGGTGCTTCAAAGTTACCGTCAAACGAAAGACGTAACCAGGATGCAATAGCGGCTTCATGCGCCGACGTCGTCCGAACTGGGGATTCGACTCGTCATTGAAATCAGCGAGAGGATACACGAAACGAAGCGAGGATTACCCATGACGCTAGACAATCTCAGAGACCTCTATGTGGAGCAGCTCCGCGATCTGTACAACGCTGAGCAGCAGTTGACTGAAGCGCTGCCGCAGCTGGTAGAGGCGGCATCGCATTCGGAGCTTCGCCAGGCCTTTGAGTCACACCTGGAGGAAACGCGCGAACACGTACAGCGCATCGAGACCATATTCAACGACCTTGGGGAGAGCCCCGAGGGCGAGAAATGCGAGGCGATGGAGGGCCTCATCGAGGAAGGCGAGGAGCTCCTGGAGAAGGATGCAGACGATGACGTTCTCGACGCGGGACTCATAGCCGCTGCGCAGAAGGTCGAGCATTACGAGATTTCCGGGTACGGCACGGTGGCGACCTACGCGGAGCTGCTCGATCGCGACAACGACCACGAGATTTTGACGCGGACCCTGAGTGAGGAGAAGGAAGCGGACAAGAAGTTGAACCGGATCGCTAAGGAGATCGTCAACCCCGAAGCGGTGACGGCATAGCCTCGACCCGGTTGGCCCGTCCGCCGTGGCGAGAGGTCCACGTCAAGAGCGAAGAGGGCCGGTGCGAAGAGCGCCGGCCCTCTTTTGCTTTGGTGTGTGCAACTAGAAAGAGAGGAGGAGAACATGAGTGAGACGGTAGGGGATTTCATTGTCAAGCGGCTCGACACCTGGGGGATCCATCGGATCTATGGCTATCCCGGCGACGGCATCAACGGGATCATTGGAGCACTCGATCGCCACGAAGACAAGGTGCGGTTCATCCAGGCGCGCCATGAGGAGATGGCCGCTTTCCAGGCTTGTGCCCACGCCAAATTCACCGGTGAGGTCGGCGTTTGCCTCGCCACGTCCGGGCCGGGCGCCATCCACCTCCTGAACGGCCTCTACGATGCCGAGAAGGACAACATGCCCGTTGTGGCGATCGTCGGCCAGCAGGCCACGACGGCCATGGGAGCCGATTATCAGCAGGAGGTCGACCTCCTCTCCCTATTCAAGGACGTTGCCGGCGAGTACGTCCACATGTGCCACGCGCCCTCCCAGGCGCGCACGATCATGGATCAGGCGATCCGCATCGCGAAATCGAACCGGACGGTGACCTGTGTCATCTTCCCGAACGACCTTCAGGAAGCCGAGATGCAGGATCCTCCGCGGAAGCACGGCGCAACGTTCTCCGGCCCCGGCTACTCCTTTCCGCGGGTCCTGCCGGCGGAGGACGACCTGAGGCGCGCAGCGGACGTTCTCAACGAAGGCGAACGTGTGGCGATGCTCGTAGGAGCCGGTGCCTTGCAGGCAAGCCGAGAGGTACGTGAGGCTGCCGAGCTGCTCGGCGCAGGCGTCGCGAAGGCGCTGCTCGGGAAAGCCGTGCTTCCGGATGACCTGCCCTACGTAACCGGCGCGATCGGCCTGCTCGGCACGAAGCCGAGCTGGGATCTGATGCAGGACTGCGACACGCTCTTCATGGTCGGCACAAGCTTTCCGTATTCGGAATTCCTTCCAAAGGAAGGCCAGGCGCGCGCCGTGCAAATCGACATCAAGAGTCGCAAGCTGGGCCTGCGCTATCCCACCGAAGTGAACCTTCACGGCGACAGCACGGAAACCCTGCGCGCGCTGCTCCCGATGCTGAAGCGAAAGAGCGACCGCTCGTGGCGCGAAGAGATCGAGGAGGAGATCGAGCTCTGGTGGCGAATTCTGGAAGATCGCGCCATGAACGACGCCGACCCGATCAACCCGCAGCGCGTCTTCTGGGAGCTCTCGTCAATGCTGCCGGAGAACTGCATCATCACGGCCGACTCGGGATCGGCCGCCAACTGGTTTGCACGCGATCTGAAGATCCGCGATGGTATGATGGCTTCGCTTTCGGGTGGCCTCGCGACGATGGGGTCGGGCGTACCCTATGCGTTCGCGGCGAAGATGGCCTACCCCGAACGAGACGTCATCGCGTGCGTCGGCGACGGCGCGATGCAGATGAACGGAATGAACGGGCTGATCACGATAGCGGAGTACGCCGACGAGTGGACCAATCCCCGGATCATCGTCCTTGTGCTCAACAACGAGGACCTCAACCAGGTGACGTGGGAGCAGCGCGTCCTCGCGAGTGACCCCAAGTTCGAGACGTCGCAGGATTTGCCCCGTTTCAACTATGCGGAGTTCGCGGAGAGCATCGGCCTGAAGGGCGTGCGGATGGAGACGCCCGACGACATCGTGCCGGGGTGGAAAGAAGCGCTGGCCGCGGATCGGCCGGTGGTTGTGGATGCGATCACCGACCCCAGCGTGCCGCCGCTGCCGCCGCACATCGACGTATCTCAGGCAAAGGCCTACGCGACCGCCCTGTTCAAGGGCGACCCGGAATCGTGGGATACCGTCAAGCAGTCGATTCGAGACGTTTCCTCGACGTATCGCCAGCGTCTCAAGGAGCTCGTGAGCTGAACGAGGCTGGGCTGTACGATTATCACCCGCCGGCGATCCGTGCTATGGCGCTCGTGCACGGGCACTGTCATCATAAATCCTTCATGGGGATGGAGAGCGAGCGCGCCCTACTGGATTCGACGCAGCTCGACTACCAAGTCGTAGCAGGAGGATGCTGTGGAATGGCCGGCGCTTTCGGCTTCGAGGCCGACCATTATGACGTCTCGATCGCGGCCCTATCGATGGCGCCGGATGCGGGCACCGGCTTGTAATGTTTTAACGACACTCCTGGCTGCTGGAATCCTCCTCAACGAGATCGCGTGAGCCTCTTCCACGACCACGAACAACTTCCAGACCGATGTCGACGCTGCTGCTGCTAATACTATTCGCCTTCGTTGCGTTCGCGACCTGGATCGGTTTCAGAGGTTACCGCGCTACGCAGCGGGAGAGTGGTCCGGTGCCTCCGCCGCAGACGGTGGAGGAGCCTAACGTGCAGCCCAAATCGAAAGCAGAAGAACAGAATCTAGCGAGCAAGGAGGGTAGAGATGGAGCTTGAGGGAAAGGTTGCCGTCATCACCGGAGGCGGCTCGGGGATCGGTGAAGCCACCGCGACGCTGTTCGCGCGCGAAGGCGCCCGCGTCGTCATCTGCGGACGCACGCGCGAGAAGCTGGAGGAGACGATCGAATCGGCGGGCGACGTGCCGGGAGAGATCGTCGACGAACAGGTGGACATCGCGGATGCTGACGACGTTCAGCGCCTCTTCCGTTCGGTCGAGGAGCGCTACGGTCGGCTCGACGTGCTCTTCGCACACGCGGGCATCAACGGCGTCTGGGCGCCCATCGAGAAGCTTGGGGTCGATGAATGGCGGCGTACGATCGACATCAATCTTACCGGCACATTTCACACCGTGAAGTTCGCAACGCCGCTGCTGAAACGGCAGGGCGGTTCGATCATCATCACCTCATCGATCAACGGCACGGCCAAGTTTAGCGACGTCGGCTCGAGCGCCTACTGCTCTTCGAAAGCCGGTCAGATCGCCTTCATGAAGTTGATCGCTATCGAGCTGGCCGACAAAGGGATTCGGGTCAACGCGATCTGCCCCGGCTCGATCGAGACGTCGATCGACGAGCACATGGAGCTGCGCGACACCGATGCTGCGGCGGAGATCGCGGAATTCCCCCATGGTGCGATTCCACTTTCCGGGGGCGATCCCGGAAAACCCGATCAGGTCGCGGACCTAGTCCTATTCCTCGCCTCCGAACGATCGAGCCACATCACCGGAACGCCGATCTTGATCGACGGCGGCCAGTCGCTCGCACAAGGCTGAGGCCGGCAATTGCGGGGGACCCTGGAGATCGCGGCTGCCGCTGAAAACCGCGGGTGATCGCTGGTAATCGCGGGTGATGCTCGTAATCGCGGCTGCCGCAGGCCGACAGGCGCCGGCGGCGGATCGCCCATCAAGCCGCGTCCCTTTCGATCGCCTCTTCGCGCTTGCCCTCCAGGTACCAGATGGTGGCGTCGCGCACGAGATCGCGTGCGCTCGGCACACCCAGTTTGCGTTTGATGTTGGCGCGGTATGTCTCGACGGTCTTCGGACTCAAATTGAGGTGCTGCGCGATATCCTGAACGGAAAATCCGGTGCCGATAAGTCGATAGACGTCCAGCTCACGATCAGAGAGCGACTCCATCGGATCGCTCGGCAGACGCGACTGCCCGACGCGGGCCTCAAGAAGGCGCTTCGTCAGGTCTGAATCCAGATAGAGATCACCGCCCAACACCGTGCGCATCGCTTCCATCGCCTTCGTCGCGGCCATGCGTTTGCTGAGAAATCCATGGGCGCCCATGCGTACGGCACGGCACGCATACAGCGTTTGATCGAGACCGGATACGACCAGCATGCGTTGCTCCGGACAGACGGCTTTCACGTATTGAATCAGGTCGAATCCGCTGCCGTCGGGGAGGGCCAGATCCAGAACAATCAGATCCGGCCGGCAGTCGGGAATTTCGTCCTTGGCCTGCGCAGCATCTGCAGCGTGGCCGATCAACTCGAAATCGTCCTGCCGCTCTATTATTCCCTGCAGCCCGTCGAAAAAGATGGGATGATCTTCTACGATGTAGACGGAATGGCGCATGTCTCTGTCAGGACCTATCAATCTATCGCTCCTTCACCACGCTCACGTGTAGAGTTTAAGAGATCGAGAACGCACCGTTCCTTCACGGTTGTAACGGCGACGGTGATTCGTACGGGCATGGCGTTTGCTTTCGTCATGCACCGATGATTTGCCCGCCGTTTGGGTGGATGATTTGACCCGTGATGTACGAAGCGTCGCGAGCCGCTAGAAAGACGTAGCTGGGAGCGACTTCCTCGGGCTGGCCGGCTCGACCCATCGGTGACGATTGGCCGAACTCTTCCACCTGTTCGGCCGAAAAGCTGGCAGGAATGAGCGGAGTCCATATCGGACCCGGCGCGACGCCGTTGACACGAATGCCGCGATCCACGACGCTCTGCGAGAGCGATCGCGTGAACGCCACGATGGCACCCTTCGTGGCGGAGTAATCGATCAGCACGTCTTTTCCCCGATAGGCGGTAATGGAGGTCGTGTTGATGATGCTGGCGCCGTCCTCCAGATGCGGCAGCGCGGCCTGCGCCATGTAGAAGTAGGCGAAAATGTTCGTCCGGAACGTGCGCTCGAGCTGCTCTTCCGAAATGTCTTCGAGGGACTGCTGCACGTACTGCACGGCCGCGTTGTTCACGAGGACGTCGAGCTGCCCGAATTCGTCGATCGTCTGCTTGATGGCCTTCGTGCAGAAGGCACGGTCGCCGACGTCGCCGGCGATAGTCAAACACCGCCGGCCTTCGTTTTCGACCATTTCGCGGGTCTCCTCCGCGTCCTCGTGTTCATCCAGATACACTACGGCCACGTCCGCGCCTTCACGCGCGAACAGAACGGCGACGCTGCGGCCGATTCCGCTGTCGCCCCCCGTGATGACGGCGACCTGATCCTCGAGCTTTCCGCTGCCGCGGTACCACGGCGCATACGCTTCGGGGCGGGGCTCCATCTCCTTCTCCGTGCCCGGCTGCTTTTCCTGATGCTGCGGCGGGAACGCGTCGGGGCGGCGCGACTCGGTGTTCGATTTTGTCTCGGTGCTCATGATGGCGTGCTGTAGCGAGTGGCTATCTGTCGGTTTCGCGGCGGGCGCTGTGTTGATGAAAGCGCCTTCGTGGCCGCGGAGTTCGAGCCGCTCGGGCGGCATCATGAGACAATTACAGTTGTTTCCCGCGCGTAATGCGCACCTCGCATTCGGCTGTCGCCGCCGATGTCCGAAGTACGGCTCGTTTCATCCAAAGACCGTTCGCACGCGCCGCTCAATCTCCTCCTTGATGCGATTGCGTTCCGCGTCTACGTCACGATCCCGGATGTACATCACGTGGATGTACAGCGTACGCCGGTCTTTCGACACGTCGAGGCTGAGCGTACCGGGCGTTAGCGATATGAGATTGGCAAACAAGGTGATCTGCCCGCTGCTTTCGATGTCGAGCGGGAAGGCGATCACACCCGGCTCCATTCGAGGAGCGGGCGTGAGAACGTCTATGACGATCTGAACGCTCGCACGGATGAGCTCACGGATGAAGAAAAGTGCCAGCTCAAGAAATCGTCCCAGCCGCCAGACCGGATGCACCGTCTCGATGAGCGGCTGGACGACCCGCATGATGAGGTACCCGATCGCGTAGCCCACGAGAAAATTAGTGCCGGTGAAGGAGCCAACTACGGCCATCCACACGAGAGCGAGTACGAGATTTAAGAGTAGGCTGCGTCTCATCGATTCAGCACGGCATTGATGTATCGATCGGTGTTCGTCAGCTCGTCTGCTGCGCTGGTGGCGAGATCCACCAACGGCGCCGGGTGAATGCTGATGGCCACGGTGAGCAGCACCAGGAATACAACCGGAACGTAGAGGATGCCTACTTTTTGATCCGGCCTGACGGAATCTGCTTCGGGGGTGGGCTCCAGGAAGGCGTGGACCCAGATTTTGGACATCGAATAGAGCGTCATCAGCCCCACCGCGAGCGCTACACCGACGATCAGATACTCCTGGACCTCAAAACCCGCTCGTGCGAGAATGAGCTTGCCGAAAAAGCCTGAAAGCGGTGGAATTCCGGCCAGCGAGAGGGCCGGAATCAGGAAGAGCACCGACAGGAAGGGCTGATAGCGGTAGAGCCCGCCGAGCTTCTTGAGATGAAACGAGCCGCCGATGCCATGTGCGATCCCACTCACGAAAAACAGGTTCGTCTTCGCCAGGACGTTGTGTACGAGAAAATAAATCGCGCCCACGAGTGCGAGCGGCGTAAACAGCGCCAGCCCCATTATCATGTATCCGATCTGGCTGATGATGTGGAAGGAAAGTATCCGCCTGAAATCGTACGCCACGGCAGCGCCGAGGACGCCGGTGACCATCGTAAAACCGGCCAGCCAAAGCAGGATCGTATGCGTGTAACCGACCTCCGCGACGAAGAGCAGTGTAAAGAGGCGGATCAGGACGTATACGGCGACCTTCGTGAGCAGTCCCGCAAAAATGGCCGAGACGGTGACTGGAGGGGTGTGATAGGAGGCCGGAAGCCAGAAAAAGAAGGGAAACAGGGCTGCTTTCAATCCGACCGCGACGATGAACAATCCCGAGACCGCGGTAACGAGCTGCGGAGCATCCGTCTGCCGAAGGTGCGTGGCGAGGTCCGCCAGATTCAATGTGCCGGTCATGCCGTAGATCATGCCCACACCTGCAAGCAGCAGGGAGGAGGCGATCAAACTCAGTACGACGTACTTGATGGAGCCCTCCAGCTGCTCCTTCGTGCTTCCGAGCACCATCAGCACGAAGGAGGCGATCAGCAGCACTTCGAACCAGACGTACAGATTGAACAAGTCGCCCGCCAGAATGCAGCCGCATACGCCCGCCATCATTACGTTGAGAAACGAGTGAAAGCCGCGGTGCCCCCGTTCGGCCTGAATGTCCCCCACCGAATACACCACGCCGGCGATGCCGATGACGGCCGAGATGAGAAGCATGATGATGCTCAGATGGTCGCCCACGAGCGTAATGCCGAAGGGGGCCGGCCAGTCGCCGAGTTCGGTGACGAGGATCCCGTCCGTCTTCAGTCGCGCGAGAAGCATGACCGCGGCGCCAAGCAACACGGCCATACTTGCGATGCTGACCCCCTGCTGCGATCGCGGCGCGTTACGCAGGAAGATCGTCACCATGGCCGCTATCAAGGGGACCAGGATGGGGAGGATGAGCAGCAGATCCACGGACATCGTCACTCGTCCTCCTCCTCCATCCGGTCTGCCGAGCGAAGGTGATTGGAGTCGAGCGTCTTAAAGGTTTTCTCGGATCGATAGATTAGGGCCAGGAGAAAGGCGACCAGCCCAAAGTTGATCACGATCGAGGTGAGTATCAGCGCCTGCGGAAGGGGATTCGCGAATGCTGCTGCAACTGCACCCTCTTCAAAGAAGGGCGCCGCTCCGCGGGTCAGGCGTCCGAGTGTGAAGATGAGGACGTTGACGGCGTTGGTCAGAATGACCAAACCGAAGAGGATGCGGACTAGATTGCGCTGGAGGAGAAGATAGAACCCCACCGCGACGAGACCGCCGACCACGAACGCGAGTATCGTTTCCATCAGGGCCCCTCCATCTCGTCACGCGGGAGCAGGGAGGTGAACGCTTCCTCGAATGCAAACGTGATCGACAGGATTGTGCCGGCCACGATCAGGTAAATCCCGAGATCGTATAGCAGCGGCGTTCCAAGCTCGAGCGTCGCGTCGGCCGAGATCGGAATCTCCATCCACAATCCGGTCAGAAAACTTCGTCCGGCCAGCAGACCGAGAATGCCGGCGAGCACGACGGCGGCGAGCCCGCTCCCGATGAGCTCGTTCGGCTGCATCGGCAGTGCACCTCGAGCATCCTCTGATCCATAGGCGAAGGCATACAGCGCATAGCCCAGCGCGGCCACGAGGCCCCCACTGAAACCGCCACCCGGGTTGTCGTGCCCGTACAACAACAGGTACAATGATAAGAGGAGGATGAGCGGCACGAGGAGCCGTGCGACCGTCTGCAGTATGAGCGAATGGATCATTGGTCGTCCGAATCAGCTTCTTGGGCATCGTCGTGATTCTCCAGCGCGACGGATCGCCGACGCTGCACCAATGCGTAGGCGCTCAGTCCGGCGACCGCCAGCACAATGACTTCCCCAAGCGTATCGAGCGCCCTGAAATCCACCAGAATGACGTTCACCACATTGTGCCCCTGGCCCTCGCTGAGACTGTGCTCCACGTAGAAATCGCTAACGGCGCGATCCAGCGGCATCTGCAGGATTGCAAGCATCAGCACGGTGACGACCGCACCAGCTCCCACGGAAATGATCAGATTTCGATAGCGAAAGCGATCCGGTTCGGGCTCGCGATAGGTCTCCGGCATGTCGATCAGCGCGAGGACGACCAGAATCAAGGTCAACGCCTCGATGAGCAGCTGCACCATCGCCACGTCCGGCGCGCCGAATAGGAGAAATAGTATGGCCATGCTGAAGCCCGCCGCGCTCAGCGAAAGCACCGCCGTGAAGCGGCGGGGCACGAGGATGACCGCCAGCGAGGCGACCAAGATCAGCCCGGCGACGGCAACCTCGTGGGCGAGGTACGGCTCAAGGGAATCGGGCCATCCAATCAAGCGGCCGCGTACGGCGGAGTAAGCGATCAGAAGCGTACCCGTGCCTACCGCGAAGGCGACGTAATGCCGGAGAATCCCGTTTTGCAGATGCCGCGTCTGCCACCTGCCTAATGCCAGCACCGCCCCCACCGCTCCGTCGTACGCGCGATCGAGTCCTTCGCCGAAAACGGCGGAGAAGGTCCGCATCGGAGCGCTCCCGTGGAGACGGGACCAGGCGAGATACAGCACGATGCCGATGGCGATCGAAGCCATGCTCAACCCGAACTCAGGCGTGAAACCCTGCCAAACGTGGAGCTCGTCCGACGGCGCCTCCTGCATGACCGCAGCCGCGGCGGGATGGACGACGTGCTCCGACAGGAAGGCCGGCAGGAGCCCCGCCAGGAGGCCGAGAGCCGCGAGGAACAGCGGACCGAGCCACAAACTCATCGGAGCACGATGCACGTCGTCGGCGGGGTGTCGCGCGGACCCAAGGAACGGACGAAGCGCCACGATGCCCGCCACCGCTACGACAGCGGCATTCGAGAGCACGGCCGCCACGGAAAGCGCCACGTGCGCCACCTCGGCATCCAGAAGGGCATTAACGACGGTTTCTTTGCTGACAAAACCAAGGAAGGGAAACATGCCCGCCATAGAGAGGCCCGCCAGGACCGCGGCCGCGAAGGTCACCGGCAGGGCGTTGCGTAGCCCGCCGAGGTGATCGAGATCGTAGGTCCCCGCCTCGTGATGGAGGGTACCGGCCACCATGAAGAGGGGAGCTTTGTAGAGCGCGTGAACGAGAATAAATGCCATGCAGCCGAGCACGGCCGCCTCACTTCCGATGCCGAGAAGCATCGTGAGAAGCCCCAGAGCCATGATCGTCGAGTATGCCAGAATCCGCTTGATGTCCGTGTCTCGCAGCGCGAGGTATGAGGCGACGAGCATCGTGAAGGCCCCGGTCACGGTCACGACGACCGTCCAGAGATCGGTGCCGCCGAGAATCGGCGAAAAGCGCGCGAGCACGTAGATGCCGGCCTTTACCATCGTCGCCGAGTGCAGATACGCGCTGACGGGTGTCGGAGCCTCCATCGCATTCGGAAGCCAGAAATAGAACGGGAACTGCGCGGATTTCGTGAAGCACGCCACCAGGACGAGGGTGAGCGCGGGAGGATAGATCGCCGCGGATCGAAGGGACGGGCCCTCCCCCAACATCTGCGACACCTCGAAGCTGCCAACGGCCAGGCCGAGCAAAATCACTCCCGCAAGCAGCGCAAGACCTCCCGCACCCGTAACGATCAACGCCTGCCAGGCCGACCGCCGAGCCTCGCCCTCCTCGTGCTCGAATCCAATCAGAAGAAATGACGCGACACTCGTGAGTTCGAAGAAGACATACAGCGCGAAGACGTTGTCGGCGAGCACCAGACCGAGCATCGATGCCATAAACACCAGCATGTAGCTGTAAAATCGGCCCGCATGCCGGTGATGCTTGATGTAATCCGACGAATAGACGAAGATCGCCG
>CAZQAS010000067.1:0-3148 GCA_964591285.1 uncultured Rhodothermales bacterium
GGAAGCGTTGGCCGAGCGGCTGGTTAGGAGCGGCCTGCGTGTGTGGATGAACGCCCGCGTGCCGCCCAACGACGGAGGCATTAGTTTAGGGCAAGCGGCCATCGCGGCGGCGCAGGCGGGATAGCGTGCGCGCCCCGCCAAACGACCATGCATCCAAATCCGACCTGACATTCCATGAGCGACCATCGCTGCATCCTTGCTCTTGATCAAGGAACGACAAGTTCTCGGGCCATCCTCTTCGACCATGCCGGCGACATCATGGCGATTTCGCAGCGGGAGTTCGAGCAGATTTTCCCGAGGCCGGGCTGGGTCGAACATAATCCGAATGAAATCTGGTCGACTCAAGCAGCCGTAGCGGCCGAAGTGGCGGCGAAGGCCGGCATTTCAGTCGGCGACATTGCGGCCATCGGAATCACCAATCAGCGCGAAACCACCCTGGTGTGGGACAAATCGACGGGCGAGCCGGTGCACAATGCGATCGTGTGGCAGGATCGCCGCACGGCCAATTATTGTGATCGGCTCCGGGAGGCGGGCCACGAGGATCTGATTCGCCGGAAGACCGGGCTGGTGATCGACGCGTACTTTTCGGGCACGAAGATTCAGTGGATGCTCGACAACGTCGACGGCGTTCGGGAGCGCGCCGGACGCGGTGAGCTGGCCTTTGGGACGGTCGACTCCTGGATCATCTGGAAGTTGACCGGCGGGAGCCTTCACATGACGGACGTGACGAACGCGTGCCGAACCCTGCTCTACAACATCCACACGAACGACTGGGACGACGAGCTGCTCGATCTATTCGGCGTCCCGAAGAGCATGCTTCCTGAGGTACGTTCCTCGAGCGAAGTATACGCGGAGACTTCGGGCAATACGCTCTCTGCCGCCGTGCCCATCGCCGGCATCGCGGGTGATCAGCAGGCCGCCCTCTTCGGCCAGATATGTACGACGCCGGGCATGGTCAAGAACACCTATGGTACCGGCTGTTTCATGCTGATGCAGACGGGCGAGGAGGCGGTCACGTCCGAGAACAACCTCGTCACCACGATTGCCTGGCGGATCGGCGACAAGACGGAATATGCACTGGAGGGCAGCATCTTTATCGCGGGTGCCGTCGTGCAGTGGCTTCGCGACGGGCTCGGCCTGATCGACAGCTCCACGGAGGTTGAAGCGCTCGCGCGCACGGTCGACGACAACGGCGGCGTGTACCTCGTGCCCGCCTTTACCGGACTCGGTGCGCCGCACTGGGACTCGTACGCTCGCGGCACGATTGTCGGCCTCACTCGCGGGTCGGGAGCGGGCCACATCGCGCGCGCCGCCCTGGAAAGCATCGCCTATCAAACGGTCGACGTGATCAAGGCGATGGAAGCCGACTCGGGCCTCTCGCTGAAAGAGCTGCGCGTCGATGGCGGCGCCACCGCCAACGATCTCCTCATGCAGTTCCAGGCCGACCTTCTGGGCGTACCGGTCGTGCGGCCGCGCATCCGCGAGACGACGGCGCTCGGCGCCGCGTACCTGGCCGGTCTGGCCGTCGGGTTCTGGGAGGACCGCGACGAAATCGCCTCGCAGTGGAAGGAGGACAAACGATTCGAGCCCGACATGGACGAGGCCACGGCCGCCGACCATCTCACCGACTGGTCGCGTGCACTCGAGAGGGCGAAGGCCTGGGAGGTCCCCTCTTGAACACGGCGCCACGCATGTCGCGCGAGGAGCATCTTGAAGCGCTCGAGAGCCACTCGGATCCGTGGGACATCATCGTGATCGGCGGTGGCGCGACCGGCCTTGGAACCGCCGTCGATGCCGCCTCTCGGGGGTACCGAACGCTTCTTCTTGAGCAGGACGACTTCGGCAAAGGCACCTCGAGCCGCAGCACCAAGCTGGTCCACGGAGGCGTGCGATACCTCCAACAAGGGCACCTGCCTCTCGTCTTCGAGGCACTCCGCGAGCGCGGGATCCTCCTGCGAAATGCGCCGCATCTGACGCGTAACATGTGCTTTGTGATACCCTGCTACCGGTGGTGGGAGAAGGCGTTCTACGGGACCGGTCTTAAGATCTATGACGCGATGGCTCGGAAGTGGTCTCTTGGGAAGTCGCGGCTCCTGTCCCCGAGCGAAACGAGCTCTTTCCTTCCGACGGTACGGCAGGCCGGACTCCGTGGCGGCGTCCTCTACCACGATGGACAATTCGACGATGCCCGTCTCGCCGTCAACCTGGCGCAGACGGCCGCGCAGAAAGGGGCTACTGTGCTCAACTATGCCCGGGTCGAGGGGATCGTCAAGCGCGACGGCAGGGTCTCCGGCGTGATAGCCAGAGAAGTGGAGTCCGGCGGCGAGCACGCCCTCAAGGGCAAGGCCATCGTGAATGCGACCGGGGTCTTCGCCGATGCGGCACGAAAGATGGATCAGCCGGGTGCTCAGGACATGATTCGTCCCAGCCAGGGCATACACATCGTGCTGGATCGAAGCTTCCTACCAGCCGATACGGCCATGATGATCCCGCGCACGGCGGACGGGCGGGTGCTCTTCGCGGTCCCGTGGTACAACAGCCTCATCGTCGGTACGACAGACACTCCGGTCGATGAGATCGCGCTCGAGCCGCATCCGCTGGAAGCCGAAATCGAGTTCCTCCTCGAGCACGCCACGCGGTATCTGGAGAAGCCGGTCCGTCGCTCGGATGTCCGCAGTGTATTTGCAGGACTCCGGCCCCTCGTGAGCAGCGATCCGGACGGCGAGACGTCCGCCATCTCGCGTGATCACGTCCTTCACGTTTCGAAATCCGGGCTCATCACGATCACTGGTGGAAAGTGGACGACCTACCGCAAGATGGCGGAAGAGACCGTCGATAAGGCCATCGAGACTGGCGGGATGGAGCCGCGGCCGTGCGAAACGGAAGCCCTACGGATTCACGGCTGGATGGACGACGTCCAACCGGACGATCCCCTCGCGCACTACGGCGCAGACGCAAAGGCCGTGGAGGAGCTTCTGCGCGGAACCGACCGCGGCGCGGAGCGCATCCATCCGCGTCTTGACGTTCGGCGCGGCGAAGTGCGATGGTCGGCGCGCAGCGAGATGGCGCGAACCGTCGAGGACGTGCTTTCCCGCCGTTCGCGTGCGCTGGTGCTGGATGCGGCAGCGAGCAGCGAGGCGGCTCCCGT
>CAZQAS010000067.1:3248-17720 GCA_964591285.1 uncultured Rhodothermales bacterium
GCCGTTCGCGTGCGCTGGTGCTGGATGCGGCAGCGAGCAGCGAGGCGGCTCCCGTTGTCGCGGAGCTCCTGGCCGAGGAGCTTGGTCATGACGCGGAGTGGGCCACCGCCCAGAGCCGCGCTTTTCAGGAGCTTGCGAAAGACTATCTTCCGGAGCGTACACCATGATTCGATCTGCCGCCAGAGTCGTCACAGCAGCGCTCGTCGTTGCTGTTCTTCAGGTCGCTGTCTGCGGCCCACTCATGGCGCAGATCGACCTGCAAGGGCACCGCGGCGCGCGCGGGCTGCTGCCGGAAAATACGATTCCGAGCATTCTTGCGGCGCTCGATCACGGCGTCGATACGATCGAGCTGGACGTGGTCATCTCTGCCGACGAGGAGGTCGTCGTCTCCCACGAGCCGTGGATGTCCAGTGCGATCTGCCGAACGCCTCAAGGGGCCGACGTCACGGCGGCGAACGAGCACGCGCTCAACATCTACGAGATGACCTACGACGAGGTGGCGGCTTTCGACTGCGGAGGCCGCGGCCATGACGGATTTCCCCAGCAGCGGCCCACGGCAGCGGCCAAGCCGCTGCTGCGCCACGTGCTCCGGGTGGCCGACGGGTATGCGCACCGCACGGGCCGGCCGCTCCCGCAATACAACGTTGAGATCAAGTCGAATCCGGATACCGACGGGCGCTACCATCCTGATCCGGAGACCTTCGCCCACCTCGTGCATGAGGTCCTTGCGACCGAAGACGTGGTAGCGCGATCGTACGTCCAATCATTCGACCCGCGATCGCTTCAGGCCATGCGTGAGATCGACCCGTCCGTTCAGCTGGCGCTGCTGGTCAGCAACGAACTCGGCTATGCGGGGAATCTCGATCGGCTCGGATTTGTGCCGGAGATCTACAGTCCGAACCAGCGCCTCGCCGACGCTGCGCTCGTCGAATCCGCACACGCTGACGGCGCGCTGGTCATCCCCTGGACCGTCAACGATCGAGAAGCGATGGAGGATTTGCTTCGCCTCGGTGTCGACGGCATCATCACGGACTATCCGGATGTCGGCCGCGAAGTCGTCGACGCGTTTGCCGGCAAAATGCGCATGGAGCGGAGGTGAGAAGAAGAACCTAACTTACGAGGCGACCATCATCGATCCCACAGCATCCATCCCTTAGACCACTATGACACCTTTTTTGGCTGAAATCGTCGGGACCGCCTTGCTGCTCCTCCTTGGAGACGGCGTCGTCGCCAACGTGCTTCTCAAGGGCACCAAGGGCGAGAATTCCGGCTGGATCGTCATCACCATGGGGTGGGGATTCGCCGTGTTCGTGGCGGTCTTCACCGTGGCGGCGTTCTCCGGTGCGCATATCAATCCGGCCGTGACGCTGGGCCTGGCGATGGCGGGTAAATTTTCGTGGGCCGAGGTCCCGACGTATTTGATCGCCCAATTCATCGGCGGCGGAGTGGGGGCGTTCCTGACGTGGCTGCATTACAGACCGCATTTTCTGGCGACGGACGATACGGACATGAAGCTTGCGGCCTTCTGCACAGGTCCGGCGATCCGAAGCCCCGCTGCGAACTTCATCTCTGAGGCGATCGGCACGTTCGTTCTCGTTTTCGGCGTGCTCTACCTGGCCGCACCGGACGTAGGGCTGGGCGCGCTCGATGCGCTTCCCGTGGGACTCCTCGTACTCGTGATCGGTCTCTCGCTGGGCGGCACGACCGGCTACGCGATCAACCCGGCCCGCGACCTGAGTCCGCGCATCATGCATGCCATCCTTCCGATGGGCGCGAAACGCGATAGCGACTGGGCCTATTCGTGGATCCCGGTTTTTGGGCCGTTCCTGGGCGGGGCACTGGCGGCACTGGCCTACCATGCGCTGAGCTTGTCGATCACCGTGCAGCCGATGGGAACGTGAACGTCCGCCTCACATCACGTCGATGACAATCCACACCCCGAGGAAAATGCTGAGCACGCCGGAGGCGGCGGTGAGAAGGTTATAGAAGGCCGGGCGAGACCGGGAGGCGAGGAACGGATAAGCGAGCACGGCGGTGACCCCCATCATTCCGAGAATCGACCCGATGCCGAAAACCAGCGCGTAGGCGAGACTCAAACCGAACGACGGGATGGCCGCGGCCGCCGCCAGGACGAGGGCTCCGGAGCCGGCGAAGCCGTGGATCAGTCCAACGGAGTAGCTGCGCCATCCGGTGCCGGGCTCAAACCCGTGTGGATGCGGGTGCTCTCCGACATGCGCATGGCGGATGCCGTCATGCGTGTGCGTATGCAGAGAGCGGAAGCTGCGAAAACTCGAAGTGAGCGCCCAAACGCCAAGGGCGAGAAGCAGCGCCGCGACCGGTAGCTCCATGTAGGCGAGCGCCGCCTCGGACAGTTCCAATCGAAACACGCCAACGAGGGCGACGCCGCCCATGAGCATCGTCGTGTGCCCGGCGCCCCAGGCGATTCCCGTGAAGACGGCCTTTTTCATGCGAGGCTCTCGATGAAGAAGTGTCGAGACGGCCACTACGTGATCGGGCTCGAACGCGTGCTTGAAGCCGGTGACAAATCCCAGCAGAAAGGCGGCAGGAAGGGCAACGTCCATGGGCATACTCCGTGTTTGTAGGCACTTGGCGCTCGTTGTGAGCGCCGTCGCGCGAATAAGTCTATGCGGTCACAAGCCGCCGAAGGTGCGAAATCCGACGCGAGCGGCCGTCGGACATGCGGACGCTCGCATCCTCCGCGACGTACGCCACGTCCTCGCGATGCTGCTGCAGCGCGATCGCAATCTCGACGGGTACGACGTAGAGCGTACCGTCTTCCGGATCCGGCATTCCCTTCACCCCGCGTACTCGTTGGATGGTGAGCGAGAATTCGCGGCCGTTAGCATCCTCGACGGTACGATGATCGCCGACGCTGACGAGCCCCACGTGTCGAGGATCGGGCTGAATTTCGACGGCCTCGCCGGTCGTATCGTGGAGGCGCAGCGCCTGCTTGGTCAGATTAATGAGCCGCATGGGCCGCCACCGAGTCATTCACGGTACTGACCGGCGCCTCGAATCGACGTCGCAGGAACTCGAGCCAAGCACTAAGCCCATCATCCGATCGAGTGGATGTTTCGATGACCGGCAGCCCGGGGCGGACGCGGTGGATATTCTCCACCGCGGTCTCCCGATCAAACTCAACGGCCTCGGCGATATCCATTTTCGTGAGCACGGCGACGTCCGACGTGTTGAAAATGGTCGGATATTTCAGCGGCTTGTCCTCGCCTTCCGTGACGGAGAAGAGGACGGCGCGGAGCGACTCACCCAGGTCGTAACTGGCGGGACAGACGAGGTTTCCGACGTTCTCGATGAAGAGCACGTCTAGATCCTCCAGTTTCCACCCGTCCAACGCGTCCGCGATCATCGCGGCCTCCAGATGGCAGGTCGTGCCGGTGCTGATCTGCCGCACGTCCGCGCCGGATCGTGCGAGGCGCGTGGCGTCATTTTCCGTGGCAAGATCGCCTACGAGCGCGGCCGTGCGAAACGCCGGCCGCACTCGAACGAGCGTCTCTTCGAGGAGTGCGGTTTTTCCCGAACCCGGACTAGATACGAGGTTCACTACGCACACGCCGGCCGCCTGAAAACGCTCGCGCAGCCGCGCGGCTTCCTCGTCATTCTTCTTCAGCACGCCGTGGCGCACGTCAATGATGCGCGTTTTCATAGGTCGTTGCTGTTCCAATCCAGTGATCCCAATCACATTCCTCTAATCAATCTCCAACGCCTTCACCTCCAGCTCCCGCCCCGATCGGATGTCGGCCGACGGCAGTCCGCAGTCGGGGCAACAGAACGAAATCACGTCCTCAATGGCCTTTTCGTCGCCGCAGCTACCGCAGTAGAGAATGACGGGGACCTCTTCGACGTCGAGGACCGCACCGTCCGCCAGTGTACCCTGCGAAGCAATTTCGAAGGCCGATTCGAGCGCTCGAATCACCACCCCCGACAACGGTCCGATGCGCAGATACACGGCGCGAATGTGCGCCGCACCCTCCTCGCGGGCCCGCTCCGAAGCGGCGTCGATAAGATCGACAGCGATAGACAACTCGTGCATGTCATTCGTCCTCGACTATAAACGTCTCGCTTGACGGCCTGAGTAACTATGACAAGCTGGTAAAGAGTTCATCACCGCTTCACTTCGGTCGTCGCCTCGCTTGATTCTGGGGTGGCACTCAGGTAATGTAGTTTCCCGCGAGACTCAGACGTTCCGCCGGCGAGACTCACCCTCATCACTTCTCGTTTCGCCGCGCGTCTGCCGCCCGTGCCGTGTTCGACGTGCGCGAAGCCGGGTGTGCGCGACCCCAATACTACCCGTACGAAGCATTGGAGGAGGATGGATATGGAGGCGCCCCAGTTATTTGCTGACCGGAAGCCCGACGTGGAGGAGATCCACGTGTTGTGGTCCCCCGACGGGATGAGTTGCGACGGCGATACCATCTCGGTTACCGCCGCCACGCAGCCCAGCATCGAAGACATCGTGATGGGCGCGATACCGGGACTGCCCAAGGTTCACCTGCACAATCGGGTGCTCGCCTACGAGCAGGGCGGGGACGACTATATGAAGTACTGGCACGCCGCCGACCGCGGCGAGCTGGACCCCTTCGTTCTCGTCATCGAGGGCTCGGTACCCAACGAGTCCATCAAGACCGAAGGCTACTGGGCCGCGATCGGCAACGACCCCGAAACGGGAGAGCCGAGAACGCTCAACGAGTGGATCGACCGCCTCGCGCCGAAGGCCGTCGCCGTCGTGGCAGCGGGCACCTGCGCCACCTACGGCGGCATCCACGCGATGGAGGGCAATCCGACCGGCTGCATGGGCGTGGCTGATTATCTCGGTTGGGACTGGCTCTCCAAGGAGGGGCTGCCCGTCGTCAACGTCCCCGGATGTCCCGTACAGCCGGACAACATGACCGAGACACTGCTCTACCTCCTCTACTACGCCGCCGGCATCGCACCGGTCATTCCGCTCGACGACCAATTTCGGCCGCAGTGGCTCTTCGGCAAGACGGTCCATGAAGGCTGCGACCGCGCGGGATATTACGAGCAGGGCGACTTCGCCCATGAGTACGGTTCGCCAAAGTGCCTCGTGAAGATCGGCTGCTGGGGACCGGTCGTGAACTGCAACGTGACGAAGCGGGGCTGGATGAACGGACTTGGTGGGTGCCCGAACGTCGGCGGCATCTGCATCGCCTGTACCATGCCCGGCTTTCCGGACAAGTTCATGCCGTTCATGGATGAGCCGCCGGGAGCGTCGGTCTCCGGAACCCTCATCAAGGCCTATGGCCGGATGATCCGCACCCTGCGCGGCATCACCAACACCACCGTCAACAAAGAACCCCAGTGGAGACACCCCGGTCCCGAACTGACGACCGGGTATAAGCCAAAACACTACGGCAACGGATCGCGGACTGAATCGAGAGGAGGCGCCTGATGGAAACCGTCACCAAACCCACGAATACCGAGCGCGGCAAGAAGGGCAATCTTGTCGATATGTCCTGGGATCCAATCACCCGGATCGTGGGAAGTCTCGGCATCTATACGAAGATCGACTTCGACAACCGGGAGGTGGCGGAGTGCTACAGCACCTCCTCGATCTTTCGCGGATACAGCATCTTCATGCAGAACAAGGATCCGCGCGACGCACACTTCATCACCAGTCGGATCTGCGGCATCTGCGGGGACAACCACGCCACCTGTTCGGTCTACGCGCAGAACATGGCGTATGACATCAAACCGCCGCCGCTCGCGGAGTGGATCATCAATCTCGGCGAGGCAGCCGAGTACATGTTCGATCACTGTATCTTCCAGGACAACCTGGTCGGTGTCGATTACTGCGAGAAGATGGTCCGCGAAACCAATCCGGGCGTTTGGGAGAAGGCGAAGAATACGCCGGCGCGCGGTGCGGAGCATCACGGCTATCGGACGATCGCCGACATCATGACGGCGCTTAACCCCTTCGAGGGCGAGTTCTATCGAGAGACGCTTCAGATGAGCCGCCTGACGCGCGAGATGTTCTGTCTGATGGAGGGGCGGCACGTCCATCCATCAACGCTCTATCCGGGCGGCGTCGGGACGGTGCCCTCGATCCAGGTCTTCACGGACTATCAGGTCCGCCTGATGAAGTACATCGAATTCATGAAGCGCTGTGTGCCGCTGCATGATGACCTTTTCGATTTCTTCTACGAGGCGCTCCCCGGCTACGAAGAAGTGGGACGACGCCGTGTGATGCTCGGATGCTGGGGCGCATTCAACAACCCCCAGCACGCCGACTATAAGTACAAGAACATGCAGGCGTGGGGCGACGAGATGTTCGTAACGCCCGGCGTCATCGTTGACGGCGAGCTGGTGACCACGAATCTCGTCGACATCAATCTCGGCATCCGCATCCTGCTCGGCAGCTCGTACTACGAGGACTGGGAGGATAGCGGCGAGATGTTCGTCCGGGAGGATCCGCTCGGCAACCCCGTCGACAAACGGCATCCGTGGAATCAGACGACCATCCCCAAGCCGCAGAAGCGGAATTTCGACGGCAACTACACCTGGGTGATGTCGCCGCGCTGGTACGACGAGCGCACGGGCGACTACCTCGCGCTCGACACCGGCGGTGGGCCGATCGCGCGTCTGTGGGCGACGGCGTTGGCCGACAAGGTGGACATCGGCTACGTGAAGGCGGAGAACAACGGCGTGAAGATCCGTCTGCCGAAGACCACCCTCAAGCCGGAGATGGAGCTGAACTGGCAGATACCGCAGTGGAGCAATGCCATCGAGCGAAACCGGGCGCGCACGTACTTCCAGGCGTATGCCGCCTCCGCGGCCGCCTACTTCTGCGAACGGGCGCTCGAGGACGTCTATGCCGGGCGTACGGATACCTTCACGGAGTTCGAGGTGCCGGATGAGGCGATCGGCTGCGGCTTTCACGAGGCCGTGCGCGGCGTACTGTCGCACCATATGGTGATTCGCGATAAGAAGATCGCCAACTACCACCCGTATCCGCCGACGCCGTGGAATGCCAGTCCGCGCGACGAGTACGGAACGCCGGGACCCTACGAGGATGCGGTCCAAAACATGCCGATCTTCGAGGAGAACGGCCCGGACGACTTCAAGGGCGTCGACATCATGCGCGCCGTTCGCAGCTTCGATCCGTGCCTGCCGTGCGGGGTCCACATGTATCTCGGAGACGGCAAGGAGCTCCAGCTCAAGCATTCTCCGATGTTCGGGGCCGCGGCGGGCTCATCAGAGGGTTCTCACTAGGCGTTCTCCCACGCTAGCGTCACATTGACGACCATGACGTCACCTACGACCATGCAGGATTCCGATGGACGGATCGAGCGCATCGAGTCGCTCGTTGCCGAGATCGAGCAAGACGGCGATGAAAGGCGGAATGCGCTGGTTCGCGAGCTGCTCGAGGCGCTGCTGGAAATGCACGGCGTCGCACTCCATCGCATCCTGGAGGAGGTCTATCATGCGGCCGGCCAGGAGGCAATCGATGCGTTGGCCGAAGAAAATGCCGTGCGCGGCGTACTTCTCCTCCACGACCTCCATCCTGCCGGCCCGGCGGAACGCGTCATCGAGGCGCTCGACGGCGTCAGACCCTATCTGGCCTCGCATGGCGGAAACGTCGAACTCGTGGGCGTCGACGACAAGGGCACGGTCTCCCTGCGCCTACAGGGAAGCTGCGATGGCTGCCCGTCGTCGGAGGCAACACTGAAGCACACGATCGAAGAAGCCATCTACGCCGCAGCGCCCGACGTGCGCGCGATCGAGATTGTCGAGCCCGCAGTCGACGTCGATGACGAATTCATTCCGATGGAAAGTATGCAGTGGGATGACTGCCCCTTCCCGTCGGACGAGATTACGCAAGGAGTGGACGCTCTCTCCTCCAATCCATCGCCAACAACCCAGACCCAGCCATGAACAACTCCGACACCCCGAAACCGACTCACGTGCCCGGAACGAACAAAGGAGAAGAGGGCACCCAGGATCACGGCAGAGAGCCCGGGCGCGGCCGTGGAGGCCGTTCCTACCGGACCGCTCGGGATTCGACCGCCATTAATCCCGAGGACCGCGACCCGATCCTTCCTGAAATGCCGAACATCCCTCCGGCATAACTCACAATGCAAGAAAGCGGGCAACAGGATCGTTCGTTTGCGCGATTGAGGGGATTTCTACGTTCGGATCGTGCGGGCGGGGACAACGATGTCCCGTCCGAATCGCGACGCTCCGGCGGACCGGGCCCCGGCGGCGCCGGAGCGAACGCACGCGCACCCGGCGAGGCCCGGCCGGGTGAAAGCTTCCTCAGGCGTGTGAGTGAACCGGGCCGGGACGAACGGTCCGCCAACTACGAGACATGCGAGCTGTGCAGCGTGCCGCTCCTCGAGCAGCACCGACATCTTCTGGAGGCGGGATCCCGACGCGTGGTGTGCTCCTGCGACCCCTGTGCGCTGCGTTTTCACGACGTGCTCGATGGGCGATACAAACTGATCCCGCGTGACGCACGAGCGCTGCCGGACTTCGAGATGACCGATCTGCAGTGGGCTGCCTTCTCGATACCGATCAATCTAGCGTTTCTCTTCCGTGACTCTGCCGACGATCGGCACGTGGCCCTCTATCCGAGTCCGGCCGGCGTCACCGAAGCAGAGGTACCGATCGAGGCCTGGAGCACCGTGGCGGAGGCGAATCCCGTTCTCGACGAACTCCAGGACGACGTCGAGGCTCTCCTCGTCAATCGACTCGGCGACGAGCCGCTCACCTTTATCGCGCCCATCGACAAGTGCTACGAGCTTTCCGGAATGATTCGCGTCCACTGGCGCGGCTTTTCGGGCGGGGAGGAGGTCTGGCAGCACGTCGACGAATTCTTCGATCGTATGAGCCGCTATGCGCGCTAGTTCTGACATCCATATCAGACATGCCTGATCTAGACTTTAACATCGTAGGTGCGGAAGCGGCGTCGGATGGAATTACCCCGCTGATTCAGTTCGAGCTCGAGGTGGAGAACGGCAGCGACGAGCACATCCAGTCGATCATCCTCCAGACGAAGATTCGCATTGAAACGGTGCGGCGGTCCTACGAAGAGCACGAAAAGGACCGCCTGGTGGAGTTGTTCGGCCAGCCCGAGATGTGGGGGCGGTCGCTGCACAGCATGCTGTGGACGAACGTCGGACTCACGATACCTGCCTTCGAGTCTCGCACGCGGGCGAAGCTGCCTGTTCCGGTCACCTTCGACCTGAATATCGCCGCGGCGAAGTACTTCTATGCACTCCAAGATGGAGACATTCCACTGCTCTTTCTTTTCACTGGGTCGATGTTCTACACCACACCTTCCGGCAGTCTGCTGATGCAGCGGATCTCGTGGGATCTGGAGGCCTCCTACCGAATGCCCGTGCAGCAGTGGAAGGCCCTCATGGAGACGCACTATCCGGAGAAGGCGTGGCTCTACCTCGAGCGCGGCGTTTTCGACGAGCTCTATGCCTTCAAGCAGCGCAGCGGCCTTGCCAGCTGGGAAGCCGTCGTCGGAAAACTGCTCGATGGAGCGCGGGAGGAGGCGATATGAACACCGACTACGTCGATCCGATTGTAAAGGCCGTCATCTACGAGGGCCATATCCTGTATCCGTACAGGCCGTCGGCGATAAAGAATCAGCGCCGGTTTACGTTCGGGCGCGTCTATCCTCGAGCGTACTCGGAGGCCGAAGGGGGCCGAGAGCGGTGGCAGATGGCGACCGAAGGCCTGCTGGAAACATCCGCCGAGAAGGGGCCTCCAAAGCTCGACGTGCGCGTCCAATTCCTGCATCCGGTGCAGCGGCAGGTCTATCGCGCGATGGCCACACCCAACCTGGCCGCGCCGGAAGCGGGGTCAGGGGCAACCACGGAGACAGGCGCAATCAAGGGGTCAGGCTCAACCAACCCGACAGCTGCCACGCCCGACGCAGCATCAGTTACGCTCCGGCCCGTCCCAAATCTGGTGCTGAACGGCGACGCTTATCATTCCTGGCAGGAGGTGGACGAGCAGTCGATCGATCTGACGGACGTCGCCCTCGAGGATGGTGGCCGTGAACGATCCGACTTCCACTTTCCGCCGAAGACGGAGCGGGACGATCTGCACGATGGTGGATCGCTCGTCGGGGCCGTTGAACGCCGCCGCGAAGCAATCACGGGAAGTCTGGAGCTGCGGACCGACGAGGTCGAACCGGGACTCTTCAAGATCACGATCCGGATCTCCAACTCGACGCCGCTGGACGACGGCATCCCGGATCGCGAGGAGGACCTGATCCTCCGCACGATGGCGTCGACGCACACGATCTTGCAGGTCCGCGACGGCCGCTTCATTTCCCTGACCGATCCGCCGAAACCGTTCGCCGCTCGCGCTGAGGAGTGCCGCAATAACGGGACGTGGCCGGTGCTCGTCGGCGACCGCGACCGGCGCGACACGATGCTCTCCTCGCCCATCATCCTCTACGACTACCCGGAAGTGGCGCCCGAGAGCAAGGGCGACCTCTTCGACGCCACCGAGATCGACGAGCTGCTCTCGCTGCGCATCATGACGCTGACGAACGAGGAGAAGGACGAGATGAGCAGCGTCGACGAGTTCGCGCGGCGCATTCTGCAGCGGGCCGATTCGATGAGCGCCGACGACCTGCTCGATATGCACGGCACCCTTCGCGAGTGGAAGGACACGGCGGAGAGCCGGCCGCCGGAGTCGGTTGCAATTGGAGGTCGCGACGCCCGAGCGGGGGACCGCGTGCGCATCCGACCGCGCCGGAGAGCGGACGCGCTCGATCTCTCGCTCGACGGACGGATCGGCGAGATCGAGGCCATCGAACAGGATTTCGAAGGACAGATTTACCTCGCCGTCGTACTGGACGACGATCCGGGCCGCGATCTCGGACTGATGCGCCAGCCGGGACATCGGTTTTTCTACACGCCCGACGAACTCGAGATCGTGCAGGAGGAATCGTGATGGGCATTGGCGAGATCGACACGGCGACGACGGGTCGGGACGGCGGCAAACGCATTCTGGTGGCCGGCGTGGGCAACGTGTTTCACGGCGATGACGGCTTCGGCGTCGACGTCGCGCGTACGCTCCTGGAGATGGAGGAGGATCTCCCGGAGGCCGTCCAGGTCACGGATTTCGGAATTCGAAGCTACGATCTCGCCTTCGCGATGCTGGATGGATACGAAACCGTGGTGCTCATCGATGCCGTCTCGCGCAATGCCTCGCCGGGCACCGTATTCCTGCTGGATGCGGATGTCGACTCGCTAACCGGGCACGCGCCGCTCGACGGCCACTCCATGAATCCGAATACCATCATGAGTCTCGTGCAGATGATGGGCGGATTTGACGGCCGGCTGTTCGTCGTAGGCTGCGAACCGGCCGAACTGACCCCTCAAGACGGCGAAATGGCGCTGACGCCGGCCGTTCGAGACGCGGTTGGCGACGCCGTGGACCTCGTGCAGCGCCTGATTGACAGATTGCTGCGCACGGATGATGCTGGAGAATCACTGCAAGAAACTGCGAACCCGAACCCCGGAGGTGCAATGAGATGAGGAGCTTGACAAAATACGCATTGACGACGCTGCCGATTGCTGTCATCGGAGCGCTCTTGTATCTGGAGCTGCCGAATATCCGGCGGTACTTAAAAATTCGCAATATGTAGTCGTTGGGGTACCCCATGTGTCTGGCTATACCAGGACAAATCGCGAAGCTCGAAGACGCTGGCTCGTTCGCGACGGTGGAAGTGACCGGCGTACGGCGGCGCGTCAACATCGATCTATTGGATGACCAGTCCGTGGACGTCGGCGACTGGGTGCTCATCCACGTCGGCTTCGCGATGAGCAAGATCAGCGCCGAGCAGGCCGAGGAGCAGATACGACTCCTCACGATGCTCGGCGAAGGCGAGGCGGCCATGGAAGAATGGCAAGGCTACGGTAGTCCGGAGGACCCATGACAGATCTCGTGCAATACGGCTCATGTACGCTCGAGGACGACGGCTGCACGACCTGCGGCGACGTCGCCGTTCCCGTACGTGTGGTGGCGATCGAATCCGACGGCACGGCGGTCTGCGAGGACCGCATCGGTCATCGTGCGACCATCCAGACGGCCTTTACCCCGGAGGCGGAGAGCGGGGACGTCCTGTTGGTCCACATGGGCGTCGCGATTTCCAGAATTGGGGCGCCGGCAGCCGGCCGTGCGCCGACCAACAGCACCGTTCATCCCGGCTCGTCCTAGCCGAGCACCGACAGCGCCATTCATCTTATGCGAATCACATCATGAAGTACGTCGACGAATTTCGGGATGGTGGATTGATCGGCAAGGCGGCCGCAGAGATCCGCGAGCTCGCCGATCCGGCACGGCACTACCGCATTATGGAGGTCTGTGGCGGGCACACGCATTCCATCTACCGACACGGGTTGAAAGATCTACTGCCTGAAAATGTTGAGCTCGTGCACGGTCCGGGCTGTCCCGTGTGCGTTCTCCCGATGGGTCGGATCGATGACGGGCTCAAGATTGCTGAGGACTCGGGGGCCATCTTCACCGCCTTCGGCGACATGATGCGCGTGCCGGGCTCGAACGGCTCACCACTGGAATACAAGGCCCGCGGGATGGACGTGCGCATGGTCTATTCGCCGCTTGATGCTCTGAAGCTCGCCGAGAAAAATCCGGATCGCGACGTCTACTTCTTTGCGATCGGCTTTGAGACGACGGCGCCGTCGACGGCCCTGACTCTGAAGCTAGCTCGTGAGCGCGGCATCGAGAATTTCAGCGTGTTCTGCAATCACGTCACGATCATTCCGGCGATCAAAGCGATTCTCGAATCGCCGGACATGCGGCTGGATGCATTTATCGGGCCGGGCCACGTTTCGACGGTCATCGGCTGCCGGCCGTACGAATTCATTGCGCGCGATTACGAAAAGCCGGTGGTCGTGTCCGGATTCGAGCCGCTCGATCTGATGCAGGCGATCGTGATGATTCTTCGGCAGATGTCGGAGGAGCGCTCGGACGTCGAAAACCAGTACGCGCGCGTCGTACCGTGGGAGGGCAACGTGCCGGCGCTGCAGGCGATGGCCGAGGTGTTCGAGCTCCGTCCGTACTTCGAGTGGCGCGGACTGGGCTTTATCTCGCAGTCGGCGCTGAAGCTGACGCCGGACTACGCGTTGTGGGATTCCGAGAAGCGGTACCACGTGCAGGGCGTTCGGGTGACGGATCCGAAGGCGGCGCAGTGTGGGGAGGTCTTGAAGGGGGTGCTGAAGCCGAGCCAGTGCAAGCTGTTTGGACGCGAGTGCACGCCGGAGCATCCGATCGGCGCGTTGATGGTGTCGTCGGAGGGGGCGTGCGCGGCGCAGCATCAGTATGCTCACTGATGAACGTTTGAACGTTTGAACGTTCAACGTTTCTCGAGGCGAGAACGATGATAACGGATTTGAACGGTGGAGGGGCTTTGACTCAGACGTCGGTGAATGGGCGGGACGTGCGGTTTCGCGACGAGCAGATCGAGATGTCACACGGTGCGGGCGGGAAGGCGACCCGCCGGCTCGTGGAGGGGCTCATCGCGCCGCTGCTCCACAATGAGGTACTCGATCGCCTTGAGGATTCAGCGGTGCTGGAACTGGGCGATCACCGGTTGGCGCTCACCACGGACAGCTTCGTGGTTAATCCGCTTCAGTTTCCGGGGGGATCGATCGGTGAGCTGGCCGTGAACGGCACCGTGAACGATCTGAGCGCCGCCGCGGCGAAACCGGCCGCCCTTCTGGCGACGATCATTATTGAAGCAGGGCTACCGACGAGCGTTCTCCGGGCCGAGATCGAGGCGATGTCGGCGGCCGCCAAGCGGGCCGGCGTTTCCATCGTGGGGGGCGACACGAAGGTCGTCGAGCACGGCAAGGCCGACGGCCTGTACTTCACGACGGCCGGATTCGGGCTGGTGGATTCGCGCGCGAGCCTCGATGCCGAAAGGGTTCAGGTCGGTGACAGGATTCTGCTCTCGGGCCCGATCGGTGACCACGGGATCACCATACTTCTGGCACGTGGGGATCTCGATCTTGAGGCCGATCTCAACTCCGACACACGCTCCACGTGGCCGTTCGTCGAAGCGCTCATCGAGGAAGTCGGTGCCGAACTTCGATGGATGCGCGATCCGACGCGCGGCGGCGTCGCCTCGGCGCTGAACGAGTTGGCCCGCGACGTTCGTCTGGGCATCACTATCTCTGAAGAGCAGATGCCGTTCCGGCCCCAGGTCCGTGGCGCCTGTGAAATCCTCGGGCTCGATCCGCTGCACATCGCGAACGAAGGACAGATGCTGGCGGTCGTTTCGGACGAGGTGGCCGACCGCGCCCTCGCGGCCGTGCAGTCTGTGGCGGGGTTCGAGGCGGCGGCCTTCATCGGCGAAGTGACCGACGAGCCCGCCGGCAGGGTCCTCTCTCGCAGCAGCTATGGCGGGACGCGCATCGTGGACATGCTGGT
>CAZQAS010000068.1:0-11795 GCA_964591285.1 uncultured Rhodothermales bacterium
AGCGACCTGCTGGGATTCCCCGCAGACGTTTCCGCACGCCTCGCGAATCGGATCGAAACGCAGTACGGCATCGCACGAGAGCAGCTCCTGCTGACGAGCTCCCACACGCATTCCGGGCCCGTACTCAGCCGCGCCCTCCAGGACATCTATCCGCTCGATGAAGCCGGCTGGGCGGTCATCGATCGCTACACGGCCGATTTGGAAAATCGGATCGTCGAGGTGGTCGGCGAGGCGCTCCAGCAGATGGAGCCTGCTCGGCTGGCATCCGGCAACGGCGTCACTCGTTTTGCCGTCAACCGTCGCAATAACTCCGAATCGGAACTCGCAACGCTCACGGAGCTGGACGGGCCCAGCGATCACTCCGTGCCCGTGCTGAGCGTCACGTCGGCAAACGACGAACTGCTCGCCATCGTATTCGGCTATGCATGCCACGCGACGGTGCTTCGCGGTCAAGAATGGGCGGGGGACTATCCCGGCTACGCACAGATTGCCCTCGAGAGGGCCTATCCGGGAGCGACGGCGCTATTTTTCTCGGGTGCCGGCGCGGATCAGAATCCGCTTCCTCGGCGCACCGTCCCGCTTGCCGAGCAGTACGGCACCGCGCTCGCCGCCGCCGTGACGCGAGCGATC
Source organism: uncultured Rhodothermales bacterium (assembly GCA_964591285.1). Lineage (GTDB taxonomy): Bacteria > Bacteroidota > Rhodothermia > Rhodothermales > VXPQ01 > CAZQAS01. The sequence continues at coordinate 631 of CAZQAS010000068.1, forward strand.
GAAGAGGCGACCACACCATTGGCGGCCGATCTCAAGGCGAGCTATTCGGAAATTTCGATCGGATTGAGTTCGCCGCCCGACCGTGGTGCCCTTCAACGCGCAGCCGACGAGGCGTCGGGGTCCCATCAGCGCTGGGCGTACCGCATGCTCCAGGAAGCCGATCAGGGAGCCGAATTCGCCAACGATTATCCGTACCCCATTCAGATGTGGCGGCTCGGCGACCAGACGCTCGTCGCGCTCGGCGGCGAAGTCGTCGTCGACTACGCCGTGGAACTGAAGCGCATGCTCGGCCAGGATGTCTTCGTCGCTGCCTATGCCAACGACGTGATGGGCTACATCCCATCCACCCGTGTTCTTCGCGAGGGAGGATACGAGGGCGCGACCTCGCAGCGCGTATACGGTCAGCCAAGCACGTGGACGGCGGATCTCGAAGCGAAGATTCTCTCCGAGGTGTTGCGTCATGCAAACACACTGGGCGCACCGCTTCCGGAGTCCGCGCTGGAATAAATGATTCCGTCCATCCGACGGCCGGGGCTCATGGCGATAGGGACGAAAGCCTCGTCGCCACCGCCGGTCATCCCCAGGCGAACGACGTGGCAGCCGGCACACGCGCATCGGTTAGCAGCCGGGAGACGCGGCGATACGTCATCCGCGTCAACCGACGGCGCGGCGCCATGCCCCATGGCTCGAGAAGAGCCGCCGCATCCGTCCATGGAGAATCCACAACGACCTCCCGCCCGTTCAACAGGTCTGCGGCAGTGCTGATGAGTGCATCCGCAAGCGCACGGTCCGGCGCTACCAGGGGACCGATCTGCCACGCCAACCTGCCCGGTCGAACGAAAGCATATGCATCGAAATCATCCGAAACGAGGCAGCTCACCGCTTCCTCCGCTAAGAGATGCTCGAGGAGCGCACGCCGGTCGATGCCGGTAATATCGCGGTCGAATGCAACGATAGCGCCGACGTCGCCTTCTCGGGCTATGCGGATCGCGCCGTTAGCCGCACTCGACCGCTGCAAGACACCGCGCCAGCGAACGATGGGCCCAACATCCACAAATCCTTCGTCGAGATAGAGCGGCCGCCCAGCGTCCGTGGCATCGAGCCCGACATCCGCCGTGCCGCGGCAATCGAGCTCGGACATGATTTCCTGAAAGAGCCGCCGCCCGATCCCCTGTCGCCGATGCTCAGGATGAACGAGCACCATACCGATCCACGCCAGCCGATCGCCATAAGTGACGAAGGTCGTCGTTCCGACGAGACGAGCGTCGATCCATGCACCCAAGCAACCGTCCGGCTCCACATCGATAATCCGCCGCCAATCCATCGCCAGCTGATTCCATCCGGCGGCATCGGAAAGCTCGATGGCCATTGGAATATCGTTCGTTCCGAACGGGCGAATCTTCATTTCCGAGAGCATGGTCAGCGATAGCTTCGCGGCGCGAATACAGAGTCAGCAGTATATGCAACACGCCACGAGAGACATGCAAATTCGAGTGAATACAGGGACGACGTCGAACCGTGTACGTGCCGCCGCACTGCTTCTGATATCGGTGGGTCTTTTCGGGGACGTATGCGTGCCGGCGCCCAGCCGGGCCCAGCAGGCCGATCTTATCGTGACCAATGGAAAGATCGTCTCCGTCGATGCCGGAGACGGCATCTACGAGGCGATGGCGATCCGCGAGGGGCGGATTCTGCGCCTCGGCACCGGTGGCGATGTTCAGGCCCTGGCCGGTCCTGACACCGAGGTCCTCGACCTGCAAGGCCGCACCGTGCTGCCGGGTCTGATCGACTCGCACACGCACGCCGCCGAAGCCGCCGTCGCGGAGTTCGATCATGAAATCCCCGACATGCGCTCGATCGATGACGTGCTAGACTACGTCAGCACGCGTGCACAGGCGGCTGGTCCGGACGAATGGGTCGTCGTTCAGCAAGTCTTTCTGACACGACTGCAGGAACGACGCAATCCCACCCGCGCGGAGCTGGACGGCGCCGCCCCCAATAATCCCGTCCTGTTTCGGACCGGATCGGAGGCCGTTTTGAACACGCCGGGTCTCGCCCGATTTGGGATCGATCGCAGCTTCGAGGCGCCCGCCGGAAGCGAGGTGGAAACCGATGCGGAGACCGGCGAGCCGACCGGGGTGGTTCGCGGATGGAAGGCCATCTTCTCGATCCCTGAAACCGGACAATCGCCGGACGTCGCCGACCAGCGGGAGTGGCTTCGGCGTCTCATCGCCGACTACAATCAGACCGGAATCACCACGTTTGCCGACCGCCGCGCCTATGCGAATCAGGCGGCCATCTACGAGGCGCTGGAAAAATCCGGCGACCTGACGGCGAGGGTCGCGATTTACCGCTACATCGACACGAGCGTCTCGGCGGATTCGATCAGCAGTCAAATACGGGAGATCGGTCGGGATCCACTGACGCGGCAGCCGGCACTGGCACGTATCGTCGGCGTCAAAACCTACGCGGACGGCGGGATGCTCAGCGGAACGGCCTTCATGCTGGATCCATGGGGAACGAGTGAGATGTACGGTATCACCGATCCGCATTATCACGGGCTTCCGCTCATCGGACGTGAGAAATTGCTCGCGCTTGCCGGCACGGCGATCAAGGAAGGCCTTCAGCCGACCGTGCACGCCGTCGGAGATGGAGCCGTCGACCTAGTCGTTCAGGCCTACCAGTCCCTCGCCGATTCGCTGCCCACCGTGCCGTTCCAACAGGTTCGGCCCTGCGTGACGCACGCCAACTTCATTGCCGATCGAACCATTGAGGCGATGGCCTCCTACGGTATCGTGGCCGACGTGCAGCCCGTCTGGCTCCACTCCGATGCCGCCGTCCTCGAATCCCATTTCGGCTACGAGAGGATGGCGTCCTTTCAGCCGTTGCGAACCCTGTTCGACCGCCGCGTCGTGATTGGCGGGGGCTCGGACCACATGAAAAAGATCGGGCCGTTCCGATCCATCAATCCGTATAGCCCGTTTCTGGGAATGGAAACCGTGATTACGCGCCGGGCGCGCGACTACGCGTCGCAGCTCCACCCTGAAGAGGCGATCACGCGGATGGAGGCCGTGCGCATGTACACCATCAACAATGCATTTCTCCTGCGGATGGATGAGGAGACGGGATCGCTCGAGGCGGGCAAGGAGGCCGATTTCATAGTGCTCGACCGCGACATCCTCTCGATTCCCGAGGAGGACATTTCGGAGGTCCAGGTGGTCGAAACGTATCTCGCCGGTCGATCGGTCTATCGACGCGACGGATAAATGGGCGTCGACCCTCCGATCAGTGGTCTGGAGACGGATATGGCAAACGCCGATAGCCGCCGAAAGGATGCGGCTGTATGCCGCTAGCCATCCAGAGCGACGAGCGAGTGGTAGTGGGGCGGAGTCTTGAAAATGCCACCGCCCAGCTCGTAGAACGAATCGGAGAGTTCGAAAACGCCGTTGACCGGACGGATCCACGGCGCATCCGGCATCGGATGGCGGGAGATCTGCGCGTCCCAGTCGCGGTAGTTCTGATGTCCGTTGACCTCGATGAACGGAAAGCCGAGCCCCGGAAAGCCGGCGAGGCGGGCGACAAACGACTTGTTCCAGTCGAGCAGCAGCGGAAACGCCGTCAGGTCCGCGCAGTACGCGGGCAGCCCGGAATCATGCGCGACCTTGGCCACGCGCAGCGATTTCGTGAACGTCTTGGCGATCGGTTTGAGTGCAAAGGCCTCGTATCCGAGCTCAATGCGCTCGAGGGCGGTTGCTTCGTCGTACGCGCCTTCGTCGGCGGCTACGATCAACCCCATGTCGTGAACCGGCGTCTTGTTCTCGACCGCATACGGGTCTTCCAGCACGAGAATGTGATCGAACGCGCCGATCTCGCGTGCGTGCTCCAGCAGTTCCTCGACGGTGCTGCGCTCTTCGTAGCGGCCGTTGGCGTCGAGATAATAGGCCAGCTTTCCGCTCGACGTTCGGTCCGTCCGCAGGTGGCCGATGCGATCGTGAATCGCCGTGAGGCGCGCTTTGTCCTTCTCCACCATCTCACGCTGGTCGCCGGGCTGGCCGATCTTGATCTTCATGATGAAGTAGCCTTCCTCGGCGAGGGCCTCGAAATCTTCGACGGGCGTCGTGTAGGAGAGGGACGGGACACTCGCCACGAACGGGTGCTCGTGAGAAAGCGCCGGCCGAAAGGCAGCCGGCAGCATCTCGTCGAACGAGTCGAATCCGTTCTCTGCGGCGTAGAGCAGCCAGGCGGCGTTGTCGACGCCGACCAGCGCGTTGAGGACGAAATTCATCCGGAGCTGCTCGTTCTCCGTGATCTTGACCGCATACGCGTAGACGTCGGGCAGCATCTCGTCCTGCAGCGAGACGGGATCGGAGAACGTACGCCCGTTAAGGAGGCCCAGCGCATACTCGGTCACCGAAAACATGATCGCGTTGCCGCCCAGCGCCGTATGCTTGGCAGCAACGTGCTCATCGGACCACAAAACGCTTTGCTTCGACACGCCGACCGCGCTGTTGCCGCTCGTACTTTCGAGCAATACGTAGCTGTGGAAGGTGTCCGATACCGATCCGCCCTTGAACCCGTACGGGCGAAGCAGCGGCTCCCGCTCGAAGCTCGCATTCACGGCGCGGACGGTGATCGGCTCGTCCCGTGCAGCCGGACGGGCAACCGAAGGCGACGTCCCCACCGTAAATGGCAGCGCGGACGCGCCGGCGAAAGCGCCTGCTTGCTTGATGAATTCGCGACGGCTTGTGGACTTCGGTGAGGATTTCATGACGGCAAAGGCAGCGGAATGGAAGGTGAACGTCACATCGGACATGCATCGTTGCGATGCGTTGCCTACTCGTACGCGGAATATAGGTGACGGCCCGGACAAACGAACGACGCGACGATCGCAAACCAAACGAGGAACACGTGATGGATGCTAAGACGAAGAAGCGCACGGCGGCCTACACCGTCGCGACGCTTCTTTCGATCATCACTTTCACGCCGCTGGTCATTCCTTACGGCGTCTACGAGCCACAACTGCTAGGCATGCCGCGCACGCTGTGGGTGGGCATTCTGCTCACCATCCTGCTCGTCATCGTCACCTACTTCGCCGGGCGCTACGCACCGGACGATTTCGATGAAGCAAGCGAGCTCTCAGAACCTAGCGTACATCCCGATTCATGATTACCTGGCTCTGGATTCTCGGCATAGTCTACGTGGGCCTTCTGGGCCTCGCGGCGTACACCTCGTGGAGGCGGACGACGTCGGAGGACGATTATGTGCTGGCCGGTTCGAATTTCGGCGCGATGGTAGGCCTGCTGACCTACGCCGCCTCGCTCTTCAGCACGTTCACGCTGATGGGCATGCCGGATTTTTTCCGGGTGCATGGCGTCGGGGCGTGGATCTTTCTCGGCGTATCCGACGGTGTGCAGGTCTGTCTGATCGTCTGGTTCGGCTACCATCTGCGCAAGCAGGCGCGGGCGCGCGGTTTTCGAGGAACGGCGGGGTTGCTGGCCGACCTGTACGGCCGCCGCGCTGCCGGTTACGTCTATTTCGCCGGCGTCTTCTTCTTCCTGATCCCGTACGTCGCCATTCAGATTCGCGGTCTTGCCATCTTTCTCGTGGCGATTTTCCCGGGTGCGATGCCGGCTTGGCTCTGGTCGCTCGGCATCCTGGCCTTGATGTTGATCTACAGCGAGATCGGCGGATTTCGCGCCATCGTATACAGCGACATTCTACAGGGGCTGACGCTGCTGCTCGTCGTGTGGATCGTCGCCATATCGTCGGTGATGCACTTCGGCGGCGTCGGGTCACTGTTTTCCGCCGTGGAGGCGGTCAATGCAGAACTGCTCTCGACGCCCGGTCCGCAGGGCCTATTCACGGCTCAATTTCTGATCGCGTCGTTCTTCGGGGTGATCTTCATGCCGATGACGCAGCCCCACCTCACCACGCGGCTCGTCGTGATCCGCGATGGGGCAAAGCTGAATCGGATGGCCGTCTCGATTGGATGCTTCGTGCTCGCGATTCTCTTGCCGGTGGTCATCATCGGCATGTACGGAGCAGTACGCTATCCCGATGCCTCGACGCGCGAATTCCTCTCGGGCGTGCTGCTTTTCGAACAATCCGGCATCGTGGCGGCGGCGGCGGTGATCGGCCTCCTGACGGCGGCGATGTCCACGGCCGACTCCCAGATTTTCGCGCTGGGAACGGAACTGCGATCACTCCTCTCGGGGGATGCGCGTAAGATGCTGCGCGTGACGAAGGTGGCGATTGTCGGCTTCGGCGTCATCGCACTAATCTTCTCGATCGTGAGCAGCGATCAGCTCGTCCTGCTGGCACGCGTCAGCTTCAATGGGACGGCGCTCCTCGGGCCGATGGTACTTGCGGGCATCCTCTGCAAGCGTCCCCCGGGAAACGTTGTGATCCGGTCGACCGGCGTCGGGCTCTTCATCTTCCTGCTGTCGGTCTCAGGCTTCATTCCGGAGCATGTCGGTCCGGCTCGGATGGATCTGCTCCTGCTGGTCGTTCTGGGTGTTGTCACCGTCGCCTCCGTGCTCCTGCGCAGCCGGACGAAGACGGTCCACGTCTGAGAGCATTCTTCACACATCCGTGTTTGCTCGGGGCTGTATCGTTTAAGTAAGTTCAATCAGACGCTGCCGGTTTGGCGCGCGAGAGATTCGGCTGGGAATCAAGACTCATAATCGAATGCTTCCTCACAAGAAAGTGACGGGCGATGCGGAGCTGAGCGACGTGCTCTCTCGGCCCTACGAAGAAGACGTTGCTTTCGCGACATCTCTCGATGGGGACGTTATCGTATTGGGAGCAGGCGGGAAGATGGGGCCGACGCTCGTGCGGAGGATCGCATGGGCGATGGAGGAGGCCGGCGGAAGACATTCGGTGTATGCGGTGAGCCGCTTCTCGGACGAGGAGGTTCGGCGTGAAGTCAGTGCGACGGGCGCGAAGGTCGTCTCGGCCGACCTGATGGACGACGAAGCGCTCTTCGCCTTGCCGGACTGTCCAAACGTCATCTACCTCGTAGGAATGAAGTTCGGTGCCTCCGGCAAACAGGCGCTCACCTGGGCGCTCAATTCGTATCTGCCCGGGCGCGTCGCCTGTCGGTACCCAGACTCGCGAATCGTCGCCCTTTCGACCGGCAATGTCTATCCAAAGGTGCCCGTCGAGTCCGGGGGTGCGACCGAAGACGTCGCTCCGGATCCCGTAGGGGAGTATGCGCAGTCCTGTCTTGGACGCGAGCGCGTATTTCAGCACTTCTCAATTCAGAACGGAACGCCGATCTGTCTCGTGCGCCTCAACTATGCGGTGGAGGCGCGCTACGGAGTATTGCTCGACATCGCGACGAAGGTTTACCACGGCGAGCCGGTCGGCCTCGATACGGGATACGTGAATACGGTCTGGCAGGGAGATGCAAATTCCGTCTGCTTTCGGGCGCTCGGCATCTGCACCTCGCCCGCGAACATCCTCAACCTTACCGGCCCTGAAATTCTTTCCGTCCGCGAGCTGGCTGAGGAGTTCGGAAAGCGCTTCGGCGTCGAGCCGCTGTTCGAAGGCCGTGAGCAGGAGACGGCGTTTCTCAACGACGCTTCTACGTGTCACGAGCTGTTCGGTGAGCCCAAGGTCTCGACCGACGACGTGATCGATCTCGTTGCGGCATGGCTGGAGCAGGGCGGCCCGACCCACGGAAAGCCTACCAAGTTTGAGGTACGCGACGGGAAGTTCTAAGACGACGGCCGCCCGTCCTCGTATGTACGATCCATTCTCCGCTAATACGGTGACGCTGCGCGAACGACTTTTCGAAGGCTTGGTCATCCCGGCGCATCCGCTTGCGCTGGATCAACAGCTTGATCTGAACGAGCGTCATCAGCGCGCTCTCACGCGGTACTACCTGCACGCCGGGGCCGGCGGCCTCGCCGTGGGGGTGCATACGACGCAATTCGAGATCCACGACGAGCACGTGGGGCTGTACCGGCCCGTTCTCGAGCTCGCTTCGGAGGAAGCCGCCCGATCCGGACGCGACCCGGTGATGGTCGCCGGGCTTGTCGGCGACACTAAACACGCCCTTGCCGAGGCGAGAACGGCGCGCGATCTCGGCTATCACTGCGGATTGCTCAGCCTGAGCGCGTTCGCGCAGGGAACGGTCGAGGAGATGGTCGCACATACCCGCGCGGTCGCGGACGTTCTGCCCGTTTTTGGCTTCTATCTCCAACCTGCGGTGGGCGGCCGCATCTTGCCCTATTCGTTCTGGCGACAATTCGCCGAAATCGAGAACGTGGTGGGCATCAAGATGGCGCCGTTCAACCGCTACCAGACGCTCGACGTCGTGCGCGCCGTCGTGGAGGCGGGCCGGGCCGACGATATCGCGCTCTACACCGGCAACGACGACAACATCGTCGTCGATCTGCTGACGAGATTCCCGTATGAAGACGTGCGAATCGTCGGCGGCCTCCTCGGCCACTGGGCCGTCTGGACGCGGCGGGCCGTCGAGCTCCTCGAGGAGATCAAGGACGTGCGGGAGAACGCCCAGTTTTCGGCGGAGTGGTTGACGCGTGCGGCCGAAGTGACGGATTCGAACGCAGCCATCTTCGATCCGCAACACGAGTTCGAAGGATGCATCCCGGGAATTCACGAGGTGCTGCGGCGGCAGGGCCTTCTGGAAGGGCTCTGGACGCTCAACCCGGACGAGCAGCTCTCGCCGGGCCAGCGCGAGGAAATCGACCGGATCTACCGTGATTATCCGCACCTGACAGACGATGACTTCATCCGCGAGCATCTCGACGAATGGCTGAAATAAGCACGAAGCGCTCATCGGCGTCAGGGATCGGCGTAAGCGGTCGTCTCCGGGAGATCTTTCAGCACATCGGTCCGGCCCTCGTCCTGGCGACGGTCGTCATCGGTCCCGGTACGCTCACCCTCAATACGATCGCCGGCAGTACGTATGGCTATGCGCTACTCTGGGTCCCGGTGGCAGCGACCGTCCTGATGGTCATCTATACGTGGCTCTCGGCTCGCGTGACCCTGGTGACCGGTCGCACGCTCTTCGAGATCACGCGCGAGAAGTACGGGGGCGCCGTGGCGGCTACCGCGGGTGTCTTCGGCTTCCTGGCCGTGCTTGCCTTCCAGGCCGGCAACAATGCGGCCGTCGGATTCTCCGCAAATGCGCTCTTCGGTGTTGACGTTCGCCTCTGGGCCGTCATCTTTTTTGTCCCGGCGCTTGGGATGATCTATCTCCCCAATCTCTACGGGAAGCTCGAGCTCCTGGTCAAAGCCGTCGTCGGGCTCATGCTGCTCACCTTCATCGGAACGGCCGTGATCGTAGGCATGGACGTCGGCGAGGCGGCGGCCGGTATGGTCCCGTCGTTCCCCGACACCGACGCGATTTTCCTCACGCTAGGCATGGCCGCTACGACCTTCTCAATCGTCGCTGCCGTCTATCAGGGATACCTGATGAAAGAGAAGAACTGGGGGCCTGACGCGCTGGCAAACGAGGGACTGGACAGTCTGGTCGGGATCGGAATCCTGGGTGCCATTTCGACGATCATTCTGCTGACCAGCGCCGGGGCGATTTATGCGACGGGCGGCGATCCCGTCTTTTCCGCGCAAGGAATGGCGGCTCAGCTCGAGCCGCTTGTCGGGCCGGCGGCATTCTACCTGTTCACCGTCGGTTTCTTCTTCGCGAGCCTCTCGTCACTGATCGTCAATCCGTTGATTGGCGCCACGTTGCTCGCGGACGGCCTGGGTAAGGATTCGTCGATGGATGGGCGGCCCGTGAAGCTGTGGACGACGGTTGCGATGGCCGCAGGCCTCCTGGTGGTACTTGTCTTTGAAGCGCCTCCCGTGGAGCTCATCCGCTTTGCGCAGGGGCTTGCCGTCGTCGCGTTTCCGTTGCTAGGCTTCCTCGTGCTCTCGCTTGCCGGCGATCGCAAGATTATGGGCGAGCACGTCAACCGGCGGTGGGTGCAGGTCATAGCCATCATCGGATATATCACCATCATTGGTATTGTCGCGAACTACATCCGACAGATCATTGCCGCGTTGTAAGTCGTCGCGCAGGACCGCCGGCACTCGGCGCGTCGCTCTCGGGCGCACCAGTATCCATCAATTGAGGCGCCCTACGAATATCCAGAATCACATGAGGCCCGTTCCGTGAGCGCAAGCATGACATCCAGCCACCCGTGGAGGGGCGCTTTTCGATTTCTAACCACCCTGATGTTGGCGTGCGCGACGACGATCTCCGCCGCAGCCGACGATCCCATCCGCATCGGTATGATCGGCCTGGATACGTCGCACAGCCCCGGTTTCACAGAGGTGATCAATGACCCGGATGGCGAAGGTCTGTTCGCCCGATACGAAGTGGTCGCGGCCTATCCGCTGGGAAGCACGGAGATCGCATCCAGCTATGATCGCATTCCGCGGTACACGGAGGAGGTTCAGGCGCTGGGTGTCGAGATCGTAGATTCGATCGACGAGCTCCTGGGCCGTGTGGACGTCGTTCTTCTCGTGACGAACGACGGCAATCCACGTCTGGAGCAGGCACGGCAAGTGATCGACGCCGGCAAGCCCATTTTCATCGACAAGCCGGTGGCTGCTCATCTGACGGACGTCGTCGAGATCTACCGGCTCGCCGAAGAAGCCGACGTACCTGTGTTCTCCACCTCGTCCCTGCGATACATCGACAATGCGCAGGCCATCCGCGGCGGGAGTATCGGCCGCGTGCGCGGTGCCGTTGCCTATAGTCCGGCCGTACTCGAGCCGTCGCACACCGATCTGTACTGGTACGGCATCCATGGCGTGGAGATACTCTTCACCGTGATGGGAACGGGGTGCGAAACGGTCGTCCGGACACACTCCGATGCGGTCGACGTCGTGACGTGCCGCTGGCAGGACGGGCGTGTCGGCACGTTCTATGGCGTGCGCGACGGGCAGCGCGGATACGGCGGGACGGCATTCGGCGAGGAGGAGATCGCCCAGCTGGGTCCATACGGCGGCCAGGTACCGATGCTCGAAGAGGTGCTCCAATTCTTCGAAACTGGCGAATCTCCGGTCTCCACGTCCGAGACGCTCGAGATCTACGCGTTTATGACTGCGGCCGACGTTTCGAAGCAGCGGGGCGGTGTACCGGTTTCACTGGATGACGTACTGCGTGAGGCTGGTGTCGAGCGGTAGCT
>CAZQAS010000068.1:11895-17675 GCA_964591285.1 uncultured Rhodothermales bacterium
GTCAGGTGCCTGTCGTTCGCGGCCGGACCAGATCCATGTAATGCGTAGGCACCTCAAAGATGCCGCCGCTCGACTCGAAGAACTCATCCGATAGCCGGAAGCGCCCTTCGCTCGCATCCATCCATGGGGCTCCGGCCCGCGGGTGGTAGCCGACCATCGCATCCCAGTTCGCGTAATTCTGTCCGCCGTTGGTTTCGAGAAGGCCGACGTCCAGGCCGGGCAGCGGCTCGATGCGCGCGGCGAACGACTTATTCCAGTCGACGAGGATGGGATTGACGGTAAGGTCCGCGCAGAAACACGGCACGTTGCGCTCGTAGGCGGCCGCCGCGATTTTCATCGTCATGCTGGCCGTTTTCGCGATGGGCTTCAGCGCGATGGCGCCGTATCCCATGTCCATTAACCGCCTCGCGTCGACGTCCGTATGCGCGCTCTCGTCCGCGGCCAGTCGCACCTCGAAATCCGACACGTCGGCATCGAATGTTTCGGGGAATGGCTCTTCGACGAGGATGATCTGCTCGAGCGCCCCTATGCCGTCGGCATGATCGAGCAGCCTTCGAAGCTGCGACTTCTCCGTATAGCGCCCGTTGATGTCGAGATAGTAGGCCGCTCGGCCGTTCTCGGTATGCGTCGTCTGCACGTCTCGGAACGCGTCGTGCACGGCCTCGAGATGCCGCTCATCGGCCTCGACCATTTCGTCACCCACGCCGGGATGTCCGAGCTTAATTTTAACCACGAAGCTGCCCGCCTGGGCGAACGATCGCATCGCCTCCGATGACGTGCCGTAACCGATGGTGGGGATGAGGGCGACATGCTCGAGGCGCTGCGACAGGGCGGGTCGCAGGGCGTCGGGGATGATCTCGTCGAAGCTTGCGGTGCCTTGCTGCTTCGCATACAGCATCCACGCTGCGTTGTCGAGCGCCACGAGCGCGTTCAGCGCAAACGTCTTACGCAGATCGGCATGCTCTGTCACGGACTGCGCATAGGCGTGTGCCTTCGGATAGACGGAGTCGAGTAGCTCGATCGGCGTTTCGAACGGGGACCCTTCCGCCTCCCGTAGGCCGAACTCGAGCACCGCGTACATCAGGGCGTTGCCTCCGGCTTCAGAATTGGCAGCGAACACGGCGGAATCCGACCACAATACGCTCTGTGTCCCGAGACCCACGGCTTCGTCCCCCGCATTACCCTTAAAATAGGCGATCGTCTGCCAGAGCTCGGTGAGATAGCCTCCCTTAAATCCAAAAGCCTTGCGTAGGGGCTCGCGTTCGAAATTGGAATGGACGGACTGGATGGTAATCACTGCAAGGGGACTTTGAAGATGACGGTTTTCCGAGGTGGGGCGGCCGTGACGCCGGCAAGAAGGCCCACGACGTGGGTAACGCGACGCATCGAAAGATATTCCTTACTTTAACGATTTAGTTGCCCAATACGCTCATGGCCGCCCACACGCGACGCGCCTTCATACAGACACTTGGATTGGGAAGCGCCGCAACGCTTCTCGCCCGCCCGAACCCGTTGTTCGCTACGGCGGCCGGGCCGCGTATCGCACAGATCGACATATATCCGATGGTCTATCCGGTCGTCGGAAGCTTCAAATTTTTCGAAGATCCGGGAAGCGGAAAGGCCGGGCGTGCCGCAGCTATCGTGAAGATAACCGCCGACGACGGCTCCGTTGGGTGGGGCGAAAGTATTCCCAGCCGGATGTGGAGCTATGAAACCCTCGAATCCGTCACGACCACGCTCCGAACCTACCTCGTTCCGCAGCTCATGGGACGTGACGTCTTTGACATTGCCGGAGCGCACGCGGTCATGAATCGCTACATCGCACCGTCATTCCAAACGGGTCAGCCTATTGCTAAGGCCGGCGTGGACATCGCCCTCCACGATCTTGCCGGCAAGATCAGCGGATTATCCATTCCGGAAATGTGGGGACGCGTCCCACGAGAAACGATCACGCTGAGCTGGACGCTCAATCCGACGAAACTCGAGGATCTCGACGGCCTCATTGACGATGGACTTTCTCGCGGCTATCAACACTTCAATATCAAGGTAGGCGGGGGACGGGATTATGACCTCGCCCTGAGTCGACGCACCCGCGAGCGCGTACCGGATGGATTCCTCTGGGCCGATGCCAACGGAGGGATGAACCGGGCGACAGCCCTCGACCTCGCGCCCCGACTCGCCGATGCCGGCGTCGACGTCTTGGAGCAGCCGCTCCCTTCAAATAGCCTTGCCGGATACCGCGCGCTGAAAGAACAGGGTGCCTTGCCCGTACTCATGGACGAAGGCATCGTCTCACCGGCGTCACTCATCGAATTCATCCGGCTCGACCTCCTCGACGGCGTGGCCATGAAGATCCCACGCGCCGGAGGCATCATGCCGGCGAAGCGCCAGATCGAGATCCTGCAGGATGCGGATCTGATGTTTCTGGGCAGCGGACTGACCGATCCCGGGATCTCGCAGGCCGCGACCTTGCAGCTGTACGGTGCATTCGGGTACGACCAGCCGGCTGCGCTGAACGGCCCGCAGTTTCTCGAAGCCAGTCTGCTCGTCGACCCCTTTGAGGTGGTAGACGGCAAAGTCGCAGTCCCAACGGGTCCTGGTCTCGGAATAGAGGTGGATGAAGACAAGATTGCGGCCTTCGCCATCGATCTCTAAAAGGAGTAAAACACATCGCTCAGCGTGCCGTCCACCGTTCGCCATCAACCACATACACCTTTAGACCCACTACACGATGCATAAAGGAGATTTGGATCGACGTCGCTTCATGAAAAGCACTGCAGCGGGCGCCGCCGCCCTAGCTCTCGGTGGATCGATTCCCCGACCGGTACTAGGGGCGAACGATCGCATCCGCATCGGACTCATCGGATGCGGCGACCGAGGCAATGATTTGATGGATGTGGTGGCCGACCTTGGCGCCGATCACAACGTAGAGGTTGCTGCCCTCTGCGACGTCTGGACGGTGAACCTCGAGCGAGCGGCCGCCCGTCTGGCCGAGCGGCAGCCGTCGAAGCCGGTGACGGCCGCCCGTTATGGCGAGCTTCTCGCGAGGGACGACATCGACGGCGTACTCATCGTGACGCCCGATTTCTCGCACGGCCCGATTCTGGTGGATGCACTATCCGCGGGCAAAGACGTCTACGTCGAAAAGCCGATGTCGACGGAAATGGTCTACGCAAATCAGGCCGTAAGGCTCGTCAACGAAGGAGACGCCGTGGTGCAGGTTGGCACGCAGTTTCGAAGCGAACCCCGACACCAGGCCGCTGCCGAAATTCTCCGAACCGGCATTCTCGGCAATGTGACGGACGTCGAAACGGCCTACCATGACAACCGACCACGGTGGCTGCGGGATTATAGCGACGTGGCGGCGGCCGACGTCGACTGGCAGCAGTTTCTCATGCACTTGCCTGACGAGCCGTTCGATCCGTCCCGGTTCCGCCAGTGGCAGCTCTACCGAGATTTCACTGTGGGAACCGTGGGCCTTCTCGGTTCTCATCGCATCGATGCCGCGCACTGGTTCATGGGTGACCCCGTACCGACGTCCGCCGTTGCGAACGGCGGCGTGTACGTCTGGAAAGACGGCCGCGAGCATGCCGATACGGTCGACATGGTGTTCACGTATCCGTCCGGCTGGATTCTCGAGTACTCGACGCGCCTGGGCAACAGCTTCCCGGTGCCGAACGTGCGCATGTACGGGACGAAGGGTACGTTCGATACGACCACGTGGGAGATCAGGGGGGCCGGCGGTGGCGAGGATGCGCTCCAGGAAACGATAACCGTTCCTCCGGTCGACGGCAACATGGGTGTCGAGCACGTGCGAAATTGGATCGAATGCATGCGAACGCGCCAGACGCCAAACGCGCCCGTGGACGTAGGATTTGCGCATTCCGTGGCGGGTATCCTCGGGTTCCAGGCTCTCGAGACAGGAAGCCGTTACGTCTTCGACGCCGACCGGAAGGAAGTGGGGCCTGGGCACGTGTGATGATGTATGGCAAACCCATGACGGCATCACGTCAGAACGTCGTAACGCTAAACGTCAAATCGATGGTCATCTCCCGTGAAGCACCCATTCTGCTTGCCCTCGTACAACTGTGGCTGATCGCCGGCTGCGGTGGCAGCCATCCGCGCGTCGTCATTGAGGAGCCTGCAACGGCGCGCGACGTCGCTGCTCCCATGGAGATCGATGGCACCGCGCTCGGATTGAGGAGCGATCTGTTGCAGATCTCTCCGGACGGTGCGTTGCTCCAGTCCGCTCCGCCCCTCTTCGGTGCGCCGGATACCGTCCGTCACCTCGCCTCCACGGCCTATTGCGCGCTGCTGCCTCCCGGCACAGCACAGGGCGGGTACGACCTGCAAACGGCACGGGAGTCGGATGCCTTCACGATGTCGGAGGAGGGCGGTCGACTCACGCTGAGCGAAGGAGACCGGCCGGTCCTTGCCTACAACTTCGGGACGCAGCTCGCCGAGGGGCTTCCTGAAGAAAATGCGCGGTCGTCCTACATCCACCCGATTTGGAGCCCCGATGGAACGGTCCTGACCGATGACTTCCCCGCCGATCATCTCCATCATCGAGGATTGTCGTGGATGTGGCCCCGCGTGTTTGTCGACGGAGAGGAACACGACGTGTGGGCGCTCCGCGGGATGCATCAGGTATTCGACGAATGGCTGCTGCGCGAATCGGGACCGGTTTGCACCACCATCGGCGTCAAGAATCACTGGGAGATGATGGAGGACGGGCGCAACGTTCTCGACGAATGGGTCTGGGTGCGTGCCTATACATCGGGCACGTACGGCCGGGCACTCGACATCCGCCTTACTCTGATGGCCCGCGAGCCCATCGACATCGCGGGACGCGAAACTGACAACAAGGGCTACGGCGGCTTCTCGCTGCGATTCGCACCTCGTGAGGAGACGGTGATCACGTCACCCGACGGACTGGAGCCGGAGGACAGCGACCACCGCAGACTCCCCTGGGCGGATGAATCCGGGCAGTTTGGAGCGAGTGACGACGTGAGCGGTATGGCCATCTTCCAGCATGCCGGCCATCCGGATTTCCCTGCTAAATGGACGCTCCGCCACTACGGATTTCTCGGTGTGGCATGGCCGGGCGTGGAGCGTCGAACGCTGCAACCTGGAGAGTCCGTCACCCTGCGGTACAGGGTGTGGGTTCACGAGGGGGATGCGCAGCAGGGTCGTGTCGCGGCGGCGTACGACGCCTTCGCCAATCCGCCGGCACTTCGCCCTGCGGATTAGCAACGCCGCCACCTCACGCGAGATCGTCACCACGCCGGGGCATTCGCCGCCAGCGCCGCGGGGTGCGGCTTGTCAAATGGGTCCATGCGGCCGGCTTAGGCGGCCGCTACAGCCCTCGCCTTCGGAACCAATGTCGTCTCGACGTTGATCGGGCTCGCCAGGATGCTGCCTACCGGTGAGGTCCGCAGTACGTGGGCGTGCAGTGCTTCCAAGGCTTCCTCGTCGGCATCGGCGTCCAGGTATACCTTCGTGCGAATATTCGAGAAGCCTGGCGCAACCTCCTCGGACAGCCCGAAGAATCCGGCCAGGTCGAGATCTCATTCGACCTCTACGCGCAGCTCACGCAATTCAATGCCGCGCACGGCGGCGTTCAGGGAGTAGCCGACGGTCAGGCACGAGCCGTAGGCGGCGAGTACCTGCTCCACCATATTCGGGGCCGTGTCGGTCCCGCCGAGCAGCTCCGGCTCGTCCATCCGCACCTCGTGCTCGCGAATTATGCTTTCGCATTTAAAGCCGCCCTTCCAGTTGGT
>CAZQAS010000069.1:0-17629 GCA_964591285.1 uncultured Rhodothermales bacterium
GCGGTGAGCACCAGTACACCGAGTACAGCCGCGATAAATCCGACCTCCGCAGCAATCGGCAGCTCTCTGCCCACGAACGCGCGGAAAGTGGGCAGAATCAGCACAACCGAAACGGCGGCGAGGCTCACGGCCATGAGCGTCGCCACGATCGACTCACCCATGAATTGGCCGAAGAGCTGCCACCGGTGCGCGCCGATGACTTTCCTGACGCCCACCTCCTTCGCCCGCCGCATCGCACGCGCCGTCGAGAGGTTGACGAAGTTGATGCATGCGATCAGCAAAATCAGTCCGGCGATGATCGAAAAGAGGAGCACCGATCGGATGTCCCCCTGCGAAGCGACGTCGTAGCCGAGATGAGAGGAGCGGAGGTGGACGTCGTGCAGTTTCTGGATCCGGAATATCCCCCATTCCTCTCCCACGTGACGTTCAAAAAAGGAGGGCAGCCGAGCTTCGAGCGAGCGGGCATCCACACCCTCGCGCAGTAGGAGATACGTGTAAAGCCAGTTCGTGCGCCAGTTCTCGATGCGGTTGGACTGCGCCTCGACCGCCGTGAATGAGGCGAGGATGTCGAACTGCAAGTGTGACGTCGGCGGCGGATCTTCGACGATCCCGGCAACCGTGAGCGTCATTGGCTGTCCGGCGTTGATCGTCAGCGTACGCCCTACCGGATTCTGCCTTCCGAAAAATTTCTCAGCTGCTAGACGGCTGAGAACGATTTCGTCGGGGCGGCGAAGCACTTGATCCATGTCGCCGTGCAGAAGCTCGAAGCTAAACACGTCGAAAAAAGTCGAGTCCACTGCGAAGAGCGTCTCCTTGAAGCTCATCCCATCCTCTCCCTCCACAACGACCTCGTCCATCTTGAGAAGGCGGACGTAGCCTTCGACATCCGGCAGATCATCTGTGAGCGCGGGACCCATCGGCGCGGCGGACAGGGCCGACGTCTCTCTTACCAGGCGGGCTATTCGATCGCCCTTCTCGTGAAAACGATCGAAGGAAAGCTCTTCCCGCACGAACAACACGATGAGCAGGCAGCACGTCATGCCGATCGCGAGTCCGACCACATTGATGATGCTGTAGCCTTTCTCGCGTGCCACGTGTCGCAACGCGATTTGGAGATAGTTCTTGATCATCATTCGTACCGGAGACGGTCGACGGCATTACTTACTCATGGCGCAAGCTCTCTACGGGATTGGTGACGGCCGCCGTAACGGCCTGGTAGGCTACCACCACAAGGGCTGCGGACAGTACCGCGACGGCGACGGCCGCAAAAAATCCGATTCCCAGATCCGTTCGATAGGCGAAAGATCCGAGCCACCGGTCAACGAGAAGATATGCCGGTGGGATGGCTACCAAGAGAGCTGCGAGGATCAGACGCGCGAAATCCCTTGATAGCAATGCGACGATCTGGCTTACGCCGGCGCCCAGCACCTTGCGGATGCCGATCTCCTTCGTCCGCTCACTTGCGGCATAAGCCGCGAGCCCGAACAGGCCTAGACAGGCGACGAGCAGAGCCAGCGCTGAAAAGTATCCAAGAATTTTCCCCAAGTGCCGTTCTCCGGCATACAGATCGTCGACTGCCGCGTCAATCTCGAAGTAACTGAATGGATAGCCAGGCAAGTACGCCGCCCATCTCTCCTTCAGGAAGTCAAGCGTACCGCGCACGTCGTCGCCGGTCAGCTTCACGCTCACAAGGCGGTGCCGCTCCGGCATGATTAGAAAGACCATCGGGGCAATTCGCTCGTGCAGCGATTCAAAGTGGAAATCCTCTAAGACGCCGACGATACGACCGCGACGGGTGAGGCTCGTACCTTCGAGCGCGACGGTGCTGCCCACGGCATCCTCCAGAGACGACCATCCGATTTGCTCGACAGCCGCTTCGTTCAGTAGAAAGGCTTCCGTCGAATCCGATGCCATCTCCAGATTAAAATCGCGACCTGCGAGCAGATCAATGCCGTACGTCTCGGCGAATTTGTGATCGACGGGCAGCAGCGAGATACCTTTGACGAGCTTCAATCGGTCGGACACTTCGGCCCGGACATCGATCTGGTCCAGAAGCGAATTCGAAGGAATGAGCCGCGATTCCGTTGCGGAGACGATACCCGGGTGCGCCTCGAGCTGCTGTCGAATCGCTCCGAACCGGCGACTGATCGCGTCGCTACTCGAGAGGACCACCAACCGCTCCTTATCAAATCCTAGCGGCCGGCTCGTCACGTAATCAACCTGCTTGAACACGACCCCCACACCCGCAACAAGCACGAAAGCAATCGCAAACTGAACGACGACCAGCCCCTTGTACAGCTGCGATCGTCGATGGCCGACGTCGCGCTTCAGTACGGCGGCTGCACCGAAGCCCGACAGGTAGGCTGCAGGATAACTACCCGATAGTAGGCCCACGACCGCCGTTACCCCTAC
This sequence comes from uncultured Rhodothermales bacterium, assembly GCA_964591285.1. Taxonomy (GTDB): domain Bacteria; phylum Bacteroidota; class Rhodothermia; order Rhodothermales; family VXPQ01; genus CAZQAS01. The sequence goes on from CAZQAS010000069.1 coordinate 2,413, forward strand.
GAAGACGAGCAGAACAAGACCGCTCTGCTCCGTCAACAGCGCGATTTCCTTTCCCGACACCTGATTGAACAGCGGGAGGAGCAGTACCGCGATGATCAGCGCAACGAATAGCGCCGCGAACGACGTAACCAGTGCCTCTCCGAGAAACTGGACGGCAAGCTGGCTGCGGTGGGCGCCGAGCGCCTTTCGGACACCAATCTCACGTGCCCTCCTGAAGGCCCGCGCCGTCGCAAGATTCATGAAGTTCACCGACGCGATCAGGAGAACGAGGATCGCCACAGCGGTGAATAGATAGACGTACGTGATGTCGCCGTTCGCCTCGAATTCGGTGTCGAGATCGGAGTGCAGATGGATGGACGTGATGGGCTGGAGGAACAGCCGGCTCGTCAACCCCAGCTCTTCGTCATAGTGCCGATCCAAGAATGCCGGAAACCGCGCCTCCAACTCCTCCGGATCGGCCGATTCGACCAGACGAACATACGTCGCGAAGCTGTTGTTACCGCGCCAGTTCGTGAAGGAATCCTCCGACAGGAGTTCGCGGAGCGTCTCCATCGACGCAAGGAAATCGAATTGGAAGTGCGAGTTGTGGGGAATCTCCCCGACCACGCCTGTGACGCGGAGGTCCCACTTCGTATCCAGCTGAAGCTCCCTGCCGATTGGATCGGCATCGCCGAAGTACTTCCTCGCTCGTTCCTCGGTCAGAATGACGGTATGTGGTTCAGCAAGCGCGCTCTCCGGATCACCCTTAACAAGTGGAATCGACAGCACTTCAAAGAGATCGGCCCCTGCGAAGAAGAAATCCGGCTCATTGAAATGCTCTCCCTGATAGCCGATCACGCCGCCATTCCCCCAGATCTGGACGGCTTCCTCTATCTCCGGGAACTCGCGTTCGAGAGCCGGCGCGATGGGGGCGGATATACGCGCAAGGCTCAGCGTCGGCTCGCCATTCTCGTCGATCCATTCGCGCGCAACGCGGTACACCCGGTCGGCGTGCTCGTGGTAGTCGTCGTATTGCAGATCGTCGACGATGAACAGCGCAATCAAGAACGCCGACGCGAGTCCAACCGCCATCCCGAAGACATTTAGAAAGCTGTAGAGGCGCTGCTTTCGAAAGTTGCGGAGGACGGTTGTAAGGTAATTTCGCAGCATGCTGGGGACATCCGGGTTCGTTCACGATTCTGCTGCGATAATTTCGTGCCATCTCTCTCCCCTGCATGTCACCGGCCGTTCCTGCCGGGATGACGCGGGCTCGCCACCCGCATCGGTAAACAGCATGTCCGCTTGCAGCACACAGGAGTTCGCCAGCGGACACGGGGCTTAGCAGAAGATGAGCGCGCCGGCCGGCTGCGCCTGTGCAACGAACTGCACGAGAAACATGCGCGTGTGGTACGGCCTTTGTTAGTCACCACCACATGCTCCGCAACTATCTTATCATCGCGCTCCGCAACGTCAGCCGGCACAAGGGCTACACCGTCATCAACGTTGCCGGACTCGCGATCGGCATTGCATGCTGCCTCGTCATCCTCGGCTTCGTCCTCGACGAAACCCGCTACGACCGCTTCCATACTCACGCCGATCGCATCTACCGGATCGTCTACAGCACGTCGAACGACGGCCAGCCGACCAACGCCAATACAAGCTTCTCGGTTGGACCCGCGCTCGAGACCGAATTTCCAGCGATCGAAAAGTCGACTCGCTTCGTCAAGATGGGATGGGGCGAAAAACGCGTCTTCTCCCGCGGCGATCGACGCTTCTACGAGGGATCCTTCTTTTTCGCTGATGCCTCCGTCTTCGATGTGTTCACATTTCCTCTCCTCGATGGAAATCGCTCATCCGCGCTGGTCGAGCCCCAATCGATCGTCCTTACGGAATCGGCCGCACAGAAGTACTTCGGAGAAGAGAACCCGGTGGGCCGAACAATCTCCGTCGATGCGTTCAATGACGGAAGTTTCGCCGAGTATCGCGTGACCGGCGTTCTTCAAGATCTGCCTCGGCGCTCGCACATTCAGTTCGACTTTCTGCTCTCGTTCTCGAGCCTGCCCGGACCGCCCGAGGGCTGGGGTCTCGACCCCGTTTTCAACTACGTCCTCCTCTCGGAGGGCGTCGATCCATCCGATCTCGAAAGTCGGTTCCCGCACTTCCTCGATCGACAACTCGAGCACTTCGGCCACGAGCGCTACTTTGACGTCCTCTTGCAGCCGATCACGGACATCCACCTTCATTCTCAACTTCGCGCAGAGCTCCGGCCGAACGGCAACGTAGCCTATGTCTACATCTTCTCCGCGATCGCCTTCTTCATTCTACTGATCGCGTGCGTGAACTTTATGAACCTGGCGACCGCACGGTCGGCGCGCCGAGCCAAAGAGGTCGGGCTGCGCAAGGTGGCCGGCGCGAACCGCGCGCAGCTGATCCGGCAGTTTCTGTCCGAGGCGATCCTGCTGAGCGTACTCTCGGCCATCCTTGCAATCGGTGTTGTGCGGGTCCTGCTTCCTGCGTTCAACCAGGTGGCGGGAACGGCCCTTTCCTTCTCGGATCTCACCAGTCCGCCGATCATCGGGCTCTTTGTGGCGCTGACGCTGCTGGTTGGACTCCTCGCAGGAAGCTATCCGGCCATCTTCCTATCCGCCTTCCAGCCGTCAACCATCCTAAAGGGGACGATGGAGGGTGGAGAGCCACGTGCGGCGCTGATCAGAAAAGGATTGGTTGTCTTCCAGTTTGGCGTCTCCATTCTTCTGATCGCTTGCACGGCTGTCGTATCACAGCAGATGGATTATGTACGTGACACGAACCTCGGTTTCGACCGCGAGCACGTCGTCGTTCTGCCGCTGAACGATCAGATCCGGCAAAGCTACTCCGCCTTTCGTCGGGAGCTCTCTGGCCGGAGCGGTATCCGGAGCGTCTCCCTCAGCGAACAGGTCCCCGCCCGCGCCGGAAACGGCGCTTCCTATCTCTTCGAGGGGATGGACGAGGACGTGGGCGTGCACCGGCTTTTCGTCGATGAGCGTTTCACCGAAACATATGGCGTTGAGATGGCTGCCGGTCGGTCGTTCTCGCGGGCGATTTCCACCGACTCCTCGCAGGCGTTCCTGGTGAATGAAACGCTCGTTCGCGAGGCAGGATGGGAGTCAGCGGAGGCGGCCATCGGCAAGGAAGTGACCATGTATTGGTCGGACGTCGAGCGCCGCGGTCGGATCGTCGGCGTTACACGAGACTTCCACCTCTTTTCACTACGCGGCGCCGTAACGCCCGTCGTCATCAATCAGATGCCGTACCGGTATCTCAATTTCGCATCGGTTCGACTCGGAGCCGCCAGCGGCCGCAATGCGCTACGGCAGCTCGGCACGCTTTGGGCGGAGTTCGCTCCGGACTATCCTTTCGAATACTATTTTGTGGACGACGACTTCCAGCGGCTTCACCGAGCCGACCAGCAGTTGGGACAGGTGTTCACGTCTTTCGCGGCCCTTGCGATGCTGATCGCCTGCCTCGGACTTTTCGCGCTGGCGTCTTTCACGACGGAGCAGCGCACGAAGGAGATCGGCGTCCGAAAAGTGCTTGGTGCGTCGGTCCCACAGGTTGTGGCGCTCCTCACTCGCGACTTTACCCGTCTGATCATGGTCGCATTCCTGATCGCTGCCCCAGCCGCCTACGTTCTCATGCAGCGATGGCTGGAAGATTTCGTCTATCGAATTGACCTCCAGCTCTGGACGTTCGCCGCTGCAGGCATCGCGGCCCTGTTTGTCGCCTGGGCTACCGTCGCCTATCAGACGTTTCGCGCCGCAAATACGGATCCAGTCCGAGCGCTGCGCTACGAATAGCGCCACATTGCCGCTCAGAGTTGCGGCGAGATCGCAAGGCGTAGTGTCCGTGCGCGCCCCTCTCGCTGCACGTTCACGGGCACGGTCCTTCCTACGCGTTCCTCAAGCGCCTCGCGCCAGTGGCGCTTGTTCCAGCCGTTAACCGGCTGTCCGTCGAGCCGTTGGATGCGATCCCCCTCTGCGAATCCCGCCTTTTCGGCCGCCGAACCCTGCTGCACGGAACGGATTTCAAGACCCTCGTCCGCCGTCCGTTGTGGCACGAACTGCAGCCCCACATCAACGTACTCGAACGGACGATCGAACCATGCATTCGGCCGCAGCCACAGTTCGTCCCGCCTTAGATCGAGGTACATATCAAACCGGCTCAGTACATCCAGCCCGAGCAGCGCGTCCCATTCCCTATACGCATCCGCACCTTCTTCTTCCCGCGCGAGCGAAACGACCATGGAATCGACATCCACCTCGCCGAATCGGATGCGCGGCAACCTCGCCATGCGGCTCGCAAGTGCCCCGCCCATTCCTCGCTCACTGTCGTTGGATATGGTTGGATGGAGCCCATCGAGCAGGTTTTCCTCATTGGTGTAGCGCGTCGTGAATCGCACGGATCCGCTCATCCCGAAATCCAGCATGAACACGGCTTCCTTTTCGACGCCGTCGATGACGAAGCGAAGCGGTATGGTTGGACGGCGCTCCATCCAGGTGATCGGAACCCGCACGGCAGCGTCGGGGGGCCCGAAGCCGGACGGATGCAGTCGGAGCATGCCCTCCGGAAAGTCAAACTCGGCGACGAACTCCTCGAGCACATTGATGCCGAGCAGCCCATCGACGTGGCGGCCAAGCGCTGCACTCATCATTGAGTCTAGGGGAATGACCGGCGACAGCGGAAAGCCGAACGACTGCTCGGCCAGCTTCAGCGTCAGGTCGCGTACGAAATGGACCTCGTGACGCTGCGCCCCTGCGCCTCCCGTCGTGACGGTACTCCCGTAACCGGCCTCCACGCCGTCGAGTATGGAAAAGCCTTGTGCGCGAGCAAACGATCCGTCTAGCATGATATTGCGGATCGGATCGTAGAGAAACACGGCGGGGCGGCCGTTCACCTTCACGTCCAGATAGACGTGGTCGACGAACTGGAAGGGGATTTCGACCGCCTCGGCCGTGTCGACGCGAGCCCCTTTTGAGCTCCATTGTCCGTAGCTTGCGTCGATGTGGTGCGTTGACAAAGCTGAATTCTCCGCTCGCGAAACGGGTACAAGCAATAGCGTCACGACGATTATCGAATGGAACGGCAGCATACGGCGGATCCCCAAACACGTCGACCGTTGTCTTGTATTCTCTCCTGCGACATTCTACTAACTAAATAGTACAAATGCACGTGCCGTCCTTCGTCCGGCTGCTGAAAGTCTCCGCGGCAACGCTCCTAATCGTCTTCCTCGCCGGCTGTGAAGCCGAGCGGCCCCTGTCGACGCGCGTAACCGTCAGCGAAGGCATGCTCCTCGGCGAAAACGGCCGCGACCCCGCCGTGCGCGTCTTTCGCGGCATCCCATATGCCGCGCCCCCGATCGACAGCCTGCGGTGGCGTCCTCCGCAGCCGCCCACCGGGTGGGAGGGCGGACGTGACGCCACCGAATTCGCGGCTACCTGCATGCAGGTGCTGCCACCGGAGGGCAGCTTCTACCAGATCGAGTTCTTCCCGGAAGTGGAACCGATGAGCGAGGATTGCCTCTACCTGAACGTCTGGACGGCCGCCGAATCACCGAGCGCACAGCTCCCTGTGATGGTCTGGATACACGGCGGGGCTTTCATTCAGGGATCGGGATCTATGCCGAGCTTTGACGGCGAGGGGCTCGCGAAAAAGGATGTCGTCGTGGTCACCATCAACTATCGGCTGGGGGTGTTCGGACTCCTGGCACATCCCGATCTCACCGAGGAAGCCGACTACGCGGCCAGCGGTAACTACGGCATCCTCGATCAGATCGCGGCCCTGCAGTGGGTTCAGGAGAACATTGCGGCCTTCGGCGGCGACCCGGGCAACGTGACGATTTTCGGCCAGTCCGCCGGATCCGCGTCCATCAATGTGCTCCTCGCTTCGCCGCTGTCCGGCGGACTCTTCCATCGCGCCATCTTACAGAGCGGATCGGCCTATGCGTTCGGCCGCAATACGCCACTGCCTGAAGCAGAGCAAAGCGGGGTCAAATTCGCGGAGACCGCCGGCGCCGAAAGCATCCGCGAGCTTCGCCGCCTTTCCACCGATTCGCTGCTCGCGGTGAGCCGATCCGTGCCGACGTCGGTGAATGTGGATGGATGGTTGATTCCGGAGCCGGTCGACGTCATCCTGGAGCGCGGCGATCAGCACGATGTCTCCATCCTCGCGGGTTCGACGGCCGATGAGGGCACGGCGATCGTCGGCCCCGACCTTACGGCGTCGAGATTTCGGGAGCTAACCCGACAGAACTACGGTGAGGACGCCGACAGCTATCTGGCGCTCTATCCGGCCACGTCGGATGAGCAGGCGCTGGAATCCTTCAACGCAAGTTTCAGTAACCGCCTCGCCTGGGGCGCGGAGAAACTCGCTGAAGTTCACACGCGCACCGGTTCGCGAGATGCCTATCTGTATCTACTCTCCCACGAGCCGCCGGGCCGCGACCAGGATCGGTACGGCGCCTTTCATTCCTCCGACCTGGTCTACGTCTTCTCGAGTCTGCATGCCGTGGATCGGCCGTGGCAGTCAGCCGACTCGGCGCTCGCTGAGGTCGTCTCATCCTACTGGTCGAACTTCGCCGCGACGGGAGATCCGAATGGGGGCGACCTGCCGCCATGGCCTGCATACGATCCCGAACAGCGGCAGGCGATGGAATTGGGGGATTACGTCGGCCCCCGCCGCCTGCTTTCGCCCGACATCCAGCAGTTCCTGGATGACCGCTGGACGCAGCAGCAGTAGCCGCGGTGCCAGGAGATACGTACACATCACGGAAAAGCCCACACACAGAAAAGCCCGACAGCTAAGCTGCCGGGCTCTCTGCCCGCTCGCATCATCGGAAGGTCATCCGTCGGTTAAGGCGCTGCGAGCGGTGTCGTTGCAAGAAGGCGAGTCCATTGGGATGTGCTCTGCCTCCGAGGTCCTGATACTCAACTATCGTACCGTGTTGTTTTTTCGAGACTTCCACCTTGAAAGTTGCGGACACCCGTCCGCTTCCGAACATTTTTTGTTCGCCTGCGGACTCGAATCGCGGCGCCCTCAAAAGTCCAGCCGCAGCACGATCGGCTTGTGAGCCGTCATGCCTTCGGCCATCTTGCTCCACTGTCCATTGGCCACGTAATAGAGCGATCGATCGACGACAACGCCGTTGGTAGGCTCGTCGTAGTTCGGATGCGCCGACTCCAAGACGTCCACATCCACGATTTTAGTACGGTCAGAATTGAGCGACAGCGACAACAGCCGCTGCGGTCGAATCCCATTCTGTATCGCAACAAGGCGATCGTCGTGCCAGAGTAGCCCGTCGATACCAAGCAATGCCGCGCGCTCCGGCGTGCCAATCAGATGCGCCTCACCCGACTCTAGATCGATCCGATGCACGCCCATTCCATAGTCGGCGACGAATAGAACGGCTTCCCCTGGGGGCATCGCGATTCCTTGCGGCGAGAGCATCATGTTTTCGCCAATGACGGGGATTAGCGATCTGCCATCGGACGCGACACGATAGACTCTTCCACCCCGTGCGTCGGACACGAAAACGGTGCCGGACGAGTCAACCGTCACGTCGCTGAGGAATACACCTCCTACGATCTCTCGGATGAGCTCTCCTGATTCAAGACTGTACGCGAGGACCGCGGACGGCGCCTCCGCCGCGGAACGGGTCGTGTCCGCAGCACGTCCCTCCTCGGCAGCTTCCGACACCGTCGATGCGGCGACCCACAGCAATTGTCGCTCCGGATCGGCCGATATTCCGAGGGGGCTCCGACCCTTTTCGAGGACCGCGAACTCCTCCAACCGATCGTCGAACACGCCGACAACCTTCCGTTGGAAGACGCTGCTTACGAGAAAACGTCCGGTCGTTCGGTCGTAGGCGAGCCCTTCGGCGAAAAATTGAGGATCATCCAGAGAAAAAGCGACCGTACTTAGGACGAACGGACGACCGTTCTTCTGGAGGCTCACCGCAATCCGCGCCAATTCGGCATTGCCGGCAAGCGCTGCAAAATCGTCGTCGGCGCCGATCCGGGCGGTTAAGCCCATACTTGCGTACCTCGCTAGCCAGCGAAGCGCGTCTGTTTCACGACCCAACAGCGCATGGCCTGCAGCCATGTTGTAGACAAGCCCAGGATGATGCGGCCGATGGGCAAGCGCCGCCTCGGTCAAGTCAAAGAACGCCTCGATGTCCCCGGACCGGTAAGATGCCATCGCTCGCTCTTGGAGCTCGCGCCCTCGCAACACATCTTCCAGTTGCGCATTCGCGCTCGAAACCGCGAATAGCATCAAGACCATCCAGAAAAGCCGAATCATCTCGACGCTCACAGCGTCACGGCAGCCGTGACCAGGTGCACGCCGTCGAACGGATCGGTGGACCGGTAGGCGTAATCGAACGAAAGCGCGGTGCCCGCCACGTCAAGCTTCAGCCCGCCTCCTGCATTCCATCCTTGGAAGAAGCTCTCGTCGATCGTCTCCTGATACTCGTATCCGGCACGCACGAAGACCGTCCGCATCAAACCCAACTCCGCGCCCGCCGCGAACTGATCGCTCTCGTTCGCATTCGACCTGAAGTTGCCGAGCACCGTCACGCTGGATGCCGCTCCGACGAACCTCGTGTAGGACACACCGAAATTGAGAAGCGACGGCAGCTCGAAATCCTCTGCCTGCAGCGTTCCAGAGCGCTCGCGGTCTTCGCCGCGGACTACGACTTGCCGCACGAGCCCGTCGCCCCCGTATCGCATCGCGCCGCCAAAATTCTTGAGGCTCACACCGAATCGCAGCCCCGTCTCGCCGACGGTATACGTCATCCCGGCGTCGAACGCAAGCGTTGCCGCATGCAGGTCCTCGGCCATCGTCTCGCTGACCAGCTTCGCCCCAAGTCCGGCAGCGATGCGATCCGTAAACAGCCGCGCATACGTCGCACCGAACGTAATGTAGGTCGCCGACCAGGTCCGCTCCGGCGCAATCTCCGGATTGAGCTCCGTCGTTTCGGGAATATCGCCGAAGTCCCACGCCGACACGCTCAATCCGATCTGGTTGTTGCCGAGCTTCTGTGCCACACCGAAATAGTTGACGCCGATGTCGGCGACGTACTGCATGTGGCTGAAGAGCACGCCCGTTCCCTGATTCAGCACGAGTCCGGCCGGATTCGAAACGGACGCTTCCAGTCCGTTCATGCCGTCCACTCCGCCGGTCGTGGTCGATGCGAGTCCGGCCGAGCGCGCCGTGAGCGGAATCAGCAGGTGCGGCGAGGAGACGGTACCGCTGCGGTCCGCGTCCGGATTGACGTTCTGCGCAGCGGCGCTCCAGCAGAGGCTGCACGTGAGCAGAATCATAATTGAGTACTGACGAACCATCTCTTTATCCTCCTGAAAAGCCCGGATGTGTAGCTCGGATTCGGTATCTGGATTGTGTTCGGTGGTGCGCTCCTCGTCCTCCGCGATCGATACGGCACGCTCCGGAGCCGCCTAATACACGTCAAGCTGAATGCGCTTCTGCACTACCCCGAACTTCATGATCTTCTCGCCGACCTCCGGCGCGCGCACGTGGACGAGGTAGATGCCGCTTGAGACCGGCAGCCCCTCCTCGGTGCGCAGATCCCATCCCAGAAAGGTGCCCGGTCCACTCTTTTCGAGGGTCCGGACGAGCGTCCCGTTCAGCGCGTAGACCCGGATCGTCGCACGCTCCGGAAGGTTGGTGATCCGCGCCTGGCTCTGGAAGACGTCGACGTCATAGCCCGACGCTCCGCGGTACGGATTCGGGACGATGGCGACATCGTCCAGTGCAGCCTGCGCAACGTCGCTTTGGCCACCGGCCGGCTCGAGACCTCCGGTGTCCACGGCGAAGACGTCGCCCTCCGCTAGCGGCTTCGTCATCGTGAAGCGAATCACGGTCCCCGCCGGCGGCGGCGTGTCGTCCTCCGCCAGATCACCAAGCGCCGTCCGACCGATCGGATAGACGAAGCCGCCGTAGAAATTGGCGAAGTACCCGCCATGCTCCGAGGCATCGGAGGGATACGTCGCTCCCGCGCCGCCGGCGTCAAGAGCTGCGGCCTCGAAGGCTTCGTAGCCGTCCGTCCCCGGCTGCGGATCCATCCAGTAGATCCAATCGGACATCGGGTACTGAAAAGCGGGATCAATGCCGGTCCCCCATCCCCATGCGTCCGCCGTCTCCTCGTTCTCGTTCAGAAACGGAATCATCCGTCGGTCGTCGCTGGGGTCGTCGGGCGTCCCGATCCCGATGTCCCAGATCTCGAACGGCACCGTCGCGATTCTATCGTCCGTGAACGCATAGACGGCATAGCCGCCCTCATCGGTGAACCGCAGCTCGAAGTCGCGCGGTGAGGCAAAGGTGATGTAGCGGCGCAGATCGTCGAGACCTCCGGTCGCGCCGGCCGTGACGTAATAATCGCCGGTCGAGTTGGCGCTATGCCAGACGGTGTTGCCGTTGTAGGTGGGGCAGCCGTCCAGCGATGCCGCATCGGGATGGCACGGATCGCCACCCGGCGCCTCCGGATGCGCAACCTCCACGATCCCGAGCCCGTCTCCCGACACGTCAGCGGGTGCGTCGGTGATGGTGAAGCTCAGTCCGTCGTGGATAATGACGTTCTCTCCGAAGGGCGGGAGCTCTCCTCGATCCGCCAACATCTCCCGGCCGCTCACGATCAGATCGCCCGTCGATGCGTTCGCCAGGTCATAAGTCAGCTCTCCATCGAGTTCATAGAGCCTGAGCTCGTAAGTGTCGCCCGTGACGCCGCCCGGATCGGCCACCGTCGCGTAGATGATCGCATCCGAAAGCTTTCCGATCTCGCCGGCGACGACGTCATCGGTGTCGCTGTTAAAGATCAAACCACCCTCGCGCGGATCGATGGTCGACGGCGTCACGAGCAGCGGACCTCCTTCCTGGCTGCCGGAAACCGGGCTTTGATACACCGTCGGGGCCGAAAACGGATTGTAGGCATACGCCTGAACGCCGTAGTAGTAGTCGGTGAAGTTCTTGAGCGGCTCGCCGGTCACGTGATCATTCTCGATGACGAGGAAGTTGCGGACGCCGCTGTCCGTCCCCCGGGCGGCAATCGTCCGTATCGGCGCACCCGTCTCGAGGTCAATCGCATCGTCGACGATGGTTGTGATGTCGTTCGGAACGTCGAGCGTCGCCACCAGCACGCCGTTGTCGGGATAGTCATCCGGCGAGGCATACTGGACGATTTTGAAGCCTTCAAACGTATACGTCGTGTCCGCAACGTTCGGGTCGAGCAAGAAGGGGCTCGGCGCGTCGTACTGGTTTAGGTAGTTGTTGGATGTCGTTGGGTAGTCCCACGTCAGAACGACCTTCCCGTCCAGTTCACGTGCACTCAGCCGGGGGGCATCTGGTGGAGAGGGAATCTCGAAGTCGAAATCGAAGGCCCCTTGAGCCAGGATGTCGTCACTTTTGAGCTTTTTGACGGAGCCTATCCGGTCGGGCGTCTGGGACCAGATAATGCCGAAGACAATCTCCTGGACGTCGCCGGGCTGCATCGTAAACGGCCCGGTCGACATGATGAAGCGTCGATCGGCCGGCGTGTTACGCGCGCCCTGCCCATCGGTGTTGTCCTCGCTCCAGAACGACGGCGGATCGCCTGTGAACATGAAGTTGGTCGTACCGAGCCCCAGGTCGTCACCAAACCCGTCGCCGCCGAACGAAATCGGCGATCCGTCTTTCCATCGACCCCGCAGGTACCCGTAGAAGTCGTCGGCGTCGGCCGGATTACCCTGGTCGGTGTTGTCGTTGTTATAGTAGACGAATCGCGTCATCTTGAGCCGCTCGCCTGGCTCGTCGACCTCCCCGTCGCGATTATTGTCTACCCCGTCGTCTTCAACGAGGGGGCCTTGGAAGAAGTCATAACCGAGCGCCGGCGGGTTATTCTGATACCCGCTTCCCCCCTCGTCGAACGGATCGCCGTTATAGACGAAACCGAGGCCAAGCGTGGTATCAGAGCCGACGAAGTCGTCCGTGTACTGCCCGAGATCCGGGTCGGACCAGAGGCCGATAAACGTGTTTTCGAGCGGCTCGTCGCCGCGGTAAATGAGCTTGTAGCGATAGAAGGTGGTGTTGTTGAGTGCATCGGCCGACCGAAACGCGAAGGCAGTGACCTGCACTTCGAGGCCAATCGGCGGCGTAAGCGTCGTGAGGTGCGGCCCAGCCGCATCATTCATCACCCACCAGATGGTCTGGTCTCCCACCACCTGCGGGAGATCTCCACCGTCGAGGTTGTAGTTATCGTCAACCCCGTCCCCGTCCACAACGGGAGCACCGTCCTCCCAGGGCCAGTCGCGCATGTCGTCGGTCGCATTACCCGTTTGCTCGAAGCTTGCAATGTCGTCACGACTGACCTTGAACAGCCGGTCGTAGGGCGAGCAGTCTGCCGGCGGACTGCCGGCCTCATCGAGGGGTCCGGGGAAGAACTCATAGTCCGCTCCGAACTGCGCGTACGTAGAGGCCGCTACCCGAAGCTCGTCACCGACCTGGCCGCCGATCCAGATGCCCGATGCGTAGATCGAATGCAGACCGCTGCCCTTGGGCACCTCGTAGACGGACGACGGGAAGAACAACATGCCGTTGTTGTGCAGGCGCGCACGCACGTTATTGACGTCGAGATCGGAGAACGCCACACCCGGCTGGCACACGGCGCCGCTCTTCGAAAACGCGGCGCGGGCCTCCTGCTGGCGCTTCGCCCTTTCCTTGTCCTTATCGACGTCCTTGTCGTCATCGGCGAGCCCGCCCCATGCCGCAATGGGCAGCAAAGCAGCGCACAATAACGCGCAGAACGCGAGCCTGGCAGAGACCTCAATGCATCTCATGGTGATGGTCATCATGGTTTTCGCAATCGATGGAATGCGTTGGTTTCGTTCGGGAACGCAGCGCGGCCGCCGATCATCGGGGCTTTGCTCCGTGGAATGCTGACGAGCCTCGCGGGTCAAAACTGCACGCGGACTCCGAGCCGCGTCCGGCGCGGCAGACCATAGGCTCGCGTTCCCGCAAAGCTCCCGGTGCCGACGAGCGTCGTCGGTGGACCGAGCGGATCGGCCGTGAGGGCCTGATAGTGGAAGACGTAGGATTCGGGACTCAACGAATTGAGAATCTCCCGCTCCGCCTCGCCCCCCTCGAGGTAGCCATCGGCATTCGGAAGTCCCGAGCCGCGATAGACGCCGAAGACGTTGTCTATGTCGAGCAGATTCTGCACCCAGAGGAACGCCGTCATCGTCAGCCCCGAACCCACCTCGAAACGACGGTCGAGCCGAAGATCGATTCTGTTCGTCCATGGCATCACGGCCTCGTTGATGCCGCCCACAACGAAGTTGTTGGTCTGGTTGAAGATGGGCGTGGTGACCGGCGTCTCGAGCTGCGTGTATGGAGTGCCGCTCTGGATCACGGCGACCAGATTCACACCGAGATTCTCGAGCACGTGGGCACCGCCGACGACCGGCCCTTCGCCTTCAGCCAGCCGATAATCCACCCATAGATTGATCATGTGGCGCCGGTCGAAAGCCGCCGGAGCTATGAAATCCGGGAAGTAGTTCCCGCGCCAGGCAATCGTCTGAGCAGTAAGGGCGTCGGACCCGGTTCCCTGCGCGAACGAGAGCGTGTAATTCGCACGCAGGGCGACGTGCCGGGTCCGACGCAAATCGAATTCGAGCGTGGCACCCTTCGTGGTCGTGAAGTCCACGTTGAAATGCCCATAGTAACCGCCCACCGGCGCAGCCGCGTTCAGCGTGCGACGGCCGATCTTGTTCTTCTGCGTGCGATAGAAGCCCGATATCTGGACGGCGGCACGACTTCCTACCCGCTGGCGAAATCCGAGCTCATACTGTTTCGTGATCTCCGGCTCCAGATCCGAATTAGGATAGGCGGACCCGGTGCTGACGTCGTTCCAGGCCGTCGCCGGCATGAAATTCCACTCGGTCGGACGCTGCGCAAGCACGTTGTAGCTCGCGAAGAACAGCGCCTGATTGGTGATCGGGAAGCTGACACCTACGCGCGGCTGCAGGATCGCGACCGGCTCATAGTCCTCAAAGATGGAGGAATACGCCGCATCCTCATCCAGTGCCGGCCCGCCGAGCGTCCGCAACGCCTCAAACGTCGTGGTCTCGCCGTTCTCGTCGTAGAAGTTGCCGCTCTTATCGCGAAAACCGACGACCTCGTTCGTCGCCTGCGCCCCACTGAAATACACCACATATTCGTCACCGATGATCGACGGCCGATTGTCCAGCACTCGGGCCTGTACGAGAGGCGCCGTCATGAAGGGATCCTTCAGAACCGACGTGTTCGCATCGTACAGATCCATGCGGAGGCCGAGGTTTAGGACCAAGTCCCGATACTCGATCTTGTCCTGGATGTACCCGCCAAAAAAGGTCGGTTCGTAGGGCGCAACGTTAAGATTCTCTCCCGCATCGAAGGCGTCGATGTCCTGACCATTCACCTTTTCGCGGCCTAGATAGTCGTATCCATACCACGACGATCCGCTAAATGCGATGAGCGGCCGCACGACTTCCAGTGGTAGATCTGCATAGGAGGATACGGCGGCATCCTGACCCGCCTCGACGCTGCCGTCGTCATAGTAGCGCGCAAGCTGCGCGGGGAAAATTCGGTAGTATCGATTCGTGCGCGTCTCGAACTCGCCGCCAATCTCCACCTGATTGACGCCAATCTGCGTGGTAGCGTGAAAGCTGGCGCGAAGCTGCGTGTTTTCCCGCTTGATGTAGTCGAGGAGTCCTGTGCCGCCGGCGCCCGGCAGCGCGAAGAGCCCGTAGACGCCCAGCATGGCGGGAAGACTCCCGTCATTGTACTTCCTGACGTAGCTCGATCCGTCATCCGACAGCTGGAAATAGCTCCGCGCAGCGGTGTTGTATTCGCTCGCGATGGAGGGATTACCATCCGCATCCAGGCCGTCGACATCCCCATAAAAGAGCACGTCGTTGACGTCTCTCGAGAAGCCGTTTGGATACCGCCAGAAGTTGTCCTTCGAATAGTCGACGGAGGCCTCGTAGAACGTCGAGCCGGAGATGTAATGGCGCCAGGTGCCGAACGTCCGCCACGTACGCTGGTCACTCACCAGGTACCGGTCGGGCGCGTAGAGTTGATAAAGCGGGTGATACAGCTCGTCGTCGTCCGAAAGGTATCCGCCTCCGACGATCACACTTATCTGATCGATGGGCTGAAAATGGAGCTTACCCTGCGT
>CAZQAS010000070.1:0-12948 GCA_964591285.1 uncultured Rhodothermales bacterium
CAGGGTCGGCCGCGGGCGGAGGGGCGCTGCTTTGCAACGGAGCAGGGTCGGCCGCGGGCGGTGACTCGATCGGGGATCGGGAAGATGCTTTGCGTGCCGCGCGTTCGAGGCCGCGCCGCACGACGGGACTGTTCGGGATGATCTGGTGTGCCTCGCGCCAGGCGCGGAGGGCGGGTTTCCAGTCGTTCAGGCGCTCGTACGAGCGAGCGAGGAGCACGCGTGCCGTGGCGTAGCCGGGCATCTCGGCCGCGAGCTTCTCGAGCAGCTCGGCCGCCTGGCCGGGGTCGCCCGCTTCGATCATGGAAATGGCGTCTTGGATGTCCGGCACGTGCAGCAGCGGTAGGATGGAAGATCCCGAGAAAGGTAACGACCAGGGGCGAGTACAATCAACTAAAGAGAGCCGCCGGATCGTTCCTGGTGATTTGTATCTTCACGGGCATCATCCAAACCGCTCCTTTTACTGTGGACAGAAGACTTCATTTTTTCTCGGAGGACGCCGACCACTCCTTCCGCCGGCGCCGCGTCGTCTTCGTCATGATTCTAATCGTAGCGGCGGCCTCGCTCGTCTGGCCGGGTTATCTTCCATTCTCCGGCATCCGGCCCTTCGTCCTGGGCCTTCCCCTTTCGATGGCGTGGGTCGCCTTCTGGATCCTCGCGATGTTCGCGGCGATGATCTGGCTCTATCGCAGCGAAGATCCGAACCGCAGCGACGCAGACTGACGTGGATACCTGGATCGTCATCGTCGCCACGTGTGCCGCCTACCTCCTGTTCGTCCTGGTGATGGGCATCGTCCCGGGCCGGCGCGTCTCCCGGAGCGTCGCGGGTTACGTGGCCGCGGACCGCACGATGAGCACCGTCGTGCTCTACTTCGTGATCGGCGCCTCAGTCTTTTCCTCCTTCGCGTTTCTGGGCGGTCCGGGATGGGCGTACTCGCGCGGCGCGGCGGCTTTCTACATCCTTGCCTATGGAGCGGTCGGCATGGTACCGCTCTACTTCTTCGGGCCGCGGACGTGGCGGATCGGCGAGCGGCTAGGATTCGTGACGCAGGCGGAGATGCTCGCCCACCGGTTCGACAGCCGGAGGCTCTCGGTGCTACTCGCCGTGCTGAGCGTCGCCGCCTTTGTGCCGTACCTCACGCTGCAGATGAAGGGCGCGGGATACATCCTCGAGACGGTCTCGGAGGGACGGATCCCCCTGTGGCTTGGTGCGCTCGTGACCTACGGCGTCGTACTCGTCTACGTCTTCAAGAGCGGCGTACTGGGCGTCGGCTGGACGAACATGATCCAGGGCATGTTCATGATGGCGATCGCTTGGTTCCTGGGGCTGTACCTGCCCTTCCAGCTCTATGGCGGTATCGGCGAGATGTTCGAAGCCATCGCCGCCTCGGATCGCGCCGCCATGCTGCGAGCGCCGGGCCTCGATGCGAGCGGCGAGCCCTGGAACTGGTGGGCCTACAGCTCCGCCGTGATCGTGTCGGCCGTCGGCTTCACGATGTGGCCGCATCTCTTTATGAAGAGCTTCGCGGCGAACCGGCCGAAGACCGTGCGGTTGACGGCGGTTCTCTTCCCCACGTTTCAGCTCTTCCTCATCCCGATTCTCATCATCGGCTTTGCGGGCGTCATCGCCTTTCCGGACGTGGCGCCGGCCGATACGATCCTCCCGTTTCTCCTGACGCGGGTCGACGTCTCGCCGCTGCTGATCGGGCTCGTCTGCGCGGGCGCCCTTGCGGCGTCGATGTCGTCGGGCGATGCGATCCTGCACGCCGCGGCGTCGATCGGCATTCGCGACGGTGTAGGGGTGCTGGCGGAGCTCCGTGACGAGACGCAGCGGCGCTGGATCCGCATAATGGTGATCGTCCTGGGGGCGATCGCCTACTATTTTGCGGTCATCTCGGACGTCTCGATCGTGGCGCTGTTGCTGGGCGCCTACGGCGGCGTGGCCCAAATCTTCCCACTCGTATTCGCCGCGTTCTACTGGCCGGGAGCGACCCGCGCGGGCGCGCTATCGGGCCTCGTCGGGGGGCTCCTCGTCAGCTCATTCTTTCTCGCGATGCCGGAGTTGCGGCCGGTCCCGCTGCACGAGGGCATCTACGGCCTGGTCGTCAACGTCGCCCTACTCATCGGCGTAAGTGGTGCTACAGCCCCGCTCGACGAGGAGCGCATCCGTCCCTATCTGGAATCGGGTCGATAATTCGCCGCCACGATCAGCCCGAAGCCGCCCGTGAAGAAGAGCTGGAACGGCACCGCCGCCCATTCTCCCACGGCGACGAGCGCCGCCAGACCGGCGAGGCAGTAAGCGAAGAGGCCGATCTCGAACCACGCGGCTACCGGAAGCGGCGTACGGCTGCGCCGGTGCGGACTCGAGCCGAACTTCGGCGTGCGGATGAAGGCCGACTCCCTGCCGACGAGCGCTTCCAGCACCGCGCGCGTGTTGTTCAGCGAAAGGCCGATCGTCCCGACCATGAAGGCCGGAATGATTCGAGCGCGGTGCCCCCAATTGACGTAGAGGTGCCGCTGCGCCAGTACCTGGGCGAGGGTGAACCCCGCGAATCCGGTCAGTCCGAGGGCCATCCAGGCGAAAAAGACCTCTCCCGGACCCGCGCCGGCGGCGTTCGCGAGCAGAAGCGGCGCGTGGATCAATGCGGCCAGCAGCACGAACGGATAGACGAGATGGGCCGTGAGGTGAACCGTGCCCTGCAGCTTTACGCCGCGGCTCACCGCCGAGCGCCAGAGCGTCGGCAGCAGCTTGAGGGCTGCTTCCACAGAGCCCTTCGCCCAGCGGAACTGCTGCGCGCGCAGGGCGCCGATCGTGACGGGCAGCTCCGCCGGAACGGCGACGTCATCGAGGTATCGGAAGGTCCATCCGGCCAACTGGGCGCGGTAGCTCAGATCGAGATCCTCGGCGATCGTATCGCCGTGCCACCCTCCTGCCGACTCGATGCAGGAGCGGCGCCACACGCCCGCCGTGCCGTTGAACGTAAGGAAGCAGCCGGTCGCGGCGCGGACCCGCTGCTCGATGGCGAAGTGCATGTCGAGTCCGATCGTCTGGAGACGCGTCAGCCACGAGGCGCTGTCGTTCAGGTGGCCCCACCGCGCCTGGAGGAGGCCGAGCGCCTCGTTCCCGACGAGCTCGGGAATCGTACGTCGCAGGAAATCCGGTCGCGGCACGAAATCGGCATCGAAGATGGCGATGAAGTCGCCCCGGGCCATCCGCAGGCCGTTCTGAAGGGCACCGGCTTTGTAGCCCTCGCGATGCGGCCGCCGGACGTGTACGATGTCGATCCCGCGCTGCTGCCAGTACTCGACGCGCCGCGCCGCGCGCTGCGGAGTATCGTCGGTCGAGTCGTCGAGCACCTGAATTTCGAACTTGCGGCGCGGGTAATCGAGGTGGGCGCACGCATCGATCAGCCGCTCGACGACGCGTGGCTCGTTGTAGACGGGGAGCTGCACGGTGACATCCGGCCAGTGATCGGGAGGATCGGGCAGCGCATCCGGCGGCGGCGGTAGACCGGACCGCAGGCGGTCCCGATCTGCGTACGTCGCCGCCATCCAGAGCAGATTCCCGCCGTATATCGTCAGCACGACGATCGCTAGTGCGTAGAGCGTGGCGAGCATATCGGTTGGATGGTTTTCCGTGGCGTCCGGCCGTCGCATCCCCGGCCCTTCGACGAGGCGATGTGCAACGTCACCAGTTTGAGGTGGCGGCGGTGAAGATGTCATCGACGATGTCGTCGATGGCCTGGAGGGCGGCTTCCTCTTCGGTGGCGAGGTTTTCGGGGTTGTACTCGACGGACGCGGTGAACGTGCGCTGAAAAACTTCTTCGCCATTCTCCTGATCGAGGTATCGCGCGACGGCGGAGATCGTCAGCCGGTTGAGCTGGGCGGTCGCTTCGCCGCCGACCGCGGCCGGCTGGATGTCGTAGCGCTGAATCTCGGTCGTCACCAGTGCATCGGCCTGTGACTCTTCCGTCTCGAGCTGCAGGCGGGTTTGACCGACGAAGCGATCGACGAGACTTCGCGTCATCGCGCCGCCGAGGTCGGAGAATGGATTCGCGCTCAAGTCTTCGGTCAGCGGAATCGCCACCGTCTCCATGTGGTCGGGGATGGTGGCACCGGTGAAGGAGTAGTAGGCGCAGGCGCTGAGGCTTAGCGAGAGCGCGAGCACGGCGAGGAAGCGGAGGTCAGAGGTCGGAGGTCGGAGGTCGGAACGCCCACAGTCGGAGATCTGAGGTCGGAGGTCGGACACGTTCGTACCAGCGTGATCGCCCGAATTCGACGTTCTGACGTCTGACTTCTGACTTCTGATCTCCGGATAGCCGAAGCTGCTTCCTACACGCGTGGCGCTACGGCGAGACACGAGGCTCACATCTCCTCCTCCACATCCTTCAGCTTGCGATAGAGGGTGCGCTCGGAAATGCCGAGGGCCTTGGCCGTCTGGCGGCGATTGCCGTCGAATTGCTTTAGTGCGCGGGCGATGAGTTGCCGTTCGGCATCCTCCAGTGTGGGGAGCGGCTCGTCCTCTTCCGGCTCATCCGCAGGATGCGCACCCGTATCGCTGCCGTTCGAGCGGCGTCCGTTCTCGTCGCCTTCGATTTCGTAGGCCACGTCCTCGACGAGCGAGGCATAATCCTCTTTGTTCGCCTCGCGCACGATGACGAAGTCGCGGCCGCGCGGGGCACCTTCCTGGTCGAACACGTCGCGTGGGACGGCGATGCCACCGCCGGATCCGGCCACCTTGTCGATCTGTTCGCGCATCTCGCGGACCTCGAGGCGCAGCTCCAGCAGTGCTCGGTAGATCAATTCGCGCTCACGGACCTCGTTCGTCCCGGCGTGGTCATCCCGGGAGATGGGGAGCAGATCCGTGCCACCATCCCTTGCCGTAACGCCGCGCAAGTACGGCCGCAAGTCGTCGGCGCTGATTTCGTCTCCTCTCAGCAGCACCTCGGCCTGCTCGGCCACGTTCCGCAGCTCGCGGACGTTGCCGGGCCAGTGGTAGCGCAGCACGAGTTCGCGCGCGTCGTCGGTCAGTTTCTTAACGGGACTATTGTATTTCTGCGCGAAGCGGTGCAGGAATGTCTCGAGGATCTGCATGATGTCATCCTTTCGCTCGCGCAGTGGCGGGATGTCGATCACGACCGTGCTCAGGCGGTAGTACAGATCTTCGCGGAAGCGCCCGCCGCGCACCTCCTTTGCCAGATCCTTGTTCGTGGCGGCGATGATCCGCGCATCCGTCTGGCGCACTTGAGAGGAGCCGATCCGCGTGAACTGCCCGCTTTCGAGCACGCGCAGCAGGCGCACCTGCGCGGCCTGCGGCATCTCGCCGATTTCGTCCAGGAAGATCGTACCGCCGTCGGCCTCTTCGAAGTAGCCGATTCGCCGCTCGACCGCGCCCGTGTAGGCCCCTTTCTCGGCGCCGAAAAGCTCTGACTCGATGAGCCCCTCCGGGATGGCGCCGCAGTTGACGATAATGACCGCTTCGTGCCGGCGCGGGCTCAGCTCGTGCAGGGCGTGCGCGACGAGCTCCTTCCCGACGCCGCTCTCCCCCTGAATGAGGACGGTGATGTCGGTCTGAGCGACCTGCCGCATCCGGTCGATGACGTTCCGAATCGCGGCAGAGCTGCCGATAATCCCGAATCGTTCCTGTATCGACTCTCTATCCATGTCGTGATGAGATTGCTGTGCTACGCCGAAACCGATTCCGCGAGCGTCGTCCGCCCGATTCCGATTCCGAGCAGCGTCGCCGACGTGCAGTCCTCGATGCGCACGCGGACGTAGTCACCTTTCCGGTAGTCTTCACGATCGAAGACGACCATCTTGTTCGTATCCGTTCGCCCGCGGAGCTGCTCGTCGCTGCGCTTGCTCGGACCCTCGACCAGCACGACGTGCTCGGACCCGATCTCGTTCTCGTTTCGCTCTAGGGATATCCGGTTCTGCAGCTCGATGATCTCGCTGAGCCGGCGCTTCTTCACCTCTTCCGGGACGTCGTCCTCGTACTTCCGCGCGGCGTAGGTATCGGGCCGCTCCGAATACATAAACATATAGGCATGATCGTAGCGGACGAGTTCCATCAGCGAGAGCGTGTCGCGGTGCTGCTCCTCCGTCTCGCCGCAGAATCCTGCAATGATGTCAGTCGAAAGCGAGACGCCGGGCGAGATGGATCGCGCCCGATCCACGAGCGCGAGGTACTCATCGCGCGTGTAGGTGCGCCGCATCCGCTCGAGCACCTCGGTGTTGCCGTGCTGCACGGGAAGATGGATGTAATCGCACACGTTGTGCCGCTCGCGATGCACCTGCAGGAGATCATCGGAGCAGTCTTTTGGATGACTCGTGGAGTAGCGGATGCGCAGTTCCGGCGAGACGAGGCTGATGCGGTAGAGGAGCTCGGCGAAATCGACCGCCGATCCACCCTGCTCGAACCGGTATGAGTTCACGTTCTGGCCGAGGACGGTGACCTCTTTGTAGCCCATCTCCACCAACTGGGCGCACTCGGATAGGATGCTGGTGACCGGCCGGCTGCGCTCGCGACCGCGCGTGAACGGCACGACGCAGAAGGCGCACATGTTGTCGCACCCGCGCATGATGGAAACGAAGGCGGAGACGCCGTTCGAGTCGTAGCGCACCGGCGCGATGTCGGCGTAAGTCTCCTCTCGAGAGAGCTGGACGTTGACGGCGGCCTGGCCGCTCTCGTCGGTCTCCTGGAGGAGGCGCGGCAGATCGCGGTAGGCGTCGGGGCCGACGACGAGGTCGACGAGCTTCTCCTGCTCGAGCAGCTTCGTGCGCAGGCGCTCGGCCATGCAGCCGAGCACGCCGAGCTTGATCGGCCGCTCGCGCTTGCGTGCGCGGAAATCATCCAACCGGTGGCGCACCTTCTGCTCGGCATTCTCTCGGATCGCGCAGGTGTTGAGGAGCACCACGTCGGCCGCATCCGGGGTGGGCGTGAGGCCGAATCCGTTCTTGCGCAGCACGGAGGCGACGATCTCCGAATCGGAGACGTTCATCTGGCAGCCGTAGGTCTCGATATAGACCTGCCGCCGGCCGCGCGCCTCCCCTTCCGAGCTCACGACTGGCGTCTCCACGTCAGCGCCCGACGCACCATCTCCTGCCGCCTCACGCGTTGGATGGTCGGGCTCGTCGCCGTCAAGAATGTGTAGGTCGCGAATGAGCTCCATACGGCAAATCGGTGATAGAGATGAGCGCGCCGAGAGAGCACGCCATTTTGTCAGGGATCAGATAAACGCGAGAAGGGGAGGATGGTTCAGGCCCTGCGCGCGGTCGTACGGTCGGGCACGACGGCCCACCATCCAGCCGAGAATATGCTGCCGCAGTGATGAGGAGTGCTACTGCGCATCGGGCTCTACGGCGCATCGGGCTCTACGGCGCGCGCGACGATGATGCCGGTCGTCACATTCACGCCCTGGACGTATTCCTGGAGGTCCGGCGAGATTTTCACGCCGCCGGTGGTGGAGGCGTGCAGCAGGCCCGTCGATCCATCCTCTCCCTTGTGGACCATCCCCGTGTGCGTGACGTCGAGGCCCTCAATGTCCGTCGACGTGGCGATCAGATCACCGGCCTGCAACTCGTCATAGGCTTCGTGGATGCGGTCCTGGGGGATGTAATAGTAGTCGATGACCTCATTCAGACGATCCTCGACGTCCTGGATGCACTGATAGACGCTGTCGCTCTCGAGGGCGGGATATTCGCCACGGTTTGCAGACATGAATCCGTACTCCTTATCGAGCCGCTCGCCGCCGACGTCTGCCGTGACGTCGCGCACGATGCCCTTCTGCTCGTTGTCGTAAATCCACTCGGTGTAGTAGTGCAGACGCGAGCAGTAGTCGCCCATCTCGCCGTCACGGTAGCGCTGCTCCTGGGTTTTCTGGACGTACGAGTCCCACGAATAGTCCTCGACGGCCACGCCGCGGGCGGCGGCGAGCATCGCTTCCAGGAACGTGAAGCAGTCGAAGCGGTCGAGCCGGCAGACGAGCACCTCCTCGCCGAAGCCGTCCAGCGGTCCGATGATATAAGGCCGCCCGCGGAACTGAAGGCCGAGCTCGTGAAGGATCTCGCCAATAGGCCGCTCGTGCAGGTTCTGCTCGCGCGCGTAGGCCATCAGATCCGAGTAGCGCTCGATAGTCTGCGAGCTGTCGGGCGGCGCGTCGGCTTCGGCCGCTTCCTCGGTGGGCGGCTCGGTGGGAGCGGAGGGGGAAGGATCATCCGGCTCGTCGCACGCGGTGAAGAGTGTGAAGAGGAGGAGGACGGCGAGATGTACGGAGTGATGCATCACGGGAGGTACCGTTCGGGATTGCCGATAAAATGGGTATACCTCGTTAGATCCCCATTCAGATGAAGGACTTGCGAGGCTTGAGGATGTCGGCCGCTGCCTACGTGCGCCGACTCGTAGCAGCGCAGATTGCGCAACTTGTCCGCATTTACGGACAAGTTCAGCTGTGTGTGCGATGAAGCAGGACAAGTTCAGCCGTGCGATGAACAGTCGTGTGCGCGATGAATGAAGCTATCCGACTGCTCAAATCCGGGGTATCGCGTGTCTGATCGCGCGGCATCGCGTGCGACTGACAACCCACGTGCTTGCATCATGGTTTCGCGCTCGGCCGCCGGGCTAGCGGTCCGTGCCCCCACCTTTCGTTTCCATCCACCTCGCTACATATTTGCCGATCATGTCGAACTCGAGGTTCACGGCGGCGCCGGGTTGCCAGGTTCGCGCGTTTGTGAGCTCGAGGGTGTGCGGGATGATGGATACCGTAAAGGCCTGGTCATCCAGCCGGGCGACCGTGAGGCTCACGCCGTCCACGCTGATGGATCCGACCGGAATGAGATACGGTGCGAAGGCCGCGTCGTAGCGGATGCGAATGAGGCGGCTGTCGGCGAGCTCCTCGACCGACTCGACGGTGCCGGTCGCATCGACGTGGCCCTGCACGAAGTGGCCGTCGACTCGTCCGGAGGACTTCATCGCGCGCTCGAGATTGACGGGATGGCCTTCGGGAAGATCGCCCAGCGTCGTCTTTGCGAGGGTCTCCTCGACGGCGACGACCTGGAACGTGCCGTCGGCGCGCGAGACGACGGTCTGACAGGCGCCGTTGACCGAAATGCTCTCGTCCGGAGCGAGCTCTCGGGCGAACGTGCACCCGATCGTGAGGCGCCGCCCGCCCTCGAGGCTCTCGATTTCGTGGATCCGTCCGACTTCCTCGACGATTCCGGTGAACATGGGTTGCTAAACAGTCCGCGAAAGGGGGATTTGGTCCAGGAAAGCAGCGCGACGGGTTTCTGCCGCACGCCGAGCAAGATACCCGGCGGCAACGCACGATACGCTGTCGGCGGCTCCGCATGACACGCCGGCGGCGGTAACGCATGAACGCTGTCGTGGGTGACGCATGATACGGAGCCGAGAAAAACGAATCGCGCCCCTGCTCCATGGTCGTTACGAACCAGTTAAGGTTTCGCTCCTGCTGACGATATATCGGATAGGGAGTATGCCCTCGAAGTCGGGCCAGACGCGTCGTTCCTGCGAACGTGGCGCGACCCTGCGCACACCTACCACTTTTTTGCTCGAGCAACCAAGCCGATCATGCGAGTACTGATCGCAGACGCCGACCCTTCCGTTCACGAGGTCCTGACGGGCCGCGTGGCCAGCCGCGAACACGAGGTCATCGTCTCGCACGACTCCGAAGAAGCGTGGGAGACGTTTCGCCGTTCGAAGCCCGCCATCGTGGTCCTCGACTGGAGCTTCACCCATGAAGGCGAGCCGCTGTACCGCCGCATCCGCGAGAGCGCGCAGGGCGACGCAACGGTCGTCATGGCCATTACAGACGGGCCCGACGAGTGCAACCTCGAAGACGTGCTCGGCAGCGGCGCGGACGACTATCTCACCCGGCCTCTCGATCCGAATCTCTTTGAGGTGCGCCTGGCCATCGCCGAGAAGCGTAATGTGGACATCCAGAAGCGCCTCGAGATCGAGGCCGAACTGAAGCGGCTCAACGACGGGCTCTCGAAGGCGAACGAGGAGCTCCAGGAAGCCAACGAGAAGTTGCGGTCGAATCAGGCCCAGCTGGTGCATTCCGAGAAGATGGCCTCGGTCGGACAACTCGCCGCCGGCATTGCGCACGAGATCAACAATCCCGTCGGATTCGTGAAGAGCAACATCGGGATGCTCAACGACTACGTCGGCATCTTCAAGAATCTGCTCGGTGAGTACGCACAGCTGGCAGACGGCGTGCGGCAGGGTCCGGTGAACGGACAGGCCGACGTGCTCGAGCGGATCGACAGGATCGTCCAGGACGAGAATCTCGACTTCGTGCTGGGCGACGTGGACAACCTTCTCTCCGAGTCGCTCACCGGCGCCGACCGCGTGCGCGAGATCGCGCAGAGCCTGAAGAGCTTCGCGCGCCTGGACGAGGCCGAGATGCAGGAAGCCGATCTGAACGAGGGCCTGCAGGTCACGCTCCGCATGATCAGCAACGAAATCAAATATCACTGCACGGTCCACGAGGATCTGCAGCCGCTGCCGAAGATCCTTTGCTATCCCGGGCAGCTCAATCAGGTGTTCATGAATCTGATCGTGAATGCCTCGCAGGCCATCCAGGACCAGGGCGAGATCGCGATCGAAACGCGCGAGCTCGAGGACGAGGTGCTCGTCCGCATATCCGACACCGGCGAGGGGATCCCCAAGAAGAACATCCCGAAGCTCTTCAATCCATTTTTCACGACGAAGCCGATCGGCGAGGGGACGGGGCTGGGGCTGTCCGTGTCGTACGGCATTATCAAGAGGCACAACGGGCGGATTGAGGTCGAGAGCGAGCTGGGTGCCGGAACGACCTTCAGCATCTACCTGCCTATCGACGGCAAGCCGAATGAGTGATTTGACACTCCTGCTCGTCGACGACGAGCGGCCCATATTAAACGCGCTCATTCGGCTTCTTCGCAAGGAGCCGTATCGCGTCGTAACGGCTTCGAGCGGCGAGGACGCGCTAGAGATCCTCGACGATCGCGAGGTGCAGGTGGTGGTTTCCGACTTTCGAATGCCCGGCATGAGCGGCATCGAGCTCCTGCGCGAGGTAAAGCAGCGCTATCCCAATACCGTTCGATGCGTCCTCTCCGGCTACGCCGACGGCCACGTGATCATGGATTCGATCAATGTCGGCGAAGTGTACCGTTTTTTGCCGAAGCCGTGGGAGGATGATGACCTGATCGAGACGCTCGACGAATGCTTCGAGCATTACCGGCTGGTTTCGGGCGTCGAGGGACCGTACGCCCAGATGCGTGCCCAGAACGAAGAGCTCCGTGCCATCAACGACCTGCTGGAAAAGACCGTCGAGCGCCGCGCCCAGTCGCTGCAGCTCTCGCAGGAAATTCTCGACAAGCTTCCCATTCCGATTCTCGCCGTGGGGCACGACGGTACGATCGTACTGATCAACGACGCCGTCGACGGCATCCTGCCGGAAGGCTTGCCGCGCCCGCTCGGATTTCCGCTCGGTGACGTATTCCCGGATGACGTCGTCGAGAAAGTGAAGGAGTGCCTGAGCGAGGGCGAGTCGGGTACGCTGGGCCCCTGCTCCTTCAATGGCGAGGAATATCGCATCGACCTCCGCATTCTCAGCGAGGGCAGTTACGTGCGCGGGTGCACGCTCGTCCTGGACGCGCTCCATCATCACGAACCGACCTTCCACCTCCGTACCGACTCGGCCGCATGAGTTTACCGAAAGTCCTCTTCGTAGACGA
The DNA here is from genome assembly GCA_964591285.1 of uncultured Rhodothermales bacterium. Classification (GTDB taxonomy): domain Bacteria; phylum Bacteroidota; class Rhodothermia; order Rhodothermales; family VXPQ01; genus CAZQAS01. Next base: position 11,734 of record CAZQAS010000070.1, read on the forward strand.
CGAAGCCAACATCCTGCAGTCGGTTCGCCGCGTGATGCGAAAGGCCAACGTGGAGGTCGAGACGACGACTTCTCCGGAGCAGGCCATCGAGATGGCGAAGGAGACGAAGTTCGCCGTCGTCGTCTCCGACCAGCGTATGCCGGGCATGGGCGGCGTCGAGGTGCTCGAGAACATCCGCGGCGTCTCGCCGGACTCTGTGCGCGTCATTCTTACGGGCTATGCGGACGTGAAGGCGGCGACCGACGCAATCAACAAGGGCGCCGTCTGGCGTTATCTCAACAAGCCCTGGGACGATGACGACCTGCGAAACTGCGTGCGGCAGGGCATCGACCAGTTCCTTCTGATCCAGGAGAACCGGCGCCTCCAGGAGCTCACGCAGCGGCAGAACGAGCAGCTCCGAGACCTGAACGAGAACCTGAAGCAGAAGGTGATGGAGCGCACCTGGGAGGTCCATCGGCTCAACGAGCAGCTCGAGAGCAGTTTCATGGGCGCCGTGCAGGCGATGGCCCGGCTGGGCGAGATGCACAGTCAAGACGTGGGCAGCCATGCGAAACGCGTGGCGCTGCTCTCGCGCCGGATGGCCAAGCGGCTGCAGTTCGAGGGTCGCGATCTGATGCAGGTGGAGGTGGCCGCGACGCTACACGACATCGGCAAAACGATGATCAGCCCGGCGATTCTGAAGAAGGCGAACGAGGATCTCAGCTCCGCCGAGCAGCACATTTTCAAGGAGCATCCGATGCACGGCGAGTCGATCATCCGCATGGTGCCCAACAACGAAGAGGCGGCGCTCTACGTGCGGCATCATCACGAGCGGTTCGACGGCCGCGGGTATCCGGACGGATTCGCCGGCGAGGCAATCCCGCTTGGGGCGCGCATCATCGCCGTGGCCGATGCCTACGACAAGCACATGACCATCTCGACTTCCGCCACCTCGTCACCCGCGGTCGCGATGCGGAAGGTCGAGGACGGCTCCGGAGCCGCGTTCGATCCATCGGTCGTGAGCACGCTGCGGGCCGTGATCCGCGAAATAGAAGGACGCATCAATCCGCGCGAGGAGGCGCAGATCGGCTTTGAGGAGCTCGCGCCGGGCATGGTGCTCTCCCGTGACCTGAAGTCGCCGGACGGTCGGCTGCTGGCGCAGGCGGATCATCCGGTGGATCCGGTGCAGCTCGCCGCGCTGCGGCACATCAACGCGAAGCAGCCGATCTCGCAGGC
>CAZQAS010000070.1:13048-15245 GCA_964591285.1 uncultured Rhodothermales bacterium
CGAACGTGAGGGCGTGATTCATTTCTTCGATGCCGATCGAATCGATCGAGAGGCGGCCGGCTCCCAGGAGTTTCGGGGCGATGAACAGATACAGACGGTCGGCGAGGTCCTCGCCGAGCAGCGATGCGGCCAGCCCCGCACCTCCCTCCACTAGCAGCGATTGCATCGGACGGCCATCGACGCCGCCGTTTTCGCCGAGCGCATCGAGTACGGCCTCGATGTCGAGACCGCGGTCGCTCTCCGGGACGCGCACAACGCGCCCTCCTGCGCGAGTTAATCGGTCTTCGTACGGCAGTTGGGCACCTTCCGCAGAGAACGCAACGGTATAGCCGGCCTTCTCGTCCGTGAATAGCTGCAGATCCGGATCGAGGCGTCCGGTGCGATCGAGCACCACGCGCACCGGCTGGCGGCCGTCGACGTGACGCACGGTCAGGGCGGGGTCATCGACCGACGCGGTGGTCGTGCCCACCAGGATGCCGTCCATCGTGGCGCGCCAGTGGTGAACGAGCCGTCGCGATGCTTCGCCGGAAATCCACTGCGATGCGCCGGAGGCGCCGGCGATTCGGGCGTCGAGCGTCTGCGCCATCTTCAGCGACACGAGCGGCCGTCCGGTTCGCACGTGGTGGATGAACGCCTCGTTGAAGCGGCGGCACTCGGCCTTGAGGATTCCGACGGTGACCTCCACCCCGCCGTCTCGAAGGCGGCGAATGCCTTCGCCGGCTACGGCTGGAAACGGATCTTCGGTCCCGACGACCACGCGCGGTATGCCCTTCTCAAGGATCTCGTCCGCGCAGGGCGGCGTCTTGCCGTGATGGCTGCAGGGCTCGAGGTTTACGTACAGCGTCGCATTCTTAAGAGCATCGGTGCCGTAGCGCCGCTCGGCATCCTGAATGGCGTGCGATTCGGCGTGGGGGCCGCCGAACTCGCGGTGCCATCCCTGCCCCAGCAGCGTGCCGTCGGTACCGACGAGCACGGCCCCGACCATCGGATTAGGACTCACGAGTCCCGCCCCGCGCTCGGCGAGGTCGAGGCACGTGGTCATCCATTTGTCGTGGTCGGCTTCGATCATGGCACCATCAATCTAACGTTCGTGTTAACCCGCGCCGCCGGTGTTACGATCATACAAATGCGGGACGGTAGGCGGAATCAAGCTAAGGGTGGCCCGTTCTACTTCGGAACATGGCGCGGCTGTCCCGGGAGCGACTGAAAATAGCACGCTATTGCGAATAAATACGACGCCCACACCATGAGACGACTTCCAGCAGCACTACTTTCGCTTTCCATTCTCATCCTTGCCGGGTGCGGGGCCACCCAGGACGTAGCGGAGGACGTCGGCATTGTGGGCGACGATGACGAGGTCGTCACCACGCAGCCGCAGCAGGTTTCAGCGACCGACGCCGTTCCACAGGGCACCGTCCTGAACGTTCGGCTCATGGACACCATCAGTCCGGAGACAGCTAATGAAGGGGACACCTTCCGTGCGCAAGTGACGAACGATCTCTACGCGAGCAACGGCGAAGTACTCATTCCCGAGGGCGCGCTGCTCTCAGGGACGATCACCGGTATCGACGGCACGCAGCGTGCCGGCGACCCGGCAGCCGTCCGGCTCGCCTTCGATGAGATTATGATCGAAGATCGGCGCTACGATCTGAATGCCGAGATCGTGGAAACTTCCGTCGAGCGTCGAAGCCGTGACGTCGATGCGGAACACGTGGGTGCCGGCGCCGCTGCGGGTGCGGCACTCGGCGTGATTCTGGGCGACGACGTCGGTGACGCGCTGCTCGGCGGCGCGATCGGCGCGGGAGCCGGCACGCTGATTTCGCTCGGAAGCGGGGAGGTCGAACCGGAGATTCCGGCCGGCACGGTCCTGGCGCTCGAGACGGACCACGCGCTGAACATCTAATCGACATGCATTATCCGGACCGCCGGCCGAGCATTTCTGCCAGGACTTCGCGAGGCGGCGGACCGGACCTCCGCGGAGGCGGCGGGGCGAGAGTCTCGCCGCCTTCATGCATTTTACGACGTCGCGACGAATCCCGGACCCGCGCCTTCCTTCATTGCGTACTTGCTCGTTGATCGTGCGGGTTAGGGACGTTGTGGGGGTGGCGGACGTCATGCGGGTGGCGGACGATGTACGCTGCTGCCGGCGTATTGTCGGAGCTGATGAGATTTGCCGTTACGCCGCCGACTTACGGTT
>CAZQAS010000070.1:15345-17604 GCA_964591285.1 uncultured Rhodothermales bacterium
GTCGCTTTCTCGAGGGCCCTTCTCGCGTGGGTACTCCTGCCGCTCGCGCTTGCACCGATTTCCGCCAACGCTCAGGGCGCCTTCGTAGCGCGGGGCGCTCACGGATTCATGATCGGCGGCGACGGCGCCTCGGCCGACGAAATTAGCGTCTACACCGTCGAAGCCGGATACTCTTTCAAGGGAACGCTCGACGTTGGGCTCGCACACAACTGGATCGGGTCCCCTGCCGATACGCTTGGCTGGAATCTCACCGGTCGTGGGCTCGAGCCGCGCCTTACGCTTCACCTTTTCAAGCAGGGCGCACGCTTTCCCCTCTCCCTCTCCGCCGCGGGAAGCTACGCCTTCCAGAATCTCGAACCCGACAGCGGTGGCGATCCCGCGGCCGACGACGTCGACGGCCGTCACTGGACGGTGGGCGGCATCCTCCACACCGTCTTTGCTCTCGCCGATTTCGTCGGCCTGCGGCCGTGGGCGAGTATTACGTACGTCAACCGGACGCGCGACTACAGCTTTGGCGACGATCCATCGCTTACGATCGAGAGCGACGACACGCGCTACGTCCTCGGCGTGCAGGGCATCGTGATGCCGACGGCGCGAAGCGTGCTCTTTATCGGACCGGAACTGCGGTTCAGGGGCGGCGATCGCACGATCGGCTTCACCGGCGGCCTGGTGTTCAACTAGCGTGGAATCGGCAGCGGCAGTCCGCCTGCTCTGAAGAGGCCCCTCATCGCGACCGTACGTCCTCTATGCGTCTTATATTTCAGAGCATCTATTTGCTCGTGCACCTTTCGGTGCTCGGCGTCTTCCTTCTCGGCCTCAGCGCTCGCTACGTTCATCCGGCCATCGCCTGGTGGCCGCAACCGCTGGCCATTGGCCTGCCGATCGCGGCCGGGGCACTGGCGCTTCTGACGATCGCTGATTTGCTCACGCAGCGGTGGTTCCTTTTCGTCGTCTCTCTGGCGGGCCTGCTAATTTTCGGGATGCGCTACGCGTCCGCCATTACGCAGGATGCCGATGACGGCACCGAAAGCCTGACGGTCGTAACCTTCAACGCGGGTGGCATCTTCTACATGGATCGCGATCGGCTCGCCATCCGACCGCTTCTCCTTGACGAATCGCCCGACGTGATGTGCCTTCAGGAATTCGACGTGGATCGGCAGAGCACCAGCCGGCGAGTGGATGAGAACTTGCAATCCGTGATCGATTCGCTCGGCTACGGGATCGTCGCGCCGACACCTCCGGACGGCCACCGCGACCCTCCGCCCATTATTAGCCGTCTGGACCTCGAAGAATCGTCGGTTCTGGGACTCTCCTCTCGGGGCGACACCGGCCCGGCGGGGACGGTCATACGCGCCCGTTTTGCGTGGAACGACCGATCACTCGTTGTCTACAACGTGCATCTTGAAAGCTTTTCGACGAGGCGTCCCTGGGATCAGGGCGAGACGTTCAATCCGAAAGCCTGGATCCGATTCATTCGCCGAACCAGCACCGCCTTCCTTCAGCGCTCGTCGGAAGCCGACGAAATTCGCAGTATGATCGATCGAGAGGAGCTGCCGGTCCTGCTTTGCGGCGACTTCAACACGACGCCGCACCAGTGGACGTACCGGCAGCTGGCCGACGGCCTCCGAGATGCGTTTCGAACCCACGGCGGCTTCTGGGGACCGACGTTTCCGGCCCGGTTCCCCCTGTTCCGGATCGACTACATCCTCACGAGCGATGACTGGCTGGTCGATGAGGTTACCGTCGGACCGCAGCTTCCGCCCGATCATCGTCCCGTCGTGGCCCGGTTGAGACTGAAGCCGGAGGAGTGAGTGGGGATGGCGGGGGTTGTCGCCGGTGGCGCTGGCACTGTGCTACTACGTGCGCGTAATCGGCGAGATGTACACCCACGATGCGAAGGTTGTGACGCGTGGAGCGGCGCAGGGTACGCTGGCGGGTCGCGGGACATTGTGGGCAAGTCGCATTCACTCGGGATAAATAGCCGGTAAAGACGGCCCTATCGCCGCACGATCTGGAACCGTGCCTTTCGGTTCGGCATTGATGCGATGTGATTTCGCGCGGCGGGAAGGCTGTCCGTCGGTTGCCCATTCGTGCGCAAACTGCGCAACTTGTCCGCAATCACGGACAAGTTCGGTAACCGCGTTTCAAAGTGGTGCGAACGATGACAGGGCGTCTACGGTAGCAAGCCGGCGCGGATCACCAACACTGCCCTGTAGCTCAATTGGCAGAGCGCCTGACTCTGGATCAGGAGGTTCTAGG
>CAZQAS010000071.1:0-1345 GCA_964591285.1 uncultured Rhodothermales bacterium
TCATGGGTGAGTCGATCGTAGCGACGCTCATAGCCGTCGGCTTAGCCGCCGTTTCGCTGGTTTTGCTTTTGCCCACTTTCCGCTCGTTCGTGGGCAGAGAGCTGCCGATTGCTGCGGAGGTCGGATTTATCGCGGCCGTACTCGGTGTACTGGTGCTCACCGCCGGAGTGGCAGCGGGGAGTTATCCGGCAATATACCTCTCTTCATTCCGCCCTTCGGTGACGCTTAGCGGGCGCACGTCGAGTGACTTGCGCGGCGACGGACTGCGAAAAGTTTTGGTCGTATTCCAGTTCGCGGTTTCCATCTTCCTGATTATCGGTACGATCACGATCCACAGGCAGCTCGACTTCGTTCGCGATGCAAGACTTGGAATCGAAGCGGAGCAGACACTGGTAATTCCGTTCGGAGATCAACTCGATGGGCCGCACGAAGTGCTCCGGAGGGAGGTCGAGTCCATTCCCGGCGTCCGACGCGTCTCGGCAGCGGGATCCGTTCCTTCACGGCCCGTGAGCGATTTCCAGTATCGGCCGGAAGGCTGGACATCCGAGGGCCTGCCGGGGTGGGATACCTTCTTTATCGACGACCACTACGCGGACGTTTTGGGAATGGAAATCGTCGCCGGCCGCAATTTCGACAATGCCCGCGCGTCGGACAGCTCAGGATTCCTGCTGAACGAATCGGCTTGGAAGGCGATCCTCACTGAAGCCGGCAAGAGCTGGGAGGATCCTGTCGGCAAGCGGCTCGACTTCTATCTACCGTCGGCGACCGGCTGGGAGGTATTCAAGTCGGGACCAGTCGTCGGCATTGTCAAAGACTTTCATTACGAGTCGATGCATTCGACCATTGCACCTCTCGTCCTCACGCAGCAACCATCGAGCTTCGATCTGCTTCTCGCGAAGGTCGATGCAGAGAGTCTCGAGGGAACGATAGGGCAAATGCAGGCACGGTGGTCGGAGCTCGCGGGAGCCGCGCCGCTCGACTACTACTTCCTGGATGACTCCTTCGATGCGTTATACCAGTCTGAGGAGCGAATGGGTCATCTTGCGGGTGTGTTCGCGGCGCTCGCCCTGTTCGTCGCCTGCCTGGGCCTGTTCGGACTGGCGACGTTCATGGCCGAGCGGCGGACGAAGGAAATCGGAATTCGGAAGGTGCTGGGCGCCTCCATCTCGAGCATCGTTCGCCTCTTGTCGACGGACTTTGTCAAGCTCGTACTCGTCGCATTCGTGTTTGCAGCGCCACTATCCTACTACGTCGTCAGCGGCTGGCTCGACAATTTTGCATACCGGATCGAGCCTGGACCGCTCTTGTTTGCGTTGGCCGGATGTGCGGCTTCCGTCATTGCTCT
>CAZQAS010000071.1:1445-17492 GCA_964591285.1 uncultured Rhodothermales bacterium
CGGGGACGGTAGTGTGCCTGGAACGTTCTGCAAACACGCCGTACTTTTCGGGCACACGCCTCGTCTCTCAACTCAACGATCAGGGAGGGCGCGAATGCGCTTCGTTCCCGTTTTAGCGGCGGCACTTGTAGCGCTCTGCCCCGCAGCTGTCGCGCAGTCGATGCAGACACCGCATACGCTGAAGCTCGACGCGTCAGCAAACATGCCCTCCGCATCCGTCGATGATCTCGCATGGATGGCCGGGCATTGGAAAGGCGACTTCCTCGGCGGAACCGCGGAGGAAGTCTGGACTCCGCCGTCGGGCGGATCGATGCTCGGGATGTTCAAGCTCGTGCAGTCCGATGCCGCATCGTTCTACGAGCTCATGACACTGGTGGAAGAAAATGGAAGTGTCATCCTGAAGCTGAAGCACTTCAATCCGGACCTTTCCGGGTGGGAGGACAAGGGCGAACACGTGGCCTTCCCGCTAGTCAAGCTCGCGGAGAATGCCGCATACTTCGACGGGCTTACCTTCGAGCGGGTGTCCGATGATACGTTGAAGGGATACCTGGTTATGGAGACGGCGGACGGCCCGAAAGAGGTGGCGTTCACGTACGAGCTCGTGGATTGATCGGGGCGAGACGTTCAAGTGGGCCGATCGCGCAATCCTCGCGCACGACGCCTGGTCGTGTCTCTATCCGCAGGCGAACAACGGCGTCCGCCTCCGAACACAGCAGAAGAGTGACCTTGCATAAGGAGGCCGACTCGTCTGGAGAGAATCGTCAGGCGAGAGGGACTGGCCGCGCAGATTCGCGAGTCGCCGCCGTGGTACAGTCTTTGGATTGGTTTAGGGAGACCGCTCATCAGCAGATCCGACGATGCTTCGCAACTATCTAGCGATCGCCTTTCGCAACCTCCGAAAGCAGCCCGGCTACACGCTCATTAACGTTGTCGGGCTCGCCCTCGGCATCGCCTGCTGCCTGCTCATCTTTATGCTCGTGGCCCACGAGTGGAGCTACGACGCGTTCCACGCCAACGCGAATCGCATCCATCGCGTGTACATGCAGGAGGAGGGCCCGGACGGCAGCTTGAGCTCGCATCTCCTTACACCGCCTTCGCTGGCTCCGGCGATGGACAGCGCATTTTCCGCTGTTGTGCAGACGTCACGTGTGATTACGGGCGGCATGCATTTCAAACAGGACGACCGATCGTTCTCGGAGCAGGTTTTGCTGGCGGACTCGGCCTTCTTTGACATGTTTTCGTTTCCGCTCCTTGCTGGGAATCCAAACACCGTGCTCACCGATCTGCAGTCAGCGGTCATAACGGAAGAGACGGCCCGCAAGTACTTCGATGCCGGACGCACGGAGTACGATCGCGTGCTGGGCCAGCGGCTGACGCTGATACAGGGGGAGGACGCCTTCGACTATCAGGTGTCGGGCGTCGCCGCATCCATTCCGAGCACATCGAGCCTGGATTTCGACATCGCGCTGTCCTTCCAAAACTACTATCTGGAAGAAAACGGGCGCCTGTTCCTCGGGGGGAACAGCTGGGGCAGTAAGAATACGATGTACGTGTTGCTGCGCCCCGATGTCGATCCCAAAGCTTTCGGGGCGAGTCTCGGCCCGTTTACGCGTGCACAGCTGGCGGACCGGATCGAGGCCCGCCAAGGCGCCGCCTTCCTCGCCGAAGGAAACGATGCCCTGCAGCTGAAACTGCAGCCGCTCAGGGACATGCACCTGAATCCGGAAATCGGCAACTACTACGAGGCCGCGGCCCACAATCCGACGTATAGTTACGTGCTCGGCGGCATCGGACTGCTCGTCCTTCTCGTGGCCTGCATCAACTTCATGACGCTCTCGATCGGACGCTCGGCGTCGCGGGCGCGAGAGGTCGGCGTACGTAAGGTCCTCGGAGCGTATCGGATGCAGCTCATGAAGCAATTCTGGGGGGAAGCGCTGCTGCTCGTGTTTGTTTCGCTGCTTGCGGCGCTGCTGCTGGTGTATCTGGCGATGCCGGAGTTCAACCTTCTTACCGGAAATGACCTCTCTCCAAGCTCGCTGAGCAGCTGGACTATTGCCGGAGTTCTGGCGGCCATACTGCTGCTCGTAGGACTCATCGCCGGCGCCTATCCGGCTGCCGTGCTGTCGGGCTTTCGGCCTGCGGAGATCCTGAAGGGTGAGGCGGTTGGGCGGAAAAGTCGCCTGACGCGCGGCCTCGTCGTGGCTCAGTACGGCATCTCGGTGGGCCTCATCTTTTGCACGCTGGTCATGTACCGGCAGCTCGACTTTATGCTAAACAAAGACGTGGGCTTCGAGGACGACCAGGTCCTCGTCGTGCACACGCCCGGCCTGAACACGAATCAGGAACGGCTCGCCCTCGAGTCGATGCGCAGCGGACTGGCCTCGAATCCGAACGTCACCCATGTTCTGAGGACGGGTTATGCATTCACGCACAGTTACGATACGCGGTCGTGGCAGGGACCGGATGGAACGACGGTCCGGGCGCACATGCTTGGCATCGACTATGACTTTCTGGACGTGCTCGAGATGGACCTCGTCGCTGGACGTGACTTTTCGCGGGACCGACCGTCGGATTCCACGACGGCCGTGCTCGTAAACGAGGCCTTTGTCGAAACGTATGGGTTCGAGGAGCCCGTAGGACTCGAGCTATCCGGCTTCGACGGCTTCTTCGGTGACATCGACCCGACGATCATCGGCGTCGTGAGAGACTTCAACTTCCGATCCCTCCACGAGGAGGTTGAGCCGGCGGTCCTCAATATACACCCGGACTACTATCACGGGATGAGCCACATGCTCGTGAAGGTTCGACCGGACAACCTCCAGGAGTCGATCGCAATGGTAGGTAGCATATGGCGGCAGACGTTTCCGGAGAAGCCGTTTCACTTTAGCTTTCTCGATGAAGACGTGGCGGCGCAGTATCAGGACGAGCGCCGCTGGAGCACCATCCTATCCTATTCATCGATCCTCGCGATCGCGATCGCATGCATGGGATTGTTCGGCCTTGCCACGTTGAGCGTCTCGCGCCGGCGCAAAGAGATCGGCATTCGAAAAGTGCTCGGCGCGACCGTGTCCGGTGTGGCGGCTCTCGTTGCACGTGAGTTCGCCGTGCTCGTCGGGATCGCAGCCGTTATCGCGTGGCCGCTTGCTTATTTGGGCATGCGCGAGTGGCTCGACGGGTTCGCCTACAGGACGAGCATACCGTGGTGGATTTTTATCGCGGCAGGCGCTGCGGCGCTGCTCATTGCGTTGATGACCGTGAGCTATCAGGCGTATCGGGCCGCGGTCACCGATCCGGTTCGAAGCCTTCGTTACGAATAGCCGCCCACCGTGAGTGCACCGCGACGTCCATGTCGGACCGTTACTGCGCATCCACGATTAGAGGTGCCAGGGATCGCGCATCGGCCGTCCGAGCATCGTATTGGCCTCTTCGTCGTCGAGGATCGTCTCGATTTCGGGGTCCCACTTCACGTCACGGCCGAGACGCATCGCCACGTTCCCGAGATGCGCGATGGTGATCGAACGGTGAGCCTCTTCGATCGGCGCGACTGGTTCCTCACGTGAGAGCACGCTGTCGACGAAGTTGCGATGGTGATCGTCGCTGATCGGGAGCCGGATGCCGTCATCGGGGAGGTCGCTCGTCCAGAGGGTGGGGTGCGACGTTTCGTGGTCGCCTCGTGTGACCCAGATCCATCCGTCACTCCCCTCGAACCGAACGCCCATGCGTTCGTCACTCGAGATGATCATCGTGACGCCATTTGCATATGCCGCCTCGAAGTAATACTCGGTGGCCGTATTCCATAGGTCGTCCGCCGGGAAGACCCCGCGCGCATTGCGGATTCCGATCGGGCCCGTGCGGGCCGTGCCCATCCCCCACTGGGCAATGTCGGGATGATGGCCGCCCCAGTCGGTGACCTGCCCGCCGGAATAGTCGAAAATCCAGCGAAAGTTGACGTGGCATCGAGCCGGCGCATAGGGCGCCTCGGGAGCAGGTCCGAGCCACATGTCGTAGTTGAATCCGTCCGGGACGGGCTCGGGATCCTTGCGGTGTCCTGTCCGGCCGAAGTCGATATTCTCGCCCGGGAGTCCGCATCGAACGGTATGCAGCTCGCCGATGGCCCCATTCAGCACGAGCTCGCAGGCATGCCGAAACCGCCAGTCGGACCGCTGCTGGCTGCCCGTCTGGAAGATGACGCCGGCATCGCGAACGGCGTCGCTCATCGCCCGTCCTTCGCGGACGGTGAGTGAGAGCGGCTTCTCGCAGTAGATGTCTTTGCCCGCTTCCGCGGCCTGAATGACCGGGATCGCATGCCAGTGATCGGGCGTGGAGACGACGACCGCGTCGATGTCGGATCGGTTCAGCAAATCGCGAAAGTCTTCGTAGGCATCGCATGCGGAGAAGGTGCCCGAAGCGATCTGCTTGCCGTAGTGAAAATTGACGAGGTGCTGTGCCGGCTCACGCCCCGCGTATCCGCCGTTCCAGTAGCCGCCGCTGCCGCGATTCACGTCGCAAACGGCCACGATCTGCACGCGCTCCTCCTGGAGAAAACCCATCACGTGATTCATCCCCATGTTGCCTGTGCCGATGAACCCCAGCGTGATGCGATCGCTGGGTGCCGGCCGCCGTCCTCGACCGAGAACGGAGGCAGGGACGATGGTTGGTAGAGCGAGGCTACCCGCGAGGGCGGCGCTCGACTTCAAGAAGTCGCGGCGATTCGACGGCGGCATGGAAGGAAGAGGTCTGCGGACGATGTTGATAGACTGCAAGCTACGGCCTGCGGTGGACATCCGCCTCGTTGCCGCATACTTCCCGCGAACCTTCCACCTATACGCCGCGGAGATTCGCCTGCCGCCCGAGGCGCTGGAGACTTTCACCGGTGACGCGCATCGTCGTCCAGTCGTCGAGCGGCACGGCACCGAGCCGCTCGTAGAAGCGGATCGCGTCCACATTCCAGTCGAGCACGGCCCACTCCAGGCGGCCGCAGTCGCGCTCGACGGCGACTCGGGCGACGTGCTCGAGCAGCGCTCTTCCGAATCCGCGTCCGCGCCACTCCGGCTTCACGAACAAGTCCTCGAGATAGATGCCAGGCCGGGCCAGAAAGGTCGAATAGCTGGTGTAGAAAAGCGCGAATCCCGTTGCCGTCCCCTGGTAGGATCCAAGAAGGACCTCCGCATAGGGCCGCTCGGCGAAGAGTGTCTCGTTCAGAGCATCTTCGGTAGCGATGCACTCGTGCGCAAGCCGCTCGTACTCTGCCAGATCCTGGATGAAGCGCAGGATGAGCGGCACGTCGGAGGACTCCGCAAACCGAAGCGTGAAGCCCTCGACGGCGGTCTCGATGATTTTCGACTCCTTTTTTGTCGCCATGGCCCAAAATAAGAAAGCCGCAGCGCCATGTTAGGCGCTGCGGCATGGATTCCTTATTTGCGTGGATATGATGTGCGCGGCGTGCGTTGTCGGCGTCGCGGCACACCCGATGGTGCTACTCGATGGACACAACCTCGATCTCGAACGTGAGGTCCTTGCCGGCCAGCGGATGGTTGGCGTCGAGCCGCACGGCCGCTGGAGTCACTTCTTTGATCGTGACGACGGCTGTCTCCCCGTTCGTCTGTTGCACCTGGAGCTGCTGGCCTACCTCCGGCTCGATGTCCTCGGGCAGCTTCTCTCGCTCCACTTCGACCACCTGATCCTCACGATAGGGGCCGTATGCTTCCTCGGCACTGACCTCCACCGTCTTCGTCTCGCCGGGGGTCATCCCCATGACGCCCTTTTCGAAGCCGGGGATGATCTGTCCCGATCCGATTTCGAAGGAAAGGGGGTCTCCACCGCGGGAGCTGTCGAAGACCGTGTCGTCTTCCAGCTTTCCGGTGTAGTGCACGGAGACGGTCTTGCCCTGCTGTGCTTCTGCCATTGAGTTTCTCCTGTCGTGCGCCTGATTCTTGTGCAAACTGAATGAAGCATACGGGCGAGATGGTCCGTCGATCCGCAAGACGGCCCCTAACAACCGGTGTAGCAACTTCGTCAGGTTTGGCCGGTGCACCTCGTTTGCGTTCAGGCGCGTGCGCCGGAAGCCTACAAGGAAGGCCTAGGCCTCCACCACTTCGGACTTACCGACGGTCTCGAAGACGAGCCCCGAACCGTCGTTCGCGACTGAAATCAGAACCTGGTCTCCGTCGCTGACCCAGCCGGAGAGCACTTCTTCGGCCAGCTTGTTCGTGATCTCCTGCTGGAGCACGCGCTTCAGCGGCCGCGCGCCGAAGGTGGGATCATAGCCGCGCTCGGCCAACCAGTCCTTCGCGCCTTCGGTTAGCTTGAGTGCGAGGTTGTGGTTGCGCTTTGCGATCTTCTCGAAGCGCGCGAACTGGATGTCGACGATGCCGCGGATCTGCTCGCGTCCGAGCGGGCGGAACATCACAATTTCGTCGATCCGATTGAGAAACTCCGGACGCAGGCGCTGCTTGAGCAGCCCGAATATCTCGTCCTTGACCCGTTCACGCGTGTTCTCATCGAACTCACCATACGTTTCGATGCGCTCCTGGATGATCTCGGAGCCCATGTTGCTGGTCATGATGATGATCGTGTTGCGGAAGTCGGCTACCCGGCCCTTGTTGTCCGTGAGCCGGCCGTCGTCGAGCACCTGCAGGAGGATATTGAACACTTCCGGATGGGCCTTTTCGATTTCATCCAGCAGGACGACGGAATAGGGCCGACGCCGCACGGCCTCCGTGAGCTGGCCGCCCTCCTCATAGCCGACATAGCCCGGAGGGGCGCCGACCAGACGGCTGACCGTGTGCCGCTCCTGGTACTCGCTCATGTCGATGCGCAGCATCGCGTTTTCGTCGTTGAAGAGGAATTCCGCGAGGGCCTTTGCGAGCTCGGTCTTGCCGACGCCGGTCGAACCAATGAAGATGAAGCTGCCGATCGGCCGTGATTCTTCCTGCAGGCCGGCGCGCCCCCGGCGCACGGCGTCGGAGACCGCCTTGAGTGCCTCGGGCTGTCCGACGACGCGGTGCTCGAGCATCTCCTCAAGCTTGAGCAGTTTCTGGCGCTCGCTCTCGAGCATTTTGGAAACCGGAATCCCGGTCCAGCGAGATACGATCTCTGCAATGTCCTCGGCGTCGATCTCTTCCTTGAGCAGCGAACCCTCCTCCTGAATGGCGGCCAGGGCTGACTGTGCCTCTTCGATCTCCTGCTCAAGCGCCGGGATGCGTCCGTAGCGAATCTCCGCAACACGGCCGTAGTCGCCCCCACGCTCGAGGTTCTCCGCCTCGACCCGCAGAGTTTCGATCTCCTCCTTCGACTTCTGGATCTTCTGGATTAAATCCTTCTCCTTCTGCCAGCGCGCGCGCAGCTCTTGCCGCTCCTCCTCGAGGTTAGCAATCTCTTCGTTAATCTGATCGAGCTTCTCCTGGAGACCGTCGCGTTTGACGGCCTCTCGCTCGATTTCGAGCTGCCGGATCTGGCGTTCGAGCTGGTCGAGGTCCTCGGGCATCGAATCGATCTCAATGCGCAGGCGAGCCGCCGACTCGTCGATCAGGTCGATGGCCTTGTCGGGCAGGAACCGGTCGGTGATGTACCGGTGGCTGAGCTCGGCGGCGGAGATCAGCGCTGAGTCCTGGATGCGCACGCCGTGGTGCACCTCGTATCGGTCCTTGATGCCGCGGAGAATCGAGATCGTATCCTCGACGCTGGGTTCGGCGACGAGGACCATCTGAAAGCGGCGTTCGAGCGCCTTGTCCTTCTCGAAATGCTTCCGGTATTCATCTAACGTGGTGGCGCCGATGGCGCGGAGCTCGCCGCGGGCGAGGGCGGGTTTGAGGATGTTGGCCGCGTCCATCGCGCCTTCGGCCGCCCCGGCGCCGACGAGCGTATGGATCTCGTCGATGAACATGATGAGCTGGCCATCCGATTCGGTGACCTCCTTGACGACGGCTTTGAGGCGATCCTCGAATTCCCCGCGATACTTTGCACCGGCGATTAGCGCGCCCATATCCAGGGCGACGATGCGTTTGTCTTTCAGCCCCTCCGGCACGTCACCCTGCACGATGCGAATGGCCAGACCTTCGGCGATGGCCGTCTTACCGACACCCGGTTCACCGACGAGCACGGGGTTGTTTTTGGTGCGACGGGAGAGGATCTGCAGCACGCGCCGGATCTCCTCGTCGCGGCCGATGACCGGATCGATCTTCCCCTTTCGCGCGGCTTCGTTCAGATCGCGGGCAAATCGCTTGAGCGCTTCGTACCGACTCTCGGCGTGCTGATCGGAGACTCGCTGACCTCCTCGGACGTCTTTCAGTACGTTGAGCACGGTCTCCTTTTCGACGCCTTGCTTTCGTAGGGCCTCGCCGGCGGCTTCTTTGGATTCGGCCAGCGCGACGAGCAGGTGCTCGGTGGATATGTAGTCGTCGCCGAGCACCTCGGCCTCTGCGAGGGCTCGGTCGAACACCTTCTTGAGTCCCTCGCCCAGGTACTGTCCGGAAACGCTCGATCCGGTAACGACGGGGAGCTTCGAAATCGCATCCTCAACCTCGTGCTCCAGTGTCGTCGTGTCGACCTCGAGTCGCTGGAGGATCGACATCACGATACTCTCCGGATCCGTCAGAAATGCCTTAAGAATGTGGGGGGGCTCGATGCCCTGATGATTCTGAGCGGCGGCGATCTCCATCCCCTTCTGCACCGCCTCCTGCGCCTTAACAGTAAACTTCTGAAGATTCATCTATCCAATCCTATTTGCTGTTCGCTAACGCTCATGTCCGGCATTCTGTCAGGCGGTCGTAGATCGACGGCCCACATGATATGCGTTCGAAAAGCGTACCAGAGTGGGGTTTTATGCCAGCTTGACAGGTATTTCCGCACTCGGCGCCGGCTTTCGGCAAACGAACAGGCAATAGCGCATCGCACCGACGCGATAGGCAGCCCAGAGGCGAAAAATGGTCATGAGGAAAATGCGGTGTCCGCTGCTCGAGCGGAGCAGGAATCGGAGATAGCTCCAGCGGCTTCCGACGCGGATAAGTGTACGCTTCAGGACCACGGACCACGTTCTGCGCACGGAACTGCTGAGATCACGGAAGCGCACGACCGACATCCCGGCATCCTCGAGAAGCTCGACGTACTCGCGAATCGTGAAGAGGTGTGCGAGCCGCCCTTCCCGACAGATCGGTTCCAGAAGATGCCGGACCTGATGATCGGTCGCGCGCTGGGAGGCGACCCATGCGCACATCACGAATCGGCCGCCCGGCTTCAGGATGCGCGCCACTTCACTGGCGAACTTCTGCGGATCCGCCATGTGGGAGGCGCATTCGATCGCACAAGCGGCGTCGAATCGCTCGGAAGGGAGCTCGTTGTTGAGAAAGTCGCCTAGGAGATAGGTGGGATTGGCACCCCGATTCGACTCTCGCTCCGGCGACAGTTCGGCCGCCGTGTCGACCGAGCGGACGGACTCGTCGTTCGTCTCGTCGGACGTGCGCGCATATTCGTATTGACGCGGTGAGATCGTAAGTGCCGTGACGCTGGCCCCGAAGTCGTGCGCCAGCTGCCGCGCTGCTGCGCCATAGCCCGCCCCGATGTCGCAAACCTCGTCATTCGGCTCGATCCGAGCGGCAAGTCCCACGAGATCCACCAGTTGACGCACAGCCGTTTCGGGACGTTCGCTGCCGGTCAGCCACAGTCCATGGTGGACGTGTTCGCCCCAGACGTCGAGATAGAATCGATCCAGATGGTCGTAATGCTGAGCTACGTCCGCTCCGGATACGATCTTTGCGGGAGTAATCATCGCCTTAGCCTCTCCATCCAACCTACCAAATCCTGCACTTCCAATCCGAACGAATGCGGTTGCCCGAGCGTATTACTGCTCTGCATGGACGTCATTACACGGACATCCTAAGCACAGCGAATTGTAGTGTAGTAGGTACGCGCGCAGTAGCGGAATAGATATGCGAGATTTGTCAAACACGGGACAGGAGTGGTGGGACAATTTCCAGCGGCTCCTGGAGGACCAGATCGATTTTCCCAGCGAATATATCTTCAAGTTCATCGTTCCGAGTGCGAATCTCGATGATTTGAAGAGCGTCTTCGGCCACTACCCCGTCGAAGTGCGAGAGTCAAGAAAGGGTAACTACGCCAGCGTGACGGCCCGCATGGAAATGAACTCCAGCGACGAAGTGATCGCCGTCTACAATGCCGCTGCCGAGGTCGACGACGTGATCTCCCTGTGAGGGCCGCCGCACCGCGGGTGGAATCCGCTGTACACATCTCGCGACACGGGTATCTCCGATTTGCCGCACCGCGTGCTCATCCGCACGGCCTTTTTCCTCGAGGCGACGAACGCGATCCCAAATTTGGAGCGCCCTTTGCAGGTGTAGGAGACGAGATCCTGGCACGTCTTTCTTCGGAGTAGCTACGGTACGGAGTTATGAAGTATGTAAGTGTAGTTGTGCTGGCCGCTCTTCTGGGATTCGCCTCCGCAACGTCCGTGGCCGCGCAGGAACGGGGCCGCTCGAGCGATGACGACGATGCCAGAGTGATTATCCGCGACCGCGACGATGACCGTCGTGGTGAAGGGCGCGGCGAAACCGGCTCGCGGCGAGGCACTGACGACGACGTCGATCGACGTCGCGGTCGCACAGGCGACGTTGAGCGCGGCCGATCGGGCCGATCGACCAGCGACATTCTGAACGGTCGGCGAGACGAAGACCGCCGCGATCGCCCACGCCGCGGAGACGACGACCGGGAGGACGACGATTGGGACGACCGCCGTCGAGGTGACGACGATTGGGATGATCGTCGCGAACGTCGCCGGGGTGACCGTAGAGACGACATACTTCGTGATCGCCGCAATGAGAATCGTCGAAACGACCGAGGAGGCGCCGGCCCTCCGTTCTGCCGCAGCGGTAACGGCCACCCTGTACACGGTCAAGCGTGGTGCCGGGAAAAGGGATTCGGAGTTGGTGGATACGACGACGGCTATTGGGAGCGCGGACGTACGCGCGACATTTATTTCCCGACGCGTCGGCGCAACAGTACCGTGTCCGGTCGCGTGCTAGAGGAGGTCCTCGGCCGCGGCATGCTCGGACAGCTGGACCGCCGTGCACGCAACTTGCGTGCAAGTGGACCGATGCGCGGCCGCTGGAACGGCAATTCCGAACTTAGAGTGTACGTCGGTGAGATTCCGATCGCACGATTCGTCGATCAAGATGGTGACCGGCTGGCGGACGTCGTCTATCTTAGGCGATGACGTCCTCGAGTTGAGAAAACGGGGTGCTGACCCTTGTGAGCTGCTGGATGGGCACGGTCCATCCAGCAACCGGAAAAGCCGGTGGTGCTAGTATGGGCCACCGGCTTTTCTACCTTTGAGGACGGCGGGCGCCACGACCGAAAGGCGGTCCACAGGAACTCACCTGTGTCTTGGTGGTGTTCGATACGACAATTGGTTGGATCTATCCAGGTGGTTCGTGGATGGCAGTTACTGTGAGTACATCTCGAGGGATGCGCCTTCGACAGGGTGACTTCGGAAAGCTTAAGGCCGCCCTGAAGGAGGAGGTGCCCTATATCGCAGTGGCTCGGGCACCGCATGCTCCCGCCTCAACGGAGGGTCCGAGAAAGATCTTTGAAGTTGCGACGTATAACGTCCATCGCTGGGCGGGACTCACAGGCGGGCGACGGTGGAGTCCCGAGCTTGCGACGGAAGTGATTCGGGAGTTGGATGCCGACGTGATGGCATTACAGGAGGTACTGCGACCATTCGACACACCCGATCCGCTACTACAGATCGCTGAAGAACTCGGCTACTATATGACGTTCGTCTCTACGCGCGTTCATCGGTTCGGCGAGCTCGGCAATGCCATCCTTTCGCGCTGGCCGATGTCCTCCGTCTACACGATCGATCTTAGCTTGAGCCGACTCGAGCAGCGCGCCGCGGCCGTGGCGCTTTTCAACGGCAGCGGAACGACGGTTGCCATCGCCTCGACGCATCTCGCACTCGTCGATCGCACGCGCCGGCGGCAGGTGAAGTCGCTTCTGGAAAGCGAGAATTTCCAGGGACCGGCCATTCTTCTCGGAGATATGAATGCATGGCGGAAGTGTCCGGCGACGCGAACGTTGGACGAGGCGTTCCGGAGCATGCATCACAATCTGAACTGGCCGGCAAGCTTTCCAGCTGCGCGGCCGGTGCTTTCGCTCGATCGCATTTATACGCGGGGCGCGCACATCACTTCGATTCGATCGCATGACACGCCCGCCGCCCGCCGTGCGTCTGATCATCTGCCGGTCCTTGCAACGATTGCGCTCGACGAGTCGCCGTAGTGGCGGTTTTGGCTCCCGATGCCGACGCGAACGTAACGGCCTTGACATAAAGTTCACGAATAGGCGGCTCGCGATTGACTTCCCATCTGAGAGCCCTTATAAGGATCGTTGGGCCTGGCTTGCTTCCAGGTACGTGCCCTCATCACTTCTCCGCGCATGGGGCGCTGGTTGAAATGCGCTACACGAGACGGGCCGGCCGGCTGGAAGTGAATTGATACCGGCCTGCATGAAGGTGGTGGGGGGACCCAAGCATGTCAGATGATAAGGTACTCGTCGCGGGCGTCGGGGACGTACTTCTTGGTGACGACGCATTCGGCGTTTTCGCTCTCAGAGCACTCGAAAAGCGTGGGACACCGTCCGACGTGCGGCTTGCCGATATTGGGTCGCACAGCGGCGATCTCGCCGCCGAGATTCAGAATGGCTACAAAGCCGTCATTCTTCTCGAGGCCGCATCGCGGGGAGGGGCTCCCGGCACGCTCTACGTCTTTGATCCGCAGGTCGAGCCCGTCGAGGCCGGACAGGCCATCTTTGCCAGCAGATACAGAAGTCCGGTGGATGGGCTGCGCGTGCTGGATGCACTCGACGAGTACGACGGTCGGATTTACATCATCGGGTGTGAACCGGAGTCTTTTGAGTCGGTTGATTCGCTGAGCGATTCGGTGGCTTCGGCCGTACCTGTGGCCGTCACTTACATGGAATCGCTACTCAACCACGTCCTTTCGTCAACCGCCGAGCGGGATGCCGCGCCACCGCTTCCCGATCATCCCGCGGTCACTACACGTTCGTCGCTCGGCGCGGACTTCGAGCCGGTCATTGCGTAGCTCGAGGCCTAGCATTCCTCGTTCCGTTCGGATATTATTGCAGCGCATCTTGGTCGAATCACACCCTGTGCTGCATGGCAGTCATCGGCATTGATTTAGGAGCCACGAAGCTGGCGGCTGCCGCATTCTCGGACGACGGTGATCTCTTGGTGCGACGTGCGGAGATGATCCGAGAGCGGGATGTCGGTGTGCTCGTGAAGGATCTCGTCCGTGCGACCATTTCGAAGGTCGACTCCCTCTCAGAGGCTTCGTCGGGCGTGCGTGGCGTCGGCATGTGCGTCCCCGGCATTTACTATCCGCACTCGGGACGCGTATGGGCGCCCAACATTCCGGGTTGGGAAGACTATCCTCTTTTAGAGGTCCTTAGAGATGCCGTCGACGCGACGGTCCGCGTCCGGATCGAGAGCGATCGAGCCTGCTGCATCCTCGGCGAGATTTGGAAAGGTGCCGCGCAGGGCTGTTCGGATGCGGTATTTATGGCCGTCGGAACGGGCATCGGCGCAGGCATCGTGTCCGGAGGGCGCATAATCAACGGCGTGCACGGAATCGCAGGTGCGATCGGCTGGTTTGCGCTAGATCGGCCCTACCAGGAGGGATTTGAAACCTACGGTTGCTTCGAGTACTTCGCCTCAGGCGACGGGCTTGCGCGAGTGGCGGCCGACTTCATGGATGAAGGGTACGGCGGCGAGTTGCGCGGCGGCGGCCCGGTCGATGCGCGGCGCGTTTTCGAGGCATACGAGACGGGCGATGCACTCGCGGTAAAGGTGATCGATCGGGCGGTGGAACTCTGGGGAATGGCCGTCGCCAATCTCGTCAGCCTGCTCAATCCGCAGAAAATCATCTTTGGTGGGGGCGTGTTCGGCCCGGCGGTTCGATTACTGGATCGCATCGAGCAGGAGGCCCGCAAGTGGGCGCAGCCCATCAGTATGGATATGGTTAGCATCGAAGCGTCTCGCCTGGGATCCGATGCGGCACTCTACGGTGCCGCCCGTTTGGCCGGAGGTGCCGCCGACAGTGAACGACTTTAATCGCAACCGGGTCTTTGCGGCCGCATGCCTCGGTATGCTGGTCTTCGGCATCGTGATGACGGTGCTCGGGACGATTCTGCCGTCGCTCATCGAGCGGTTCGCCGTCGACAAAACCGTGGCGGGGTCGGCCATCACGCTGCTCAGCGTCGGGATACTTGCGGGCTCGCTGGTCTTCGGACCGGTGGTGGACCGCTACGGATTCAAGGGCCTGCTTATCGCATGTACGGCGCTCGTCCTGGTCGGCTTGGAGGCGCTGGCCTTCGCACCGAATTTCGATCTGTTACGCGTCGCGGTTTTCTTTGTCGGTTTCGGCGGAGGCGTGATCAACGGCGGTACAAATGCCCTCGTCTCGGACATCAGCGCGGGTGAGCGAAGCGCAAAGCTGAGTTTGCTTGGTGTGTTTTTCGGCGTCGGAGCCTTCGGCGTGCCGTTTCTGCTCGGATTCCTGCTTGATCAGTTCGCATATGGTACGCTTACCGCCTTCGTCGGCCTGCCGGTGGCCGCCGCGATCGTCTACTTTGCAATCGTCCGATTCCCCGTGCCGAAGCAGCCGCAGGGGTTTCCGGTCTCCCGCGGGAAAGAATTGATCCGGGACCCGGCGTTGCTCCTGCTCGGTGCGATGCTATTCCTTCAAAGCGGGATGGAGATCACGGCGGGCGGCTGGACGTCGACCTTCTTCCAGGAGGAGCTCGCCGCCGAAGCGGGTGCTGCAGCGTTCGGGCTGTCCCTGTTCTGGGTGGGGTTAACCTTGTCGCGTTTGGTGCTCGGCGGTCTCCTGAAGAAATGGTCGCCGGCGATCGTTCTGCGCTCGTGTATCGGGCTTGCGATAGTCGGAACGGTCGTGATGATTCTCGCCGAGTCGGCGTGGCACGGCTACGTCGGCATTTTTCTAACCGGGGCGGGCCTTGCGGCCGGTTTTCCGGTCTTGCTGGGCTATGCGGGCGACCGCTATCCACACGTGTCCGGAACGGCCTTCAGTATCCTATTCGTGATGGCTCTCACGGGCGGTAGCATACTTCCGCTGGCTGCGGGATGGCTCGGATCCGAATTCAGTCTTAGAGTATCGTTCGTGATGGCGCCTGCGGCGCTGTTGCTCATGCTGCTGCTGCTCCAGCGGGTTTTGCCTAAAGTCCAGGTTGGAGCGGACGTTCACACACATCAGGAAGAGACCATATGATGTCTTTAGCAAAGGAGTGGCTCGGCAATGCCAGAGAGGTAATGGATCGGATAGAAGGCACGCAATCCGAAGCCGTCCAGGCGGCTGCCGACCTGATGGCGGACTCGATCGAGGCGGAGCGATGGGTTCACACGTTCGGATGCGGTCACGCTACACTGCCGGTGGAGGAGATGTATCCGCGAATCGGCGGGTTCGTCGGCTTCCATCCCATGATCGAGCTGCCGCTCACATTTTTCACGCACATCACCGGGGAGATGGGCATCCATCAGTTCCTCTTCCTCGAGCGAACCGAGGGCTACGGACGCGAGATCATGCGAAGCTATGACTTCGACGAGCGCGACACGATGTGGATTTTTTCACATTCCGGCATCAATCCCATCAACATCGACGTGGCGCTGCGAGCGAAGGAGCTCGGCATGAAGGTCGTGGTCACCGGTTCTGCGGAGGCCTTCGCCGACAAGGAGACGCGGCATTCGTCCGGGAAGAAAGTGTTTGATCTGGCGGATGTACTGATCGACTCGTGCGTACCGGCCGTGGACGCGTCGGTGGATTTGAAGCACCACAGTGACAAAGTCGGGCCCGTCTCGACGTTGGCATTCGTGACTGTAGTCTGGATGACCATCACGACGGTCGCGGAGATTCTGGCGGATCGGGGCGTGAAACTCTACATCCATCCGTCTCATAACGTCCCCGGCGACACGACGGCGCACGATCGGCTCGACGAGGC
>CAZQAS010000072.1:0-5418 GCA_964591285.1 uncultured Rhodothermales bacterium
AGACCAGGGCTACGAGCGCCTGCTGCACGCGCTCGACCGGGTCCACACTGAGATGGCCGCCGGCGACGCCCACCTCGCCCGACCCAAGGCGGAAGCCGTTCTCACGGGCCTCGGCTTCGATCCGGACGAACTGAACCGGCCGATCAAATCGTTCTCCGGAGGTTGGCGCATGCGCGTCATGCTCGCTCGCCTCCTGCTGCAGCATCCGGATTATCTCCTTCTGGATGAGCCCACCAATCATCTCGATATCGAGAGCATCGACTGGCTCGAAGGTTACCTGAAGGCGTACGAGGGCACCGTCGTCATGGTCTCGCACGACCGCTACTTTCTTGATCGGATGATCACGTCCATCGCCGAGCTTACGCGCGGGCGCATCGACGAGTACGCCGGCAATTACAGCTTTTACCTCCAGGAGCGAGAGATACGCCGCGAGCTCCAGCAGGCGGCCTACGAAAATCAGCAGAAGGAAATCGCCGACATCGAGCGGTTCATCGAGCGCTTTCGCTACAAGGCGAGCAAGGCGAAGCAGGTTCAGAGCCGCGTGAAGATGCTCGAGAAGATGGATCGGGTGCCGCCGCCGGAGTCCGACGAAGCCGCGGTCCACATTCGCTTCCCCGAGCCCCGCCGCTCCGGCCGCGTCGTGCTCGAGCTTTCGCAGTTCTCGAAAACCTATGATTCGGCCGACGGTCGCGTGCAGGTCTTCCACAAAGCCGGGCCGCTCACCATCGAGCGGGGGGACAAGATCGCCCTGATCGGGAAGAACGGCGCAGGTAAGTCGACGCTCGCGCGCATCCTGAACGGCACGGAGCCATTCGACGGCGAGCGGACGCTCGGCTACAACGTGGAGTACTCCTTCTTCGCGCAGCATCAAGGAGAGTCGCTCGACGCTTCCGACGACGTACTTACGTCGCTTCGGAAGGCCGGGCCGGGCAAATCAGACCGCGAAATCCGGTCGCTGCTCGGCGCCTTCCTGTTCACCGGAGACGACGTCTTCAAGAAGATCTCCGTGCTCTCCGGCGGCGAGAAGAGCCGCATCGCGCTCGCGCGCA
This sequence comes from uncultured Rhodothermales bacterium, assembly GCA_964591285.1. Lineage (GTDB taxonomy): Bacteria > Bacteroidota > Rhodothermia > Rhodothermales > VXPQ01 > CAZQAS01. The sequence continues at coordinate 1,050 of CAZQAS010000072.1, forward strand.
GCCTCCTCCATCCAGCCAATTTTCTAATACTGGACGAGCCGACGAATCATCTGGACGCGCAGTCGATTGCAGTGCTCATCGAGGCGCTCCAGCAGTTCACGGGCACCTTCGTGATGGTCAGCCACGACCGACATTTCCTCGATCAGGTCGCCAACAAGGTCTGGTATGTGGCCGGCGGCGGCGTGCAGGCGTTTCCCGGCAACTATTCCGAGTTCCGGTGGCACGCCGAACACGGCACGCGCGGCACCGCCGGCGGGGACTCAATCCCATCTGGTGCACGAGCCGCCGGACCGGCCGGCGCATCTGCGTCGCCGGGGCGTTCCGACGCCGAGGCGCAGGCGGCAAAATCTTCGGGAGGTCCCAAGTCGAAAGCTCAAAAGCGGCGTGAAGCCGAGGAGCGGAATCGCCTCTACCGCACGCTGCAGAAGGGGCGCAGCGTCGATCCTTCCGAGCTCACAGAACCCCAGCTCCAGACCTATTACGAGCAGATCGAGGCCGAAGTACTTGAGCGCGAACAGGCGCTAGCCACCATCGAGAAACAGCTTGCGGATCCGGAGATCTACGCCGAGGAGAATCGCGTACGATCACTAAACGAAGAGTACGAGCGGGCAAAGAAGGAGCTTGGCAATCTCTATGAGAAGTGGGAAGCGCTGGCAGAGATGGTCGCGGATCGGACGGAGTCGTAGCCCCCTTTCGGCACTCGCCTTCGTGATGTCGATGGTCCTCGTCACGCCGGCTGCCGCGCAGATCACCGAACTCCCCCGGCAAGATTCGACGGCCGGCGACTTCTTTGGGGCCGCCGTCGCCATCGACGGTGAAACCGTCGTCGTGGGTGCGACGGGGACGGATACCTGCGGGCCGAACTCGGGCGCGGCCTACGTCTACGAGCGAACGGCCTATTCCGATGATTGGACGCAGACGGCCGCGCTGGCAGCCGGCGACTGCGAAGAAGGCATCTTCTTTGGTCGATCCGTGGATGTGAGCGGACGCTTCGCCACCATCGCTGCCTCGCGTGAGTTCTTCAGCGAGGAGGCGCCGAACGCCGTGTACGTCTTCGAGCGAGATACGAGCGACGGTACATGGCAGGAGGTCGCAAAGCTCACGGGCGGATCGGAAGCACAGGAAGGGGCCTTTGCCACGTCTGTGTCGATGGACCGCCAGCGAATCCTCGTCACCACGTCGGGGGATCCATCGGGAGCGGTTTTCGGTGGTGCAGCATACCTGTTCGAGCGTAGCGATTCAACGGGTGAATGGACGCAGACCGCGCGACTGCAGGTCGACAGGGACGCCCAGCACGGCGTGTTCGGCACATCGGGGGCATTGAAGGACAGCGTCATTGCCGTGGCCGCGTCCACGTATTTCCAAGATCAGCCGGGATCGGTCTACATTTTTCAGCAGGAAAACGACGGCTGGCTGCCCGCCGAACGCGTCGGCGAGGTAAATGACTTCTTCATCTCCATCGACGTAGACGGCAATCGCGTTCTCGTCGGCGAAAGCAAGGCGCGACGCGACGCATCGGGCTCGGCAACGATCTTCGAGCAGAATCGGTATGATGAGTGGTACGCATCCCACGTTCTCCGCCCGAACAAGCCGTACGATGCCGGCGCATTCGGATCCGAGGTGGCTCTCGATGAGGACTACGCCCTGGTCGTCGGATTCGACGAGCAACTCGGGCTCGATATTAACATTGACCGGGTCGTCTTCGTCTTCAAGTTCGACCCTGGGGATGAGACGTGGCGGCAGATCCACGTGATCGACGTCGGCGAGGTGTCGCTTGGGTCCGACCTCGACGTCGACGGCCGATTCGCCGCGATCGGCAGCGCCGCGGAGCAAGAACCGGGATCCGTTTATATCGTCCGACTACCTGAGAACGGCCAATAGGAGCCCCTGTGCGCCTCGCTTTCTACTCGATCCTTTGTTCCTTTGCACTACTCCTCGGATCCTGCGGATCATCGATCGACGAGATCGAGGGGGACACCGTGCGCGTGACGGTGTCCGCCGGCTCGGCCGCCCGTTCAAACACGATCGTCTCGTTCGACCTGCCGACCGACGCGACCGGCGATCCGGCGGGGCTCGGCGAGCTTGCAAACGCCGTCCATTCAGATGACGATGCGGCCGGCCGCGGACGCCGGGACCACGCGCGCCGCGGCGGGGCCGACGAACCCCTGGCGCTCGTCGACGAACGTGGCCACGAAGTTGCCCTCCAACGAGATCCGGATGGCCGCTACTGGTTCGTTGTCGATAGCCTTCGCGCTGATGAGGTGCGTACGTATCGACTCCGGAGCGCGCAAGGCTCCGGCCTGCGATCCGCCGCGGCCTCGGTGATGGACGGCACAGTGCGCCTTGACGCCGAAGGCGCCCACGTCCTAAGCTATCATTTCGAAACGACCGCGCCACCGCTCGCCGACGTCGACAGTATCTATCGCCGCGGCGGGTACATCCATCCGGTGCTTACGCCCTCCGGGACGCTGGTTACGGATGACTATCCGCCCAACCATCCACACCATCACGGGATCTGGGCGGCGTGGACACAGACGCGATTCAAGGGCCGCACGCCCGACTTCTGGAATATGGGTGGCGGTACCGGTACGGTCGAGCCGATCGGCCTCGACACGGTCTGGAGCGGACCCGTCCATGCAGGCTTTCGAGCGCGAAATCGGTACGTCGATCTCACCGGTGAGGAGGAGGAGACCGTGCTGCTCGAAACCTGGGAAACGCAGCTCTACGCCCCGCCGGATGCGCCGTATCGCATCTTCGATGTGCGAATCCTCCAGGTGTGTGCCGGAGACAGCGCACTCCATCTTCCCGAATATCGCTACGGCGGTGTGGGTTTCCGTGGTCACCGCCAGTGGGACGGAGCCGATAACACCGTCTTCCTCACCTCCGAGGGCCGAACTCGCGCCGACGGTCACGCCACGACCGCCCGATGGTGCCACGTTGGAGGACGTGTTGACGGACGGTGGGTCGGCGTCGCCATCCTCGGCCATCCCGAAAACTTTCGCGCGCCTCAACCTATGCGCATCCACCCTGACGAGCCGTTCTTCAACTTCGCACCCTCACAGTCCGGAGACTGGTCGATCGAACCCGGCACACGCTACGAAGCACGCTATCGTTACGTCGTTTACGATGGCGAACCAAATCCGGAGTTGATCGACCGCCTCTGGAACGACTACGCCCATCCTCCAGTGATTACCGTTGAGACCGATTAAAGGACCGGATGAGGCGGACCCAAGGAGGACTTGCTCATGCACCGCTACGCATTGACCATCGCAACCGGGCTTTTGATACTCGTGGGGTGCGAATCGTCACCCGGTAATGGCGAGGATCAAATCGATACGACGGCTGGACCGCAGCAGCCGGTACCCGACAACACGATAACGGCGCCTCCCGGCGAGGTGCAGCGCGGCGAAAACGGCACCGCGGCCGCCGAGCTGGGCGTCCCGCTACAGACCATTCTCGACCGCGCCTACGAGCGCGATCCGCAAACCCAGCAGGTTACGGTGCTTGACGACCTGAATGAGCCGCGGAGCGTCCACGAGGAGCCCCGTGAGAACCGTCACATCCCGAACCAAACGGACACGCTTCGAACGCTTCATTATGATGGACTCGACTTGAGAGTGTATCACGTGAGCGACGGGAAGGAAATCCTCGAACGCGTCACCGTAACGAGTGAGACGTTTGAAACCGACGACGGGCTTGCCGTCGGGATGGCAAGAAATGACGTCGAATCGTTGCGCGGTGCACCCGATCAGCGGCAGAACGGCACCTACGTCTACGATCTCGGGGGCGAGCTTCCGACCATGCTCCACGTCGCCTTCAGCGGCGACGAGGTCAGTCGGCTCGAGTGGCGCTATCCGGTCGACTGATCGATAGTCGTCCGTCCCACCCACAAATGAAAGATCAGGACTGCATCCGGTTTCTGCAGTGGGCACTTCCGCGTCTTCGCATGCGCTGGCCCGGTTTCCGCAAAGTCCGCGGTCAGGTGTGCAAGCGCGTTGACCGGCGGATTCGGGAACTCCGACTCTCCGGACCGGCCGAATACCGGCAGCTTCTCGAGCGCGCACCTGGTGAGTGGGACGTGCTTGATGCGTGCTGCCGGATCACCATCTCACGGTTTAATCGGGATCGCGGCGTATTCGATCGGATCGTCCACGACGTGCTGCCCGCGCTGGCGCGACGCGCACCGGTCGTGCGGTGCTGGAGCGCCGGATGTGCATCGGGCGAGGAGCCTTATACGCTCAGCGTCTGGGCGGAAGAAAGCGACGTCCAACTCGATATTCTGGCGACCGATGTCGACGAGCACATGCTGAAGCGCGCACGACGGGGATGCTATCAGCGGGGTACTCTGAAGGATCTTCCCGATGACCTC
>CAZQAS010000072.1:5518-17485 GCA_964591285.1 uncultured Rhodothermales bacterium
GCGCACGAGGAGCTTCCGGATCACCACGACTTAAAACCATGGTACCCTGAGAGCGGCATTTATCGCCGCAATTAGTCCGTCGCTACGAAGTAGGCTCCGGCGGATTCGACGAAAAGCTCTCTACCGCCTCGTCCACGGACTCGTAGTTTTCGAAGACGGGACCGAGCAGCCGCGTCATTACGAAGAGGCCCTGTATCCGCTTCTCCATATTGGCGAGCCGCACGTCGCCCCCTGCTTTCCGCATGCTGGTCAGACCACCGATCAGCGCGCCGATACCGGACGAGTCCATGAAATCCGTCCGGCCCAGATCGATGACGATGTTCGTCTTCCCGGCCTGCTTTAAATCGTCCAGCTTCTGCTTCAGCTCGGGACCATCTACACTGCCGAGAAACTTGCCCTTGATCTGGATAACGGTCGCCTGGTATTGTTCTTGGACGCTGATGCTCATTACGAGAGAGTATTTCGTGAGACCATCCTAATGCTAACGCACCGAGCCGAGCAATCCTTCGGCGCGATGTGTAGAATACAGAAAATGCGGGACAATCCCTTGCCTCGCGAACAGGCGATCGACTACCGGCTTCCTTCTGCCAAACGGAACATGCCGATGCATGCGTAGTGTGGATGGCCCTTGTCAGCTCCTATCTTATTGATAAACAACTACATGGATGTCATAGAAAGGGAGGAGCAGTTCGAGCTGACCTCGCAATTCGAACCCACCGGCGACCAGCCTCGCGCCATCGAGGAGCTCACGGAGGGCATCCAGCGAGGGGACGCCTATCAGACACTTCTCGGCGCGACGGGTACCGGCAAGACCTTCACGATGGCGCACGTCATCAAGAACATCGGCCGGCCGACGCTCATCATGAGTCACAACAAAACGCTCGCGGCTCAGCTCTACGCCGAGCTCAAGTCGTTCTTCCCGGACAATGCGGTCGAGTTCTTCATCTCCTACTACGACTACTACCAGCCGGAGGCCTATGTCGTCCCTACCGACACGTACATCGAGAAGGACATGTCGATCAACGACCGTATCGACCGCCTTCGCCTCCGCGCGACGAGCTCGCTGGTTTCCGGACGGCAGGACGTCATCGTCGTTGCGAGCGTCTCGTGCATTTACGGCCTCGGCTCGCCGGACGAATACAAATCGGAGATCGTGCAGGTGCGCGCCGGCACCGAAATCCCGCGCAACGACCTCCTGCACCGGCTGATTCACATCTACTATACCCGCAACGACGTCGACTTCGTGCCGGGCACGTTCCGCGTTCGGGGGGATGTGGTCGAGGTGTTTCCGGCGTACGCCGAAGAGGTCGCCTATCGGATTGAATTCTGGGGGGACGAAGTCGAAAAGATCAGCGTCTTCGAGGCGATGACGGGCGATACGATCTCGGAAGAAGACCTCCTGACGATCTATCCCGCGAAGATCTTCGTCACGCCGAAAGAGAAGCTCGAGGAGGCCATCGAGAGCATTCGCGAAGAGCTTCGCTGGCGGCTGGCGGTGCTGCGAGACGACGGCCGGATGCTGGAGGCCCAGCGGCTTGAGCAGCGGACCCTCTTCGACATCGAGATGATGAAGGAGGTCGGCTACTGCTCCGGGATCGAGAACTATTCGCGCCATCTCACCGGCCGGGCCCCCGGTGAGCGGCCGTACTGTCTGTTCGATTACTTTCCGAACGACCACCTGCTCATCATCGACGAGAGCCACGCCACGATCCCGCAGGTGCGCGCGATGTACAACGGCGATCGTGCGAGAAAGCTGACGCTCGTTGAGCACGGCTTCCGGCTGCCCTCGGCGCTCGACAATCGACCGATGACGTTCGAGGAATTCGAAGCCGAGCACCGGCAGGTGACGTTCGTCAGCGCCACGCCGGGCGACTACGAGATGGAAAAGACCGGCGGCGTGTTCGTCGAGCAGATCATCCGACCGACCGGCGTCCCTGATCCGGAAGTCGACGTGCGGCCTACGGAGAACCAGATCGACGACCTGCTCGAAGAGATCCGGCTGCGCGTCCACCGCAAGGAGCGCGTACTCGTGACGACGCTCACGAAGCGGATGGCGGAAGACCTCTCGGATTATCTGGCCTCCTATGGCGTCAGCGTCCGCTACATGCACTCGGACATCGACGCACTGCAGAGAGTGGAAATTCTGCGCGATCTGCGGCTAGGTCACTTCGACGTGCTCGTAGGCGTCAACCTGCTCCGCGAGGGGCTCGACCTTCCGGAGGTCTCGCTCGTGGCGATCATCGACGCCGACAAGGAGGGCTTCCTTCGCAGTGAGCGCTCGCTCATCCAGACGGCCGGCCGCGCCGCCCGCAATGCGGAAGGGCGCATCATCATGTATGCGGACAGAATCACCGGCTCGATGGAGCGGATGATTTCGGAGACGGAGCGCCGGCGCGCACTGCAGCTCGAATACAACGAGGAGCACGGCATCACGCCGAAGACCGTCTACAAGTCGCCGGATGAAATCATGCGCGGGACAATCATTGCGGAGGAGCGGGCCGAGTACGCGGGACAATCAGCACGCTACTACAGTGGCCCCGCGCAGCTCGGCCCGATCGTCGATCCCGTCGTGAAGCACCTGACCGACGACCAGAAGCGCGATCTGATCAAGCAGATGCGCAAGGAAATGCTCGAGGCGGCCGAAGACCTCGACTTCGAGCGTGCCGCCGAGCTGCGGGATTCGATCGAGCAGATTGAGGCGCAGCTGTAGCGTTTGAACGTTAGAACGTTCCACGTTAGAACGCTTGAATGTTTCACGTTTGAACGTTTCGTGGTGAACGCCCCGAACATCCTGATGGGGGCTACTTGCGAGGTGTGGTGAACTTTGGGCCGCGGTGGTTCGATCGGCGGAGATAGCGCATGAGTCCGGAAATCAGCTCGGATACGCGCGTGGCCTCTTCGTGGAGGCGCTCGTACGTCTCGTCATCGAGATAGCCGACATCCTTGGCGATGTAGAGCTGTGAGCGCACTTCACCGCACGATCCCTTCGCTATCGAAAGAAACTGACGAAATTCTTTGTTGCCATCTCGCTCGAATCCTTCGGCTATGTTGGACATCGCAGAGACCGCTGATCTGCGCATTTGATCGCGCAAGCCAAAGTCGCGGCGAAAGGCTCCCTCCGAGGTAATCCCGTATACGGCGCGAGCAAGCTGCCGCGCGGCCTGCCAGGCATCGATATCTTCAAAGCGGTCGAACGTTGGCATGGTCACCTCTTTCTGATATAGACACGTCCACCCCCAAAACATCACCTCCCCACCCCCAAATTCACACTTCCCGCGACACGCATCACTCACAGGATCCCACAAACTCGGCACCCAAACGTGGAACGTTCAAACTTTCCATCCTTCCAACCGCATCGTAGCATTCCTCCCATCAGCGCTTTTCTATCTTATATGATTCAGGTAGCAGTCGAATCGCCGGTATGGACGAAAAAGTCGAGGCACTACTCAAGAAGGCTCAGAAGTTTCTGCGAAGCGCCGCCGTGCTGATTGAGCTCGAAGATTTCGACTCGACGGCCTCGCGCGCGTACTTCGCAATGTTCTTCGCGGCGCAGGCGGCACTCCTTCAGGAGACGCAGGCCCTCTCCTCCAAGCAGGGCATCCGTTCGGCATTCATCAGCCGATTCGTCGAGAACGGTCCTCTGCCGGAGCAGGCAGCCGATGCGTTGCAGCGTGCGTCCGAGCTGCAGGAGATGGGCGACTACGCGTACGACTTCGCCGTCCAGGCCTCCGATGCGGAGCTTATCCTCTCGGAGGCCGAGGCGTTCGTGAATAGCCTCGAGAATATGGTCAACCGTCCGGTGGCGTAGAGTATCCGCTGCCCCAATCCACCGGCGATCCGAATGCGCCGGTGCCCCGACAGGTAGACCGAGCGCACTTGGACCTGAGGGCCCGCCGCGGACGTTCCGGTGGGCGGGGAACTGAGCCGAAGCGTTCTCGTTTCCCAATCCGCTAAACCGGCGCCGACGCCCATATCATTCCTGCAGTCATGAAGAAAGAGCTCCACCCCGAGTACAAGACGATCAAGGTTCGCCTTGCCGACGGGACTGAATTCGAGACGCGTTCGACCATGGATTCCGAGGTCTACGAGTCCGAAGTAGATTCGACCAATCATCCGTTTTACACCGGTCGCCGGCAGTACGTCGATACGGCCGGCCGGGTCGAGAAATTCCGCCGACGGTACGGTATCAAGGAATCCGAAGAGGAGGAGTCGGAAGAGAGCTGATCCAGATCCTCCATCGATAATCCATGGCGGCCTGCCCCACAGGCCGCCTTTTTTGTTCGCCCCGCCTGTTCGCCCCGCCTTTGTTCGCTTCGCCCCATTCGCTCTATCCGCAGCAGCCAGGATATGGCCGATCTTAACGTGGTCGACTTGATCGTCGCGAAGCGCGATGGACATGCGCTCGACGCCGATCAAATTCGAATGCTGGTCGAAGCCTATACACAGGGGGATGTCGCCGACTACCAGATGAGCGCCTTTCTAATGGCGGCGCTCCTCCGAGGCATGGATGATGCGGAGACGTTCGCCATGACGGAGGCGATGCTCCACTCGGGCATCACGCTCGATCTATCGGAAATGCCCGGGCCGAAAGTCGGCAAACACTCCACCGGCGGCGTCGGTGACAAGATCTCGCTTATTCTCGGTCCCACCGTCGCGTCGTGCGGCGTCGCGGTGCCGAAGCTTTCCGGACGCGGTCTCGGATTTACGGGAGGCACGCTGGACAAACTCGAGTCACTCACCGGTTTCCGGACCAACCTTTCGACAATCGAATTCACCGATCAGCTGAGAGACGTCGGGCTCGTGATGACCGGCCAGTCGGATGAGATCGCTCCGGCCGATCGTGCACTCTACGCCCTGCGCGACGTGACCGGGACCGTCGAATCCATCCCGTTCATCGCCTCGTCGATCATGAGCAAGAAGCTTGCGGAAGGGACCGATGCGCTCGTACTCGACGTCAAGTGCGGGCGCGGCGCATTCATGAAGGAGCTGAAACGCGCACGGTCACTCGCGGAAACGCTCGTGGCCATCGGCGAACAGTTCGGGAAGCGGACCGTCGCCTGGATTACGTCGATGGACACCCCCCTCGGACGGGCCGTCGGCAACTGGCCCGAAGTCGTCGAAGCCATCGAATGCCTACAGGGAGCCGAAGAGCCGGACCTCGTCGAGATCGTCAGCACACTGGGGGGCGAGATGATCCGGCTTGGCGGTGAGGCATCGACGCTCGAGGAGGGGCGCGACGCCGCCAGAGCGGCACTCTCCTCCGGCCGAGCCTTCGATAAATTCGTCGAGACGGTCGATCGTCAGGGCGGCGACGTCGAACTTGCCAAGAATCCGCACGGCCGCGAAGAAACGCAGCCACCCTACGAGGTGCATGCCTCGACAAGCGGTCACGTGCAAGCACTTGATGCACTCGTCATTGGTCGCACGGCGACGGCACTGGGGGCCGGCCGCGCACGAAAGGAAGACGACGTGGATCCTTTAGCCGGAATCGTGCTGCTGAAGAAGCCGGGAGAATCGGTTCGGAAGGGCGAGCCTCTCGCGCGCCTGTATACGCGGATCGAGCATCGCGTCGATGAATTTTCCTCATCTGTTGCAACGGCATTCGAGCTACGGGATCATCCATCCGAAACGCCACAGCCGGTGGTGATCGACCGCATCGCGAAAGACCGATAGGCAGATCCCCTCCCCCACTTTGGTATGCATCTTTCCCGCCCGTGACTTCGTTACACTGAGGCGATACGTATATTCTCTTGATTGATCGCTAATATACCTCCCGCATCTCATGTCAGTCTGGTCCCGCTTTTCACGCTTCGTCAAATCGATCTTCGGTGGCGCCATCTCCGCCATGGAGGACCCAAAGCTTATTCTCGAGCAGAATATTCGAGAGTTGAACGACCAGGTCCCTAAGATGAATGAGAACATCGCCACGGTGAAGGCGAATGTGATCATGCTTCAGAAGGAGGTCCGGCGCAACGAAGATGAAGTCAAGAATCTAACGGCGAGAGTTAAGGCGGCGATACAGGCCGAGCGAGACGACATCGCGCAGCAATACGCGCTTAATCTGGAAAAGTCGAGAGAATCGCTGAATCGCACACGCGAGCAGCTAAAATACGCCTCGGCCGCCTATGACAAGGCGATTCAGGTCAAGAAGACCTTCATGCGCGAAAAGGATCGGAAGATCGCCGAAGCCAAGGATGCACTGCGCGCGCACGAACGGGCCAAGTGGCAGTCGAAGATTGCCGATACACTCGAGCAATTCGAGGTGACGGGCATCGATCAGACGCACGATGAGATGCTTCAGCGCATCCAGGAAGAGACCGCCCGCCACGAGGCGCGGATGGAGCTGGCGCTCGACTCCGTCGACAGCGAGGCACTGCAGATCGAGGAGGATGCCGAACGAATCCGGGCGTCCGAGCTCGTGAAGCAGTTCAAACTGGAGATGGGCCTCGGTGATAAGCCTGCGCAAGAAGAGCAGGAAACCGACCGCGTGGAGATCCCGGAGTCAGAAGAAGAGACCTCCAAGACGATCGGTAAGCAGCGGACCAGAACGGAGTAGCTTCCGCCATGACGCCCGAAGAGTATCAGCGGCTGAAGGATGCCGAAAAGGAGCATTTGAAGAAGCTGAAGGAGCTGAAGCAGGCCGTACGTGTTCTCGAGCGACAGAAGAAGATTCAGTCCGAGCTCGAGAAGATGAGCCGTACGTCGGACGATGCCTTGCAGGCGCAGTCGGAGGCGGTCGAGCGCCTGGCCATGGAAACGGCCCTGCATGAGGCACGGCTGGACGTGGCCATGGATAGCGCGGAGCCGACGGAATCGGCGCCGCGTGACGATGCGCTGGAAACGGAGCTGCGCAGCGCTCGCGCCCAGGCACTCGTCGAACGCATGAAGCAGTCGATGGCGGACTCGGACGATGCGGCCGGCGGCCGCAATTCGGCGGAGGAAGACATCGAAAACCCTACGGGCGAGGCGAGCGCGAGAAAGGAGCCCGCCGAACGCTCGGAAAAGCCGATCGCACCCGACGGCAAAGGCCTGGAGACACGCACGCCAAGAACGAGCCCCGAGCGAGCTTCCCGAAAGTCGCCAAAGGGACCTTCCGAACAGACCACAGAGACGCGGCCCGAAAAGACGATCGGACGGATGTAAACGGGCCTCCCGACGAGACCGGTCATTCGTCCATCGGTGGGAAGCGAGACCCGGACAGAATGACAGCCGATGTACGGACGTATATGAACGACGTCGATATAAACTATACCAAAGAGGCCTTTCTGAACCCGATCAATCTCGGGTTTCTGATCATGGCCATGCTCACGGCGTTCTTTCTGAGCAGCTCCGAGCCCTGGTTCAATCTCGTCCTCATCATGGCGGCGGCCCTCGAGCTCATGTATCTCGGCATCGTGCCGCGCAACGAGCGCTTTCGTCGGGCCATCCGCTCGCAGCGCGCCGCCGAGCACGCCAAACCTCCGTCACAGAAGGAGATCTTTCAGCTCCTCACCAAGACCAGCCAACGACGCTACGCGCGGCTCCGAAAGCTCGAGAAGGACATCGCCACCAACTACCGAAAACTAAGTTACGCGACGCAGGGGCTGCTCGAGAGCCATCTCGATAAGATCGACGGGCTGCTGGACTCCTACCTGAACCTGCTTTATCAGAAGGAGCGCTACGAGTATACCATTCAGGCCGGCACCGAAGGCGAGGTCGTGCAGGCGATCTCGTCGCTGCGTGAGGACATGGCCGACGATACCGAACGCGTACGGGCAATCAAGGAGCGCCGCTTGCGGATCCTCGAGCAGCGGCTCCAGCGCTTCAAGAGGAGCAATGAGAATCTGGAGATCATCGAGGCGCAGCTCGAGACGATCGAGGACGTCGTCAAGTACATTCATGAGCAATCGCTTACGCTTAGGAATCCGGAGGAGATTACCTTCCAGCTCGATACGCTTCTGAGCGAAGTCGAAGAAACCGAAGCGGCGATCGAAGAGATCGAGGAGGTCTTTGCGCCGGCGGCCGATCTTCTCAGCGATATCGACAGCTACGGCACAAAGGAGGAAGAGGAGCCGCAGTCTGCGTCGGATCGCTCGAGGTTGCGCGGCTGACAGCTCATCGATTCGGCCTCGCGCCCTGTGTGCGGCAACACCATCGCACGTTCCGATCATCTGGCTCTAGATTCCAAACTATGGACCTCGACACGCTTCTCTATGAAGTTGATGCGGACGGCATCGCCCTCATTACCATCAACCGTCCGGACAAGCTCAACGCGCTGACGCGCGAGACGCTCGACGAACTGGAGCAGGCATTCCTCGAAGCGGGCGAGGACGATGCAGTCAAAGCCGTCATCCTCACCGGAAGCGGCAAGAAGAGTTTTGTCGCCGGAGCCGATATTGCGCAGTTCGAGGATCTCGGCGCGATGGGCGGCCATCGATTCGCACTTCGCGGACAGGCCGTTTTCAACCGTATCGAGGACCTCCCCAAACCGGTCGTCTGTGCCGTCAACGGTTACGCGCTCGGTGGAGGCTGCGAGCTGGCCCTTTCCTGCCATTTCCGGACGGCGGCCGAGAACGCCACGTTCGGACAGCCGGAGGTGAACCTCGGCATCATTCCTGGATACGGAGGTACGCAGCGGCTGCCTCGAATCGTCGGACGCGGTATTGCCGCGGAGATGATCCTCACCGGCGAGCACATCGACGCGCAGCGCGCGTACGAGATCGGCCTCGTCAATCGAGTCTTTTCGCTCGACGACCTTCTCGACGAAACCCGAGAGCTCGTGCTGAAAATGACGGCGAAGGCTCCAATCGCCGTCGCCATGGCACTGGATGCGTTGCGCTCGAGCGACCTGCCGCTTCACGAGGGGCTCCGATACGAGGCCACGCTGTTCGGCCAGTGCTGTGCGACGCAGGATTTTCGTGAGGGCGTGCGCGCCTTTCTCGAGCGTCGGCCGGCCAGCTTCGAGGGAAAGTGACCAAACCCTTCTCATTTCGTATCGCAAGGAAGGACTCGCCGAGCACCCGTGCGCGAATGTTGACCGCCTAGGGCATGGAGTTCGTCGTCATTCTTCTCATGCTACTCCTGAGCGCGTTTTTCTCGGGCTCCGAGATCGCGTTCGTAGTGGCCAATCGCCTCCGCGTCGAGGTCCTCGCGCGGCGAGAAGGGCTCGTCGGTCCCATCGTCCGCGCGTTTCTGGAGAATCCCTCCACCTTTCTGACGACCACCCTCGTCGGTAACAACATCGCGCTCGTCGTCTACTCGACGCTGATGGCGTTCTATCTGAGCCCTCCGCTCGAACGCTTCTTCACGAATGTCATCGTCGTCGGGGAGCCCGGCCTCGAGATCGCCGTTCTCGGGGCGCAGACGGTCATTGCAAGCATCATCGTCCTGTTTTTCGGGGAAATCCTTCCGAAATCGCTGATGCGAGAGCGCGCCAACCACGCCGTATTCTACCTCGCCATCCCGCTGCGCATCACCTATTTCGTGCTGCTGCCGATGGTGAAGCTCGCCTCCGGAGCCGCTTCCATCGTGGTTCGGCTGTTTCGGGCCGAGGCGGACGCCTTCGTACAGTTCATGCGGCAGGATTTCGAGATCATCATCCAGGAGAGCAAGGCCAGCGGCGAACTCGAGTTGGACGACGACGAGAGCGAGCTGCTGTCGAATGTCTTCGCGATGAACACGATTCGGGTCAAGGAGTCGATGGCGCCGCGCACCGACGTCGAAGCGGTAGAGGAGTCCACGCCTGTCGATCAGCTGCTGAAGCGCTTCATCGATACCGGCCATTCGAAAATGCCGGTCTACCGGGAGAACATCGATAACATCGTGGGAGTCGTCTTCGCCTATGATCTCTTCAAAGCGCCGCCGAGCTTGACGGACATCATGCGGCCGGCTCAATTCGTTCCTGAATCGAAGCGGTCCAAGGATCTCCTGTACGAGTTTCTGAGCACGAATACGTCGGTGGCCGTCGTAATTGACGAGTACGGCGGAACGGCCGGCCTCGTGACGCGCGAAGACCTGCTCGAGGAGCTCTTCGGAGACATTCAGGACGAGTTCGATACCGAGGAGGAGGTGCTGCGCCAGACGGGCGATAACAGCTACATTGCGAGCGGACGCGTCCACATCGACGAGCTCAATGCTCGGTTCGATGTCGCTCTACCCGAAGGCGATTACGAGACTATCGCGGGCTATCTGCTCGAGCGCGTCGGATCCATCCCCTCGCCGCAAGAACACTTCTCGTTCGACGGGTACCGGTTCGAAATCTTGAAATCCACGTCGAGCCGGATCGATCTCGTGCGAATCACCCGCCCCGCCGACATCCGTGCACCGAAAGGGGCCTGATGAGCCTACTTTCGTCACGCCACAGTCCATCGTGCCGTGGTATTCTCGAGGCGTTCGGGAGGCACACGATGCCCCGGAAGCGATATCAGGTACCCGACCAGTAGCGTCACGATAAGACCGATCGCGGTCGACCAGATGAACGGGATTGGTTCGATGCCAAGCCAGTCGTACATCGGCGGGAGTCCGAAGTCGTTCTCCGTCACCATCAGCACGACGAGCGTTCCGACGAGGGCGCCGATAAATGCGCCATGGCCGTTCGCGCGCCTCGTCAGCATGCCGAGGAGAAAGAGCCCGAGAAGACCGCCCGCAAAGTACCCCATAAAGCTCAGAATGAGATCGATGAGCGGTTCTTCGGTGCGCGCCGAATAGATCCCGACGCCGATCCCTACGATGCCGGCCGTAACAACCACTACTTTGGCAAACGTCAGCCTTTTCGCCTCTGAGATTCCCGGCTTGAAACGCACGAGGTAATCGACCGTGAGGGCGGCCGCCAGCGAGTTCAGCGCCGAATCGAGGCTGGACATCGCCGCAGCAAAGACGGCCGCTACGAGCGCGCCCGTGATCACCGGCGGCACCTGCGTGTTGACGAAGTGCGGCATCACCTGATCGGGCGTCAGTCCTTCCGGAAGCAGCCCCGGGAAATGCTGGTAGAAGATGAAGAGGAAGACACCGAGAAGGAGCGAGAGGAGTACGCCGATCGCCCCTGCACCGACGCCAAGCAGGAGCGCTCCCTGAGCCTCACGCGGGTTCTTGACCGTCATGTACCGCTGGACGGGCTGCTGGTTGGTACCGAACAGCGACAGCGCGAGCAGTCCGTAGCCGAAAATCGCCGTTAGGAGTCCGGTCCCGCCCATCGGCTCGTCCGTCTTGAAGACGTCGAGTTTGCCGAACTGGTTAGCCTCGGCGAACGCCAGATTCCAGCCGCCGGGCGTCTCGATCACCACCACAGTCATCGACGCGATGATGCCCAGGCTCATGATGGAAAACTGTATGACGTCCGTCCAGATGACGGCCGAAATTCCGCCCATCACCGTGTAGACGATCGCGATGATGCCGAAGATCACGACGGCCTCCTCTACGCCGTTCAGCCCGGGGATGATACTCGTCGGTACGACCGCGGAAAAGAGCAGAGCCGCCCCGAAAAGGAGCGTTCCGGCGCGAAGCAGCACGGTCAGCACGAAGAGCGTCGAACCGAGAAGCCGTGTTTTCAGGTCGAAGCGCGCCTCCAGATACTCGTACGCCGTGGTCAGACCCTTCGCTTTGTGAAAGAAGGGGATGAAGAGCACAGCCACGACGACCGCCGCCAGAAAATCACCGATCTGGTACTGGAGGTACCACATGTCGGTGCTGTAGGCGTACCCTGGTACGCCGAGGATAGACGCGGCCGAGAAGGACGTCGCGATGATGGAGAGCCCCGCAGCCCACCACCGCACGTTTCTGTTGCCGACAAAGTACGCCTCGGTGTCCGTCTGCAGCCGATTCGCCCACACGCCGATCCCGACCATAGTGGCGACGTAGCCCGCCAGGACGATCCAGTCCGCAAAGTGCATAGTGCCTCCGGTCAGCCCTTCTTCGCGTATGCGAGGACGAGTTTCAGATGTATGAGCAGCGGCTCAAGGAGCTCGAGCCGCTTGAGGCGCTTCGTGGGCG
>CAZQAS010000073.1:0-17171 GCA_964591285.1 uncultured Rhodothermales bacterium
TGTGATCGGTAGCAAGTATACGCGCCGCTCCCGTGACCTCTTCATCGAGCGCCCCATACTTGATGGGGGCAATCCCCTGTTCATCCTGTAGTCTAAAGTCTCACGGCAGATCGGACGCAACTGAGGCGAGAGCGCGGCGCCCTTCTCGCGGCCGCACCGAACAGTGAGGGTACTCGCACGCAGGGGTTGCCGTCCGCGGTGACGGTCCGCCGAGCGCCGGGGGTTGACGTGATGATTATCGAAAAGCCTGCGCTGAATCGCGACGAGATGCTGGCTGACGAGGCGCGTTAATCGCGTATCGCCCGGCAGCTGAACAAGGTCAAAGCGCTGCTGGTCGACAGCGAAGAACTGGCGCCTCCAATGAGAAGGGGCAACGTCATCGAGATCCAGATCACGCGAAGGAGCGGGGCGGGCCACCCGGAGAGGGATGTGCTCAAAATGCTCGTTGAGCGGTCGTCATAGGCGTTGCCGTGGAGGGGCGCTGATGGTTATCCTTCGGACGGCGTCCCGGCATTCGGCCACCATCAACTGTCATGAAGGACCATCCGTGCATCGTGTAACCGGCATCCTCCTCGTCATTCTAGTTTTCACCTCGAGCGGCTGCGGCGGCGGGGAATCGGATGTGACCACGATCCGCTTCTGGCACAGTTTCGTCGCGACGACGCGCCCCGCACTCGATCAACTCATCGAGCGGTTCGAGGAGGAGCATCCGGGTATCCGGGTGGATGCGCAGTACGTCCCGACCGGCGACGGGCTCGTGCACAAGCTGGTTTCCGCGGTGCAGAGCGGCACGGCGCCCGATATTTCGTGGGTGCATGCGGACTTCCTCGGTAGACTGGTGCAGGCTGACGCCATCTACCCGATGCATCACTTCATCGACGGCGAGAACGGACTTGACGCCGACGAGATGGAGGATTTCTTGCCGGGACTGCTTCAGACGGCGGCGTGGCGGGACACTCTTTATGGACTTCCGATGGAGGCGACGCTGCTGGCGCTGGTTTACAACCGCGATCATTTCGTCGATGCGGGATTGGATCCCGACCGCCCGCCGCGGACGTGGGACGAGCTGCGGACCTACACGGAACGCCTGACACGCGACGTGAACGGCGACGGGAAGATCGATCGATACGGCTTTTACGTTCCCGTCTTTCCGGCATCCGGTCCGCTCAACATCTGGATGAATTTGCAGTGGTCGGCGTTTCTCTGGCAGGCGGGTGGCGACGTCGTGGATGAGGAGCAGCGGCGCGTGCTCTTCGATGGCGAGGCGGGCGTGCGCGCCCTCGAGTACTGGAAAGATCTCTTCTACATGATGGGCCAACCCGCGAACTCCATCACGCACGACCTCAGCTTCGTCTCGCAGTCCGTCTCGATGATCATGGACGGGCCGTGGGATTTGCCGCGTTTTCGGAAAATTGACAATTTCGACTGGAGCATCGCGCCGCTGCCGGCGGGTCCGGAGGGCCAGGCGACGTATCTGGCCGGCGAGCACATGGCGATTTTCAGGCAAAGCAGGCATCCGGAGGCGGCGTGGACGTTCGTGAAGTGGGTCGTCCAGCCGGAGATCCAGGCGCTGTTTTCGAGGGAGTCCGGCTACTTGCCCGTGAGGCGCTCGACGCTGGACCTGCCCGAGTACACGCAAGCGCTGGCCGAGGACGACCGGCTGCGGGCCTTTGTCGATCTAATCCCGACGGGCCGAACGCGCCGGCCGATCGATTTCCATCAGGTAGACATCAACCGTCACATCGCGGAGGCCATTGAGCGGTCGTTGATTGGGGATGAGGAGCCGCGCCGGGCGCTCAGGGAATCCGCCCGCCGGTCGAATGCACTCCTTGATGAGTGAGGCGGCCTTTGCCCGGCTACAACGGAGTGCCTTTGCCCGGCCGAAACGGACATCTAGAAGTAGGTCCGTGCCTGCTTGCGCAAACTGCGCAACTCGTCCGCGATTGCGGACAAGTTCGCTCTGGCGACCGCCTGCGAGCAGGGACCGGATGGACGTGCTCTTCGGTGACCGATCCCGACGCCCCTGAGGGATCGTCCGACATTCCAGACACCGGCGTCTTGCGAATAAGGCGTCCGTGCTCGCTCGATGACGGACCCGAACGTACGTCTATCGGCGTATACGAAATGAATCCGCTCAGTCGTTGGATCACCAGGACGTCGAACCAGAAAATGTCCGAGTACTCGCTTATCCGCAAGAAGGTGCGCGTGCATCTCTACGATCAGAACGGCATCAGCCTCGGGGTGATCACCGGCCGGGTCGCCGACGTGGCACGGGATGTGCCCGTAGGACACCATGCCGACGGCAGCGAGATCAGGAAGGATCTTGCCTACGTCGTAGATATCCAGTCGCCGGATCCGGAAACGCCCTTCAAGAACAGCGCGGGAGAGGAGAACGAGGGCTGGTTCGCACTTCAGGATCTACAGGTCATCGACGAAGATCTGCCTACGAATATCTCATTCAATTAGTGGTGAACGCTATGAGACGTAACCTGATATTTTGTTTTGCGCTGGCAGTCTTTCTGGCCACGGGGACGTTCAGCACGGCGCTGGCCCAGGACGATCCGGTTCAGGGTGATGGCCTGACGGGGCCGGAGCAGCGCATCGAGCGGCATCTTGACAGGCTCGACAGCCGCCTCGATCTGACCGAAGATCAGGAGCGGCGGATTCGCGCGCTCCTCGAATCGCACGCGGCGGAGATGCGCGAATGGCGAGAGAACAACGACGAGGCGTCGCGTGAGGAGCGACGTGCGCAGGCCCGCCAGGCGATGGCGGCACTGCACGGTGAGATCTCCGGTATTCTGACGTCCGAGCAGTCGGCGCAGATGGAGGAGATGCACCAGCGCATGAAGCAGCGCATGGGGAACGATCGCGGCGAGCACCGCCGTCACATCCGGGAGCATATGCGCGACGACCGTGGCGAGCGGCGCCACATGAGAGGCTCCCTAATGCAGGAGCTGGATCTCTCCGACGAACAGAAGGAGCAGCTTCGAGCCCTCCGGGAGGCCCATCGAGCCGAGATGAAGACGTGGCGCGAGGAGCACGCCGATGCGACGCGGGAAGAGCGGCGCGCGTTGATGCGGGAACGTGCCGAGCAGCATCGGGCAGCGCTCATGCACGTCCTCACCGAAGAGCAGAAGGAGCAGTTCGAGTTGCTCCGCAGCGAGCAGCGCCAGAAGATGCAGGAACGCCGCGATAAGATGCAGGAACGCCGCGAGAGCCGGCAGGAACGCCGTAAGTAGATGCAGCAGCGCCGGGAGCGACCGAATTAAACACGAGCGACCGCATTAAACACGAGCGGCCGCATTAAAGCGGTGGCCTGCGAGCCGCGGACTTAGTGATTGTGGTGCTCGTGCCCCTGCGTGCGCGGCAGCGCCCTCTGGAGCGAATCGGCGGAGAGCTGCGCGAGCAATTCTTCGTACGTGCCGCTCACCTGGCGTAGGTAGTGCAGGCGATCGAGCCCATAGAGTGAATGGGCCGTATCGGCGCGCGGCCAGGAATCGGCATCCGAGGGGATGAACGCGCCGGCCACCACACCCATGCCGCCCTGCTTCAGCGTGTCGGCGGTGGGATTGTCGTAGTGCACCGTCACGCGGTAGACGTGATCGGGATAGATCTTCTTGCCGAACTCCTTGTAGAGCCGGCCGATCGTGACGCCCTTGACGGTGCCGTCCTCTTCTTTGATTGGGAAACCTTCCCAGATCAGCTCGTCGTCGGTGACGTCCTCCAAACGGATGCTCTCGGCATAATCGTGGAGGTGCGAGCCGAGAGCGGCGATGCGGCCCTCCAGTGTCGGACTGCCCTCGTAGGAGAACTCCGATCGTCCTGGCGGCAGGTCAAACGCCTTTTCGCCCACCGGAAACTGCACGTCGAGTTGAAAGGGATGCACCTCCCAGAGCGGCCACGGCCGACTGGCCTCCACGTAGTCGATCTCGATCTCGACGGTCACGTCCTCGAGGCGCGGTCCAATGGGATTGTGCAGCATCGCGGTGACGACGACCTCCGTCCCTTCTTTGATCGGATGACCGAAAAGGAAGCCCGGAAGCGATTGTGCGCCCGTCTCCTTGCCGAGTGCCAGCATCCGCTGAGAGATCGGCAGAAACAGCTCGCGATACTGCGGCTTGATGACGTTCATGTGGTGTAGGACGTCGGTCGGAAGCTCTTCGCCGCTTCCGTCGTAGACGCGGTAATCGAACCCCGTTAGGTGTACCGATTTGGGAAACGTCACCGTCCTGGGCTCGGGCAGCACACCGTGATGATGGTGGCCGCCGCCGGCCATCGCCTCGGGGATGTCCACCGGGCCGATGCGAAGACGAAATGCGTCCGAATCATCGTGGTCGATGAGTTGCACCGCAAAAGAGTCGCTCTCCGCTGCGGCATGAGGCGCATGATCGATGCCGGACTCGCCGGTCGGCGCGTGTGAATGGGTAGGCTCAGCTGCCTGCGGCGCATCCCTTCCTTGCGGGCCGTTCGGGCGGTCGGCTTCCGCCGGCGAACACGCGCTCGCCAATGCTGCAAAGCAGACGACGATCATCGTTCGCGCGAGGCCTGAAAAAAGGATGGTGGCGGTAGAGCATCTCATATAGCAGGTGACGTTTTCTCTGATCGCTTGATCGTGACGCGCAGCGCGGCACGGGTGAACGGCGCAGTGGCGCTTGGATTCCGACACGACTCCGAAAGGTATCAATCGCTCAACACTATCCACAAGAAAAATTGCCCCGCGGGCGCCCGGCGCATTCGTCCCTGGCTGGAGCCCGGTGCCCTCAGCGATTGTGGGGCTTGCATGGAGCGGGGAAGTTCGAGTTCTTGTCGTGCAGCAATCGAAAGCACGACAAAGCTCATGGATAGGCGAAGGTTTCTAAAGGCCGCGACGTCGCTCGCGGCGACGTCGGTCGTCGGGTCAGACGCGTCACCGCGCCGTATCGGCAACGTCGAAGGCGCACCGCGAGATTCGCTCTCGGGTGCATCACGTCCCAACATCCTGCTGATAATGGCGGATGACATGGGCTATTCGGACATCGGTTGCTACGGTGGTGAGATTCCCACGCCGAACCTCGACCGTCTGGCTACCGAAGGCTTGCGATTTACACGGTTTTACAACGCGGCGCGATGCTGTCCGACGCGCGCCAGCCTGCTTACCGGGCTGTATCCGCACGAGGCGGGCATTGGCAGGATGGTCTATCGCAACGACGGTCCCGGCTACAGCGGTCGGCTCAATGAGCGGTGCGTCACGCTTGCGGAGGTGTTGCAATCGGCAGGATATCGGACGAGTATGGCGGGGAAATGGCACGTCGGCCACCAGCCGGGTGTGCGGCCGACCGATCGCGGCTTCGACCGCTTCTATGGTATTCATAGGCATGTCGACAGCTACTACCGCGTGCTGAAGGGCTGCACCGTATACCTCGACGACGAGGAAGTCATCCCCGAGACCGAAGATCCGACAAATCACCTTCGTCCCGATCAGGATTGGTACACGACGGACGTATTTACCGATTATGCACTATCGTTCATCGAGGAGGCGGCCGACAGCGGCGGGCCCTTTTTTCACTATCTCGCCTACAACGCTCCACACTTCCCTCTTGAAGCTCCTACAGACGATATCGAGCGGTTCCGAGGCCGATACATGGATGGATGGGACGTGCTGCGCGAGGAAAAATTCGAGCGGATGCTGGTGGCCGGGATCATACCGGAGACGGCTGAGCTTTCTCCGCCCGAAAATGTCCCGTGGAATGGCCTCTCGGAGGACGACCGGCGGAATCTGGACTTCCGGCGAGCCATCTACGCGGCGCAGATCGCGCGGATGGATCGGAACATCGGCCGACTTCTCGATCGACTTGAACAACGCGGGATTCTGGATGAGACGCTCATACTGTTTCTCTCGGATAACGGCTGCTCGGCGGAGGTCGGGATGTTCGGCATGAATTGGGACGAGAACCGGATCGAGAACTGGGACGAATGGCGTGAAAAAGGAGGCTGGTCGGTAAGTCAGGGGCGTGCATGGGCCAATGCGAGCAACGCGCCTTTCCGTCTATTCAAGAAATGGGTGCATGAGGGAGGGATCGCCACGCCGCTCATCGCCCGCGGGCCCGGCGTCCCGGCTCGCGGCGGCTTGACGGACGAGGTCGGCCATGTAATTGACGTGATGGCGACGTGCTGTGAGGTGGCAGGCGCATCCTATCCTTCCGAGTTCGCCGGTCGCCAAATCCGACCCTTGCGCGGCCAGAGTCTTGTTCCGGTACTCAACGGCCGCTCGCGTCTCGGTCACGAGGCCCTGTACTGGGAGCACCTTCGACATGCCGCGATACGCACCGGACGGTGGAAGCTCGTCTCACGCGACGACGAGCGGCTTCGCTGGGAGCTCTACGATCTGGACGCTGATCGAACCGAGCTTGTTGACGTGTCCTCCTTCGCGCCAAATCGTGTCTCAGACATGCGCGCGCAGTGGCAGGCATGGGCCGAGGAAACGAACGTTCTACCATGGCCGGCTGAGCGCCGCTGACGATGCGCATCAACGCACACGCCCACATCTTTAATTTGCAGACGGTGCTCACCGAGGAGGCTGTCGGGATCATGGTCGGCCGCCTCGAGCGGCTCGCCCTGCCGGATTTCGTCGTCGAGGCCGTTCGCCGCATTCTAGTAGATCAGTTGCGACGGCCGGAGTACATGGTCGAAGAGGAACTGCTCCGGCGGTTTCTCGAAGCCATCTCGCGAAGCCGATCCTTCCAGCGGCTGGTCGCCGATGCCGACACACTACCGGTTGAGGTGCGCGTCTTGGGCGGTGGAATCGAGGGCCTCGCGGTCGACACGCTGCGCGCCTCGCTCGATCGGCTCTCAACGCACATCGACCGGCAAGACGAGAGCGGCTCCGGCGTCTTCGACGTCTTCGAAACGCTTCGGATCGCGATGCAGCCGGACATCGTCGCCGTGGCAGACCGCCTGCTCGCCGACATGGGCCCCGACGACGCGCTGGTAGCGCTGATGATGGACATCGTGGGCAAGGAGGAGACCACCCGGGATCGCAACAACTTCCTCGCGCAGTTGAACGGCACCTCGGAGGCGGCCGTGCAGCGGCCGGGTCGAGTGCTTCCGTTCGTCGCCGTCAATCCCACCCGAGCGAATCACTTCGACGTGATGCGCCGCGCGATCGAGGAGATGGGCTTTGTGGGCGTGAAGCTGTACCCATCGCTCGGCTACGAGGTCGGCACATCCGACATGCAGTCCGTGCTCGATTACTGCGCCGGTAGCGACACGCCGGTACTGGTTCACTGCACGCGCGGCGGCTTCTTCAAGTCACGGGAAGCCGCCGAGTACTGCAATCCGGCGCACTGGCGTCCCCTGCTTGAGGAGCGGCCGGATCTGCGGATCTGCTTTGCACATTTCGGAGGATGGGGCGGGCTGAGCGGCATGGTGGCGGAGCAGAAGGAGTGGTCGGATGAGATCCTCGCGTTAATGGAGCACTTCGCGAACGTCTACGCCGACATTTCCTATCACGTCGACATGATGGCCGGAGGCGACGCGGAGCGGCAGTACCTGGAGGCGTTGCATGATCTCCTCGATCACGAGGTCTACGGCGATCGGATCCTCTTCGGGACCGACGCATGGCTGGTTCGTCTCCACGTCTCGGATCAGGGCTTCTGGCGCTATTTCGAGGACGTCCTGCGGGAGGATGCCTTCGCGAAGGCGGCCGAGCGGTCTCCGCGCACGTTTCTCGGGCTGCCGGACGAGCAGGGCGAGGGCATGCGGGAGAATGTGGTGCGGCACGTCGCGTTTCTCGAGGCGCGAAGCGAACGTGTGGGCGCCCCGCCGGCCGCATGGCTGCGCCGTGTATCGAATACGGTCTTTACGCCGACGCGCGCAAATCCCCGCTGGTCGCCGAACAATCGGGCGCACGTCTTCACGTACAAATTTTTCCGGCACGTCGTCATGCAGATCCCCGCACGATTTCATGGCCAGGGATTCGACGGCGCGGGAAAGCTGCGCCTCCGCCAGCTTGGTTACTGGACGAAGGAACACGAGGACCCGGCCCTGTTCGATCAGCGGCGGCTCGACAACGCCGTGAAGCTGGAGTCGTACTGCAGAACCAACGGGGCCGGATACGAGGGCGACTACGACCGGGACTCTTCCATCGAGAAGCTCACCGAGTTGTTCGGTGACGGCGACCGGACGCTGGCCGATGCGGCGGCCGCGGTGGACGCCATCTTCCTCTTTCCGAACGAGATAGCGTGAAGGATATGATGATGGATGGAATGCGTAGCGGAATTGCTCTCGCACTCCTGATATTGGTGCCGGTGGGAGGCGCCGGCGCTCAGGAGGCAGGCGCCCTTCGCGATGGGTCCATGCTGCGGATCGCCCCTTCGCTGCTGCGGAGCGACGCGGCAACGTCGGTCGGACTCCGCTGGTCGGCTCGCCAGGTGTTCGACGGCGGGGTCACCCACGATCGGTTTCCAAGGCGCTTCCGCGCCGACCTCGGAACGGAGGGCGCCGCGGCATGGGATGCGGACGCCAATCCGGAGACCATCCACGCGAGTCTGTCGGCCGGATGGTTCGTGGCGCTCTTCGAGCCGCCGACGGATCCAGATCCAACCGATCCGGACGCCGTACCGGAGGGCGGCTTCGATTACGGATCCGTCAGCATCGGTGCGGTGGCCGAATTCGAGTCCGACCAGCTTTTCGATGAGGTGAATGCCGTTCTCGGAGCGCGCGTCGCGTACGTGAACTCTCGGCAGGACTTCCCCTGGCCGCTCCTGCCGGGCGTCCGGCTGGAGTTCGGTGCCGTTCTCCCCCTGGCGACGGAGCTGTCGGAGCGCGTCGATGCCCACACGAGAGGGGACGTTTACGCCGCGTGGCACGTCCCGCTTTTTGCAACGCCGCTCACCGCTCACGCGGAGCTGTGGTATTGGAACGCCTTCGGCACGGATGACGAAAGCGCTGCGGTTCGCACGCTCGAGGGGCTGTTCGGCAGCGTCGCACTCGGCTACGGCTTCTCAGCGCCGCTGGGGCAGCTTACGCTCCACGAGGTCTTCGTCCGATGGTCCGGCGGCGAGGCGCCGGTGCGGGCAACCGATCGCCGGTCATGGATGATCGGGATCGTGGTAGGAGGCTAGCGGGAGGAGTACGTCACCTGCTCGAGAAAGCCGATGCTCTCCGGGATGTTGCCCATCGGATCGGGACTTTCATCCTCGATGTAATAGCGCTCCAGCCCAATGTCCTCGGCCGCCTCGAGGACGGCAGCGTAGTCGATCGTCCCGGTGCCGACCGCCACGTTGGTTTCGGGCGGGGCATGTCCGGAGTAATCGCCCTCCGTTCCTTCCGCCATGTCCTTGATGTGCATGAGGCTCCACCGATCGGGATATTGCCGCAGTAGCTCGACGGGATCGGCACCCGGGTGGGCCACCCAGAAGACGTCCATTTCAAAATCTACGAACTCCGGATTCGTCTCCTCGACGAGCACGTCGAACGGCACGGTGCCGTCGTCGGCCGGCTCGAATTCGTAGCCGTGCGTGTGATAGAAGAAGCGCAGTCCGCGGTCGGCCGCCGCCTGTCCGAACTCATTGAAGTCCGCGGCGACCTGCCGGGCGCGCTCGACGCTGAACGGCTCATCTTCCGGATGGGGAATCCAGGAGATGCCGATGTGGCTGAGGCCGAGAACCTCGGCTTCATCGAGTAGCGATTCGATCTCGTCCTGGAAGCGTTCGTATCCCGCGTGCGAGGCCGTGGCCCGGATGCCGACTCGATCGAGCACCTGCCGGAAGGAGTCGGCCGACATCCCGTAGGTGGTGTGCAGCTCCACTTCCTGGAAGCCCTGATCGCGGACCCATTCGAGCGTGCCGACGAGATCGTCCTCCATCTCGTGCCGGACGCTCCAGAGCTGGATGCCGAGAGGGCCGTCGAAGTCCCCGGCAAACGCAAAGCTAGAGGTGGCGTCTGAGGCGAGCGTGTCCGACGTGGCCTCCTGATCGGATTGAGCCGATTCGCAGCCGATGAGGATGCCGGCAATGAGTAGGAAACAGAGGATGTTTCGCATGGTGCTGTGGCGGTGGATGAATCAGGTCGACGTACGAAATGTAGGCGGATCGGCATCAAAATGCGACCTCCGTCCGAGAACCGATATGGCGCCGTCCCAGCGGCCGGGTGGTCTCCATCGCGCCACTTTTGAAAAGTTTACGTGACGGTTTAGGCGCACGCATCGACCGCGGATGCAAATAATGCGGCGGGTCGGTAATGTGCCAGCATGAAATCGCTTCGGCTCCCACTTGTCATGGTCGTCGCGCTCGTCCTCGCGGGCTGCGAGGGGCCCATGTCGACGCTCGCGCCCGCGGGGCGCGCGGCCGAGCGCATGGCGGAGTTGTTCTGGTGGCTCACCGGCGGCGCCTTCGTCGTGTGGATCGTCGTCATCGGCCTCGCCGTCTACGCGATTCGAATCACGCGGCCACACAATCGGCGACGCGCGGCGGTCCTGATCATCGGCGGCGGCGCCGTGCTGCCGACGATCATTCTTGCCGGCTATCTGGTCTACGGCCTCTCGATGCTCCCCGGCATCCTCGAGCCCGCACCCGAAGGTAGCCTGCGGGTTCACGTCTCGGGAGAGCAGTGGTGGTGGCGCGTTCGGTATCCGACCGAGACGGGGGGCAGCGTGGAGCTCGCGAACGAGATCCGGATGCCGGTCGGTGAGCCGGTGGAGTTCATCCTCGAGAGCCCCGACGTCATCCATTCCTTCTGGATTCCGTCGCTCGGTGGTAAGGTCGACATGGTCCCCGGGCGAGTCAACCGGCTGACCCTCGAGGCGACCAAAACCGGCGTCTTCCGCGGCGCATGCGCGGAGTACTGCGGCGAATCGCATGCGCTCATGTCCTTCTATGCGGTCGTCATGGAGCGCGATGCCTTCGACGAGTGGCTGCGCGACCAGGCCTTGCCGGCCGCGTCGCCGGAGTCGCAAGTGGCCGCCACCGGTGAGGAGCTGTTCCTCGCCAACGGATGCGGCGCCTGCCACGCCGTGCGTGGAACGGCGGCGGACGGCGTGGTCGGGCCCGATCTCACGCACGTCGGCAGCCGGCTCAGCCTCGGCGCAGCGGTCCTGGCGAACGAGCGCGACGACTTCGTCCGGTGGGTCGCCGAAACGGACCGCGTAAAGCCGGGCGTCCACATGCCCGCCTTCGGTATGCTGCCGGAGGATGAGCTGCGCGCGCTCGCGGCGTATCTGGAGGGGCTCAGATGAGCGAGCTGAACGACTTGCTGGGCCACCGCCGGCCGGGCGATCCGGACGACGACAGCGCCTTCGAAGAGCGTCCGGAGGAGGTGGGACCGCTCGAAGAAGCGCCGCCGCTGGCCGTTCAGGAGGCACAGGCCGCGCGCCTCGCGAAGGCATGGGAGACGCCGAAAGGCTGGCGCTACTGGTCGGCCGTCAACAACTCCGAGGTCGGGGCGTGGTACACCACGATGGCGTTCGCGTTTTTCATCTTCGGCGGGATGATGGCGCTCCTGATGCGCACGCAGCTCGCCATCCCCGAGAACGACTTCTTATCGGCGGACCTCTACAACCAGGTCTTCAGCCTGCACGGAACCGTGATGATGTTCCTCTTTGCGGTTCCGGTCTTCGAGGCCTTCTCGATCTTCATCCTGCCGGAGATGACCGGCGCCCGCGACCTGCCTTTCCCGCGCCTGTCGGCCTTCGGATTCTGGTGCTTCGTGATCGGCGGGATATTCGTCTGCGGGTCGATCTTCTTCAACGCCGCTCCACAGGGCGGATGGTTCATGTATCCACCCCTAACCACCGAATTTCAGCCCGGGGTGGGAAACGATATATGGCTGCTCGGACTGACCTTCATCGAGATCGCGTCCATCGCGGCGGCCGTGGAGCTGATCGTCGGCGTGCTGAAGGTGCGTCCGCCGGGCATGCGCATCAACCTGATGCCGCTCTACGCGTGGTACATCCTCGTAGTGGCCGCGATGATCCTCTTCGCCTTCCCACCGCTGATCGCCGGCGACATCATGCTGGAGGTCGAGCGCGCCTTCGATTGGCCGTTTTTCGATCCCGACCGCGGAGGCGATCCGATCCTGTGGCAGCACCTGTTCTGGATCTTCGGACATCCGGAAGTCTACATCGTTTTCCTGCCGTCGATCGCCCTCGTGGCGATGATCGTCCCCACCTTCGCGCGCACGCCGATCGTGGGGTACGGATGGGTGGTCCTGGCCGCCGTCGGTACCGGATTCCTGAGCTTCGGGCTGTGGGTCCATCACATGTACACGATCGGACTGCCCGGCATCTCGCTCGGCCTCTTTTCGGCGGCGTCCGAAGCGGTCGCCATTCCCACCGGCGTGCAGATCTTCTGCTTCCTGGCGACGCTCGTCGCCGGGAAGGTGACCCGCTCCGTGCCGATCCTATTTGTCTTCGGCGGCCTGGCCGTGTTCGTTCTCGGCGGGATGACCGGCGTGATGGTGGCCCTCGCGCCGTTCGATTTCCAGGCGCACGACACCTACTTCGTGGTCGGCCATCTCCACTACGTGCTCGTGGGCGGCGTGATCTTCCCGATCGTGGCCGGCTTCTACTATTTCTTCCCGATCGCGCGCGGCAAGCAGCTGTCCGAAAAGCTCGGCAAGGTGGCCTTTTGGCTGATGTTCACGGGCTTCAACGTGGCCTTCTTCCCGATGCACATCTCCGGGCTGCGCGGGATGCCGCGCCGCGTCTTCACCTATTCGGGCGACGTCGGATTCGACATTTTCAACTTGATCTCGACAATCGGGGCCTACATCCTGGCGGCAGGCATTGCCGTCTTTTTGTGGGACGTCATCCGTCCGAAGGGCAAGCAGCCGTACTCCGAGCGCAATCCGTGGAACGCGGGCACGCTCGAGTGGCTCGCGGAGATGCCGGATAAGCCGTGGGGCACGCGCTCGATTCCCGAGATCGACAGCCGTTATCCGCTCTGGGATCAGGAAAACTTCATGCGGAACGTGGATGAGGGCCGCTTTTTCCTGCCGGATGCGGAAGAGGGCAAGCGTGAGACGTTGGTCACCTCCACCATCGACGCACAGCCCCTCCAGTGCCTGCGCGTTCCCGGGCCGACCTTTCTGACGCTCATAGCGGCCGTGCTGACGGGCGGATTCTTCATCCTGTCGACCTTTCACCTCTGGGTGCCGGCCGTCATCAGCGGCGTGCTGGCGTTTGCGGTGATTCTCGTCTGGATCTGGAATGGAACGGCGCTCATCCCGGAAAAGCCCGAGAAGGACGTGGGGCTCGGCCTCACGCTGCCGCTTTATCAGTCCGGCCCGAAATCCGTCGGATGGTGGGCCATGTTCATCACCATGCTGGGCGACATGACCGCCTTTGCGGGGATCGTATTCGGCTATTTCTTTTACTGGACCGTGCACGAGGATTTTCCGCCTGCGGGTGCGGCGGGGCCCGGAACGTTCTGGCCGATCCTCGCGGCCGGGCTGGGTCTGGGGGCGTGGCTGTTGACGTGGCTCTCGGCGCGGTGGAATCGGATCGACCGTTCCGGCGCCTTCTACGCGAGCATGCTGGTCGCGGCCGGATTGAGTATGGCGGCGGTCGCAGCTCTCGCGGCCGGCCCATGGTTTTCCGGGATGGATCCCACGAGTCACGCCTATCCCGCGATCCTGTGGCTGCTGGTCGTGTGGACGGGGCTGCACCTGGTGGCGGGAACAGTGATGATCTTTTACTGCACGGCCCGGAGGATGGCGGGCCGAATGACGGCGCGGTTCGACATCGACATCCGAAACGTCGCGCTCTACTGGCACTTCGTGGCGGTCACGGTGGTGGTGACGGTTGTTGTGATCGCCGGATTTCCATACGTGGCCTGACATGATGGATCGCTGATGGCTCGCCTTCCTGAACACCTCGAAAGCCTGTGGTTCCTCGTGGCCTCACCCACGATCTGGGCGGGGCATTTCCTGCTTTCGTACATCACCGCGGCGATCTGGTGTGCGAAGGTGGGGGGGTCGCTGGAGGAGGTCCGTGTGGCGATCGCCATCTACACGGGCGCGGCGCTGCTCGGGATAGGCATTGTCGGCTGGATGGGCTTCCGGCGGCATCGCACGGGCATGGCGACCGTGCCGCACGATTTCGACACGCCGGAGGAACGCCATCGATTTCTCGGTTTCGCGAGCCTGCTGTTGTCGCTTCTGAGCGGCATCGCCACGATCTACGTTGCGCTTGCGGCGGTCTTCAACGAAAGCTGCATTTGATGGAGTGATTGACATGCGACGCGTGTTTCTCATATCCGGGATGGTGGTGCTGGCCGTCGTGTGGCTCGGCCCGCTGCCGGATCTGGCGCGCGAGGCGTTTTCAGCCCACATGTCGATGCACATGGGCGTCGTGGCGGTCGCCGCGCCGCTGCTGGCGCTCGGCGCAGCGGGCGGGCGGCTCGATCCGGTGCCTCGCCGTCCAGCGCTGTTCCACCCGATAGTTGCGTCGGTGGTGGAGCTGGTGATCGTCTGGGGATGGCATGCGCCGGGGCTCCACCACGTGGCCCGCGGCAGTTGGATGGGGCTCGCGGCCGAGCAGGGGATGTTTCTGGCGGCCGGCCTGCTGGTCTGGCTGTCGGCGTTCGGCGGCGGCGGCGACAGGCGGCGCGCGGCGGGCGGCGTGATCGGGCTGCTGTTGACCGCGATGCACATGACGCTTCTCGGCGCGCTCCTTGCGCTGGCCACTCGTCCGATCTACCATGGCGCGGGTGCGTCCGGTCTAGAGCTCGGCGGGCCGGATGCGGGCGGCTTTGGAGTCGCCGAGTGGGGTGGCGCCTGGCTGCCGTTCGCAGGGTTGACGCCACTGGAGGATCAGCACCTCGGCGGGGCCATCATGCTGCTGGTCGGGGGGATATCGTATCTCGCCGGGGGACTGTACCTGACGGCGGGCATACTGCGGGATTGGGGATCGCCGGCGACGACGGATGCGGCGATCGGCGGGCGGTCGAGTACGTCGGCACAGGAGCCAAGCATCGTCACAGGCCGGGAAGGCACCTGATGCGCATCTTCCGAGGCATAGCGGTCTTCCTGGGCGGGCTCCTGGCGGGTCGTCGCCTGCGCAAGAAGCGCGCACTGCCGGCGCGCTCGGAACGCGCTCGCGAGAACCTGCCGTTCTGGGTCTATGGATGGAAAGGATTCTTCAAACGCTTCGCCGTGCTGCTGCCATTCCTCGCGCTGGCCGGATTTCTCGCGGCGGCCTCGGGCGTCATTTCGATCAAGGCGAGTTCCGGCCACTTCGCGATCACGCGCTGGTTCCTGGAGTTCTCGATGGAGCGGTCGGTGTCTACGTACTCGATGGGGATCGATCCGCCGCCGCTCGAGGATGCCGACCTTGTGCTGAAGGGTGCCGGTCATTACGAGACCGGCTGCCGCCCGTGTCACGGCGGCGTGGGTGACCTCCAGCCCGGCGTTCCGAAACAGATGACTCCGCAGCCGCCCTCGCTGCCATCCGTGGTTCCCGAGTGGAGTGCGGCCGAGCTCTTCTACATCGTGAAGCACGGCGTGAAATTCACCGGAATGCCGGCCTTTCCGTCTCTGGAGCGGGATGATGAGGTCTGGTCCGTCGTGGCGTTCCTGCAGCGGCTGCCTGACATGACGGTGCCCGAATATCAGCGATTGGTCTTCGCCGATCGGGATGAGCGGGGCGCATCACGAGGGGATGAGCCGGCAGGGGTGACCGATACGACAGCACAGAGCGTCGAGCAGGTCGCTGTGGCGGATTCGATTGTGGACTCTCCACCTGCCGCGCCGATCGGCGGATTGCCGACGGACCTACGCTCGGTCGTCGTTTCGTGCCGCCGCTGTCACGGAGAGGGCGGTCGAGGCCGCGAGCTGAGCGCCTTTCCGAGACTGGCAGGCCAGAAGGCGGATTACCTCTACGCGGCGCTCTTCGCCTATTCGAGCGGCGAGCGCCACAGTGGGATGATGGAGCCGATCGCTGCCGCTCTGACGGCGGAGGAGATGCGCGCGATCGCCACCTACTTCGAAGGCGCCAGCGTGCAGCCGGCGCTGCGATCAGGAGGAGGGTTGGGAGGGGGTGACGCCGCCGACGACGATGCGGGCGATGGCGACGAGGGTCTCATCGATGCCGGCGGCGATACGCTCGGCGTAGACGCGATCCCGCAGGAAATTGCAGAATCGATCTCGCGAGGCCGGGAGATCGCCCGTCAAGGCATTCCTGCCGAGAAGATCCCATCCTGTCAGGACTGCCACGGGCCGGGTGCCGTCCGCACAAATCCGTTCTATCCCGCGCTCGCCGGCCAGTACGCCGAATACCTGCTGCTGCAACTCAAGCTCTTTAAGACCGAAAAGCGGGGAGGCTCGGCCTACGCGCACCTGATGCAGCGGACGGCTTCCCTGCTGTCGGAGGATCAGATGCGCGACGTCGCGCTCTACTACGAATCGCTCGGAGGCGAGCCGATCACGCCGATCGCATCATATACGGACGCCCTGGTGCCAACGGAGCACTGAATGGATGCTTACCTACCAAACTGAATGGATGCGTACCTAACAAAACTGAATGGATGCGCACTACCAAAGATGTATCATTATGATGTCCGAAAGGGGCAACCAGACGTGGAACATGCCGGATTCAGCAAGCGGGAACCATCGATGGGCACGACGAGATCAGCGCTGATACTCCTTGCGGCGGTCTTCGTGCTTGCGTCGTGCCGGTCCTCGGACGTTTCCAGTCCCGACGGGGATGCACCCGCGGACGATTTGCCGCAGCCGCCGCCCTTCGAGGAGCCCCCGCCGGCTCCGGCGCCGTGGCACCAGGCTGGGCTTTCGTCGGATGACGTGCCGCCGGTCTACGTCCGTGAATGGCGCGAGGCGGAAAACCGAGCGTCGTGCGCGCTGATCGCGCCGGACGCGCTGGGCCGAGGCGAGGAGGCGTCGCCTCGCAGCGCGCAGTTCGGCGGCGGCTGGGCCGTCGCGTACGATATGCCGCAGCTGCGGAGCGCGTTCGGTGTCGCGGGAACCGGCACGGAGCACGACGAATCAACCTACGACGAGTGGCCGTTCAGCCGGAGGTGGGCCGACGGCAGCTCGGCCGGATACGGACCGGAGGGAGGCAGCGGGCCGAACCAGCTCGCTTATCTTCGGATCGTGGGACAGGACTGCCTCTACAACGTCTGGTCGCGCTTGGGTGTGGATCATCTGGAATACTTGCTCGAGCACCTGCGATTCGTGGAGAC
>CAZQAS010000074.1:0-14171 GCA_964591285.1 uncultured Rhodothermales bacterium
TAGGGCGGGATGACGAGCAGGTTGAAGCTCTCCGTCTTGTCGAGCGCATAGATCCCCCTGCCGTCAGCTTTGAGTGTGGGGCCTGTGGCGATATCGATGTCCGTGATAGGGCCGTCGCCGGACCTAGGCGGGACATCGCCTATGTGGGCGGCGTTTGCGACGCGAACGATGAGCGCTTCGAAGCCGCCGGCCTCAAAGAACTGGTGAACCGCATAGCTCATTGGACCTGATAGCCCGCCGAACTGTCGCGTGAACGCGCCGAAACTCCGGATGGGAATCGGAGAGTCCACGGGGCCGCGGGACGCGCGTCCGACGAAGGCCGTGACCGAAGTAGGTGCGCCGCGTATGCGGCGCCGGTCTGTCAGGTCATCCTCCATGAGAATCCCATAACGGATATAAGCGACAACGGACGGAACGCGGGATACGCGGAAAAGAGGCTACGTAGTCTCTTCCAACGATGCACCCAGATCAACGTATCGTTCTATACGCCAGACGTCTTCCCTCCGCCAGATCACGAGATATTGACCGGAGTGCTTGCCGGCGCTTTCCTCGGTCTGCGCGGTCATACTTGACTGAAATAGCCCCCGCTCAATGGCCCAGTTACCCGCCGTTCGAACCACCGGCTCTAGAATGCTGAATTCGTACCTGAACCGCTCAAAAAACGGCCGTACCCATGCCTCGAACTCTTCCCTGCCATGGAGGGCCGGCTGCCCAGGAGGAAACCAAACCACGTCCGTCGTCAGCAGCGAGACGTACTGATCGACGTCGCGCGCATTTACGGCGGCGATCCATCGCTGCCGTTGCTGCTCTATGGCCTGCAGATCTGCGGTCAAGTGGCCGGTCCGGTCTCGTTAAACATTCGCCGGTGATTCAGGATGATCAAGTTCGGGGATGTGCTCATCGAGCCTCACGTCCTGAAGCAGTACCCTGTAAATGATCGGACAGGCGCCTGGCGCGGTGCAGCATGAGAATACCGATGACACCGAACGCGGCGCCGACTATACCGAGGGCTATGAGCATTTCCTCGGCGGCTCCTCCAGTTAGATACTCATGGCCCGGTCGGATCGTGACGACTCCGTCGGAGAGCAGCTGAAAAACACCAATTCCGCAAGCCCCTAAGGTGATGGCCGAAAGCACGAAACACCAGTAGGCCGTGGTTCGAATTCGCGGTGGTTTTGCCCGCCGGTTTTCCGCCTCGAACGATCTCATCCTCGGATCGTGTTCTCCGGCCACTTTCCGCTTAAGAATGTATCGATGGCGCGAACGACGAAGTCCGGATTCTCGGAGATGGCACCTTTCCCTGCATCAGGAACGAGCAGCAAACCGCCGTTCGGTACGGCCGAAGCCCACGCACGTTGTGCCGGGATGGCAAGTGAGTCGTTCTCTCCGTACACGACGAGGACGGGTGCGGACAACTGCTCTAGGCCCGTGGTAAAGTCCCAGCCTCTGTAGTACCGCGGTGCCAGTTGCGCTGTATAGCGATAGTAGTATCGGACGGCATCCGCAGGTGCATCACACGTGGTCGCTTCATACTGCCGCTCACCGCGCAGAGCAGCTAATCTGTTGTTGATCCTCTCATACTCGCGACACGCCTCGAGCGGATCCGAAGCCGTCCCATTCAGCAAGCTGTCGAGAAGCGCCGACGCCCGGCCGGATAGCGTCGTATCGATGGGCGGAGGAGCGGCCGCAGCCTTAGCCCGTATGATTTCGACCGCCTCTTCGTGATGTGGACCCGTTGCACCGTGAAGAACGACGCTCTTGAGTCGCTCGGGATATTCCATGGCGTAGCTGGCCACCAGAACGGATCCAAACGAATGAGTGATCACGTTCATCCGGCTAATCCCGAAGTGGCGACGGACGGCTTCCAGGTCTTCAGTGAAGAATCGGGGGCGAAGCTCTGTCGTATCTGCCGGCAGCTCGGATCGGCCTCCGCCCCGCTGATCGTAGAACAACAGCACGTATTGCTCGGCCAGCGGCCGGAAACCGGGAATCACCGTGCTCATTCCGGCGCCCGGCCCTCCGTGGACGACAACCAGGGTGTCGATTCCCGAGCCGACGATCTGGTAGTACAATGACGCACCGCTCGCTCCGGTAAGATAGCCCTCCTCGTGCGAGGAGCCTACGCCGTTCGCACTGCATGCGGACAGGAGCAGCAGCATCGCACTCGTAAGCAGTAGCCTGGTCGAGATTCGCTCCATTGACAGTTGGTGTGACTGAGGCAGTCCTCGTTACGCCGGCCGGACCTCGGCGCCAGGCGAGTTGATCAATATCCTACACAGAAATCAACGCAAGAGCGAACGTAATCCATGAGAGTATTCTTCGTTTGATGGTCTGATCCATTTTTATTCTAATCATGACGTACCAATACATGTGTTGGCTCGAGCGTTGACGCCAACGCCTTCGTACCCGATCAACCCGCCTGGCAGCTTCATACATTCGTGGCACCGCTGGTGTTGTCCAAACAGTCCATATGTGCGACGTGACGGAGATCCGATATCCATGTGAGCAGGGCTAACGAAGCGTCGAAATATGCGCTCCATTCTCGGTATCCACCGCGTCGATGTTGTCGTCATCCTCGCCCTCCTCACCCACTCGTCTATCGGCGCTTCCCTCCAGCAGCGCGAGGGGGTCAAGCAGGTCCTCTGCAGTAACCTTCGAATAGACACCAAACTCCTGCGGCAGATAGCCGAGCACCCTGCGCACCTCCTCCTTCTGCTTCAGCACGTCGAGGTCGCCGAGGCGGACGCTGTTTTGTAGGTTTATAGGTGATTAGATCGCTTTGTCTGTGCAGCGGAAAGTTAGACCACCCTGTTTGGATCCCCCCTTGCCGCCTCCATGAATAGCAAGGCCGATCCGACAAACAGCACGACGAAGAACGTATTCACGAGCAAGATCTCTACCGGCCCGCTCGACGGGGACCCCAACCCGCCGATCAACGCGATCACGGCGACAAGAGCCTGAGCGAGCGCCGTCGCGAACAACGCGAGCGCCATTCCATCCGGTTGGAAGCGCGCGATACTGGCACCGATGATTCCGATGGCGAGCACGCCGCCGTACATCAGATTGGCGGGGTCGTCCTCGGTCCCGATCAGCCCAACGGCAAGATTCATCCAGACGAGGATGAATGCTGCCGTGAGCGCGACGCCGACGGCGGCTCGGTACGCGGCGTTACCTGTCTTCGTCGGTACCCGCTCATAGGCGAGAACAGCACCGACAAGGAGGGCGCCGAAGAATGCAAAATCGGCCACATCCCACATCACTTCATCGGTAAACTGCATCGCGAGGAAGGGTACCATCAATATGAGCCCTGCGGCGGTCCAGGCGTCGATCCTCCAAGGCCCTCCCGAACGACCGCCATCATTGTTTGCATTTCCTGACATCTCCTTTCCTCTCTGTCTTTCTGGCATTGTCGTGTCTCTGTGGATTCCTGCCATTTCCTTGATCCGGCAAATGACCGAGGCCAACCTATTTCAGGGGGACGTGAGCGGCATGAGCAGCTTCTGAGATCTCTGTGAGCATTCCCTGCTCACCGCTCATCCTAAAAATGGCAGAGCAATCAACAGCGAGACGGCCCAGACCAGAGCAAGCGTCGCGAGCAGGCCTATCGATTCACGAAGTACGGCCGTCCAGGGCTCCCGGCGACCCTTCCAGAGGCGGAAACCCACCGATGCCAGGATTACCAGGGTCGTGAGATTCCATCCAATGACGGCGTACCGGTTCGGGGTCAGCCCCGCCTCGAACGTCCGGCTGGCAACCGCCGCCAGTGCGTAGACGTTCAGGATCAGCGTGAGCCCGCCAAGTCCGAGGACGGCGTACTGGAAGAGAGACTGTCGTCTAACGGATCGTGCGTCGGCCGGGCCGGAGACGACGACGGCCAGCAGGACCATGATCGCCAGGATGCTGGCGTTGTAGACGATGAGGACTTCCCGCTCCTCAAAGGGCTTCCAGAAGTAGACCGGAATAAACCACAGGACGTAGACGAGCAGCACGCCCAGGGCGAGCGGGAGTAAGAGCCGGGCGAGGATCCGCAGCGTGCGCGTCAGACCGGCCTGCCAGTCCTGCGACGCGGGCGACGCCGCGGGATTGTACACGCTACCGATTGCCAGCAGCGGAACGGCACCGAGCGCCCAGGCAGCGACCACCCGAAGGTCCTCCTCGGGAAGCTCGATCCCCAACACCGCGAAGATGCCGTAGGTTAGCCCGACGAAGATCAGCCCCGCTCCGAAGAAGATGCCCCCCGTCAACACGATCTCGACGGACTTAACGAGGTATGCGAAGGCCTGTCTTGCGGGATTCGCATAGCCGAGACAGAGCGCCGCCCCGACGATGGCCCAGGAAACGAACAGAAGGTGCATGGAACCCAGAAGCGCTACGTCATCGGTTCTAGCACCGATGGTGAGCCCCACGTAGAGGGATGCTACGATGACGGCGAAGGCCGCAGCGGCATATCTCGCCAGGCTTGTCGTCGAGCGATGAGCCCAGGCAAGGTAGCCGAGAAGGCCGACCGCCACGAGCGGACCCCACCCCACCCAGAAGAGCACGTCTGCCTCGTCTGGGAAGGGAACCGGAGGCTTGCCGCGC
This sequence comes from uncultured Rhodothermales bacterium, assembly GCA_964591285.1. Lineage (GTDB taxonomy): Bacteria > Bacteroidota > Rhodothermia > Rhodothermales > VXPQ01 > CAZQAS01. Next base: position 4,582 of record CAZQAS010000074.1, read on the forward strand.
GACAGGAGGACACTCACGATGCCAAGCAGAACGCTCGCGCCGATGACTATCCACCAGCGCCGATCGTGACTGCCATCATGCTCCGCACGTTCCGCCGGCAAATCGAGCCGATGGGCCCAGGCTTCGATAAGGACGTCACCGGGGTGCTCTTTCTCGCAGTGCCGAAGGGCTTCTATGAATGCAGCTTCGTTCCCTTCTGCCTGCGAACTCCTGTAGAGACGTTCAAGAGCGGCAGCATCTCCGCTCGCCGTCTCGATGTCTTGTTTAAGCGTCATGGTCGTATCGTCGTATTCGGTCATTGTGAGTTCCGTCGAGGTCACTCCCGCGTTGCAGGCGTGAACACTCGGCCGTAATATGCCTCCAGAGCCCGTGAGCGGCATGAGCGACATCTGAGCATTTCGTGAGCATCGTGCAGGATACCCCGATCTACCGCTTCGGCGACTTCACCCTCGACGTCGTTAACCGCGAGCTGATATATGAGGAAGAACGCCTGGACCTCAGCGCCAGATACTTCGACGCACTCGTCCTTCTGGTACGTCAGCATGGCCGCCTCGTAGAGAAGGATCGGTTTTTTGAGGAGGTCTGGGACGACGTCGTGGTCAGCGACAGTGCACTGACGCAGTGCATCAAAGAAATCCGCCGTCAGCTCGGCGACAACGCTTCGAATCCCCAGTTCATCCAGACGGTCCCCCGGCATGGGTACCGCTTCATCGCAGATGTCTCGACCGCCGACCGCAGCATCACGGCCCGTGCTCCGGACTCGGTGACCCACGTTTCTGTGTCTCAGGGCGATGCAGGGCATCCCGACGACGCGCGAGATGCCTCGATGTCAGCCGAGGCCGAGGGATCCGCCTACGCGACGAACCTTACCGGTCGGAGCGAGTCGGCGTTTTCCACGGCCATGGCGACGGCGCTCGCCGGAATGCTGGGCGGCGCCGTAGCCGGGCTGCTGGGGGGCCTGCTCTACGGCTTCGGCCTTGCTTACTCGCCCATCGATCAGGAGCTCGGAACCGCCTCCGTTCTGCTCGTCCTAATCAGTCTCACCGGGTTCCTCGGTACCGTAGGCGGATTCGGAATAGGTGCCGGGATGGCGGCGGCCGAATACGCCGCAGGCGATCGGAAGGCCTGGCGCATTGCCGGAGCGGTGCTGGGCGGCATGCTCATAGGCGGAAGCGTGAAGCTGCTGGGCATCGACGCATTCAACCTGCTCTTCGGACGGACGCCTGCCGGGATCACGGGCGGGATGGAAGGAGCTGCACTCGGACTCGCCGTGGGGCTCGGAGCTCACCTCGGAGGGGGAATCGATAAGCCGGCCTGGTGGCGACCTGTTGCTGTGGCGGCCGCGACAGGGGCCGTGATAGGGGTGTTAATCGCCCTGCTGGGAGGGCACCTGCTTGGAGGAAGTCTCGATCTGCTGGCCCACTCCTTTTCGGAGTCGAGACTTCAGCTGGATGCATTCGGCCGTTACTTTGGGGAAGTGCGCTTCGGACGAACGACCCAGGTCGTCCTCGCTGGAATCGAAGGGCTCATCTTCACCGCGTGTGTGGTCGGCGCCCTCGTCGCGTCCCGACGATCGAAAATGGCTCGTCCAGAAAATCAATGATCCACTGGCTAGGGCGTCCATGCCACTGTCGACCGAGCCAGACGTTTGGATGGCGAGACAAATGGATAGCGAGACGTCGATCGGGCCTTCGACTTGCATGAGCGGCAGTGATTGTTAAGTTGGGCTCAAGAAGGTCGTGACATCGCCGTCCAATCCTGCTGACGCCACCCGTACCCCCACCCGACGGATAGCCAGCGGACGGTCGTCACCAAGCGGTCCCGAATCTTCGCCCCGACCAGACGACAGCGGCTTCCAATCTCCGGCTAGATCCATTTACTGCGAGCCTTACGCCGGCGATTGAACAATCTCAGATCGCGGCCCGCTGCACGGTCAGCACTCTCGCGGCCCGTCAGCCACAACACAGAAACACACCATTGGTAACGCGGCTCGCGACAGCGCCGCGCAACGAAGTAAGCATTCGGCGCGGCGGACTACCTGAAGCGTGCATGGTCTTCGACCGTGGCGACAAATCAGGCTAATTCGAATGATGATTCTTCATAATCCAGAATGTGATGCACGTTGCGCTACGACGACTAAATGCCTTCATCCTCTTCTTTACGTTCTCGCTCACCATCGTACCTCTGGTGGTCGAAGAGGCCGCTGCACAGCCGACAAACGACGATCTCGCTGATGCCGTTGACATTACGTCCTTGCCGTACAGCGACTCGGCCACCAACATTGATGCCACCATCGAAGACGACGAGGCCGGCGTGGGCCATGCCTCGGTGTGGTGGTCGTTCACGCCTTCCGACGACGGAACGCTTGTCGTCGACACCTACGGCTCGAACATCAACACGACCTTAAGCATCTGGACCGGCGCCGGGCACCCGCTTGAAGAGCAAGCCTACAATCGCAATGCGGGTAACACTGTGCAGTCGGAACTTGGTGCGGTCGTCGCCGCAGGAACGACGTACTACGTCCGTGTGGCGGGCACCACGTCCAGCCAGCAGGGGGACATCACGCTAAATGTATCCGTCGAGCCGCCGCTCCCGAACGACCGCCTGGCCGACGCCATCGAAATCACCTCCCTTCCGTTTACCGGCTCCGGCTTCAACTATGGCGCCGGGCCGGAGGATGACGAGGCGGCGTTTTCGTGCGCCGCAGTCGGCGACGAGGAGAATTCGGTCTGGTGGAAGTACACGTCCACGGAGGACGGCATACTTACCGTCGACACGTACGGATCGTCCTTTAACACCACGCTAAGTATCTGGACCGGCGACACGCATCCACTTACGGAAGAAGTGTGCGCGGGCCAGGGAAGCTCGCTCGACGAGACGACCGTGCACGCTGCGGTGGCCACGGGCGAGGAATATTACATACGGGTGGCTGGAATTTCATCCGGAAACCTGTCGGTCGAGGGATCAATCACTTTGAATGCCGAGATGGCGGCTCCGATCGAGAACGATGACCTCGCCGACGCCATCGACATTCCGTCACTGCCCTTCGAGGACACGGGCTCAAACGTCGGAGCGGCGATGGAAAACGACGAGGTCATGCCTTCGTGCCAGGACGAAGCGGACAATTCCGTCTGGTGGCAATACACGGCATCGGAGAACGGCGTTTTGGTCGTGGACACCGAGGGATCGGCGATCTACACAACGCTGAGCGCGTGGACCGGCTCCGATCATCCACTCACCGAACTCGCATGTGACGAGAGCGGGACGACCTCCGACGTCAGCCTTCCCGTAGTTACGGGTGAAACGTACTTCATTAGAATTGCCGGCACGTTCCGAAGTATGAATCAGGGTGACGTCAGGCTGAACGCGTCGCTACTTCCGTCGCTGAACAACGACGACCTCGCCGACGCCGTGGAAATCACGTCATTCCCCTTCAGCGACGAGACAACGAATGTTGGCGCGACGGGCGAACCCGACGAAGTGTCCTCCGAGTGTAGTTCGAGCTCCGGTGCACTCAATTCGGTCTGGTGGGTCTATGACGCTCAGCAAAACGGCGTCCTCAATGTCGACACCGACGGTTCCGACTTTGATCTGGTGCTCAGCCTCTGGACCGGCACCGAACATCCACTGGAAGAAGTCGCGTGCAGCGACGACAGCCCGGAGCACCTCAGTCGGAACGTATCAGCCGGGGAATCCTACTTCATTCGCGTCTCCGGCTACAGCGAATCGGGCGAGGGTGATATCAGCCTCGGCGTGTCACTCGCGTCGCCGCTGCCAAATGACGATTTCGCGGATGCCACCGTCATTCCGTCGTTGCCGTTTACGGATAGCGGTTCGAATGTTGGCGCGACGATCGAAGCCGACGAGGTGCTGCCCTCGTGCGGTACCGAGAGCCCGCAGGAGGGATCCGTGTGGTGGACCTACACTGCCGATGAAGAAGGTGCGCTGACGATCGACACGGGCGACTCGGACTTCGACCTGGTGCTCAGCCTGTGGACGGGCTCCGAACACCCCCTCGAGAGCCTCGGTTGTACGGATAGTGACGCCGGAGGTGTAGTGGATGTGATGTCTGGTGACACATACCACATCCGTATTTCCGGCTACGACGGGGACGATGTCGGCGAGATCGGCCTCCACGTATCACTCGCGCCGCCGGATCCGGTATACGTCGACGATACCGCGACGGGAACCGAAGATGGATCCTCCTGGGCTGACGCCTACACGAGCCTGCTCGATGCGCTCGAAGACGAAGAGTCGGAAATATGGATTGCCGAAGGAACGTATTCGAATGATGAGACGCCGTTCGAACTCGAAAGCGGCGATAAGATATACGGTGGGTTCGCGGGGACGGAGACGCAGCGATCGGCACGCGATCCGCTGCTGTACGAAACGATCCTCACCGGCAGCGCCGATCACGTGATCTATGCGCGAAGTCTGGGCTCCTCCACCGTGCTCGACGGCGTGACCGTTCTCGGCGGGTCGGCCGAGGGCGAGGGCAACGGCGAGAACGGTGGTGGTTTCTACTGCGACGGCCGCGGCATTTACGGTACCTTCAGCGGCGGGTGCTCCATCGCGATCCGGAATGTCACGTTCCGAGACAATCACGCCGACAACCAGGGGGGCGCGCTGTTTCTCGACGGTCGCGAAGGTGGGAGCGCCAGTGCCTACCTGTCCAACGTCGTGTTTGAGAATAACTCGGCAGGTTACGGCGGCGCCATGTACGTCAATGCCGAGGACGGGCTCTCGTCCCCCACCATCTTGAATGCTGCTTTTGTAAACAATTCCGCAGGCCGTGGAGGGGCCGTCGAAGTGTGGGCCGGCCTCCAGGGAATCGCGCGTCCTGAATTCACGAACGTCGTCTTCGCCGGAAACGAGGCGCAAAGCGCCGGCGGCGTCATCGACAATTCGAACGCCGGCGGCTTCGGCGGAATATCCGACGTAATCTTCCGAAACGCGACGTTCTACGGCAATCGAGCCGAGGAGGGCGCGGTGATCCGGACGTACGGCAACACTGGCGGCGGCTTCGATGGAAGCGCGAAGGTGATGATCTACAACTCGATCGACTGGAATAACACCGACGATCTCGAAGAGCAAGACAACAGCTACAGAATCGACGTCGAAGGAGAGATCGAGATCTTCAGCAGCCTCGTCGAGAACGATTGCCCGCTCGCGGTAAACTGCGAAGCGATCGTAACGGCCGAGCCGGGCTTTGTGGACGCCACGAGCATCGCCGGACCCGACGGCGTTTTCGCCACCGATGACGATGGACTTCACCTCGCGGACGGGAGTCCGGCCATCGACGCGGGCGACCCCGCCTACAACTCAGAGGCTAACGACGTGATGGGGAGCCCGCGCGTAGCCGGCGGCACCATCGATCTCGGCGCCTACGAGTTCGGGTCGACGTCACCGGATAACACGCCCCCCACTCTTCCCGACGATCCAATTGTCTCGCCGGACGGTACGGTGCTGATTGGAGGGGATGATGAAGATCCCGCCGACCCCGCTTCGGTTCTGCAGATCGAATGGGCCAAAGGCGAGGACGAAGACGGCGATACGCTTCGCTATGGATGGCGGCTCGCGCCGACCGAGGAATTTGATGACATCCTGCTCGAGGCCGAGGTCGACACGGCCACGATTGCGGAAGTCGAACTCGGATCGCTTGCATCCGTCCTGGACTCAAACGATGTGTCACCTGGTGGATCGATGACGGCGTACCTCCAGGTTTCCGCTACCGACGGACATCACACGACGTTCAGCGAGCCCGTCGGCCTTACCTTCATCCGTGGCACTTTCGTCAGTACGGCCGACGAAGACGTACCAAGCGAGCTCGCGCTGCACGGCATTTTCCCTAATCCGTTCCACGAAGAAACGACGATCCGATACGAATTGCCGCGACCGGTCCATGTCGTTCTTCGCGTGTACGACGTTCTCGGGCGGCAGGTTGGTACGCTCGTCAACGAGCGGCAAGAACCTGGTCGGAAGGACGTCCGATTCAGCGGTGGGAACTTGCCCGCGGGGCTCTACTTCCTGCGTTTGCAGGCCGGTGACGCGACCCAAACGCAGCAGATGGTTCACCTAGAATAGGACCCGATAGGACAACACTATGGCCAGCCAAGTTGGCCAAATCAGCGCTCGGGATGGCAGGAGCGGTCGAGCCCTTCGTCGGCCGGCAGCGGTGGCGGTTGTAGCAGGCTACCTGTGCGATCCGTCGACCGGTGCAACGTTGGCTCGGCGGCCTCGCCAGCTAGGTCGTCGCGGGCGGCAAATCTGCATCGTCGATCTCTATCTCAGGAGTGCCATCCACGTCCGCGGTCTTGGGTGCGATTTCATGCAGAGGGCTTCCATCGCGGTCCTGATCATCCGGCGGTTGCGCGGCCTCGCTGTCCGCTGTACCGTCGGTGAGATACGCAGGCCTTCTGTCCCGATCGAAACCGTCACCATCTGAGGGGAGAACGATCGTGAACCGGCTGCCCTCACCGGACCGGCTGTCGACGGAAATTGCTCCGCCGTGGCGGTGGACGATCCGTCGACAGATGGCGAGTCCCATGCCCGTCCCGGGGTACGATCCTCGCTCGTGAAGGCGCTGGAACGGCTCGAATATCTTTTCGGCGTAGCGCATGTCGAATCCGATGCCGTTGTCGGCAACCTCAATTCGGCAGACCTCACCGTCCGGTGTCGCTTCGAGTTGTACGCCGATCGAGATGCGACATCGCCCTTCGTTCCGTCGGTACTTGAGCGCGTTCATGATGAGGTGATTGAGAAGCTGCCGGACCTGCGCCTCGTCCGCTCGGATGATCACGTCCGCATCGATCTCGAAGTCGGGGTCGGCCGCCTCGACGGCGAGCTGCAGGTCTTCGAGCACGTCGCGCACGACGTCATCTAAGCGGACCTCACTTGTCGCCTGAGGCTCGGCCGTGACGCGTGAGAATGCGAGGAGATCCGAGAGCACCTGCGACATGCGCGCTGCCGAGTGTTGCAGGCGATCGAGGTAGGCCGTGCCATCGCTCGGCAGCGACGACGCGAAATCGTTCCGTATCACATCGGCGAATGTCTGCACCTTCCGGAGCGGCTCCTGCATGTCGTGGCTAGCCACGTAGGCAAAGCTCTGCAGCTCCCGGTTGCGTTCCTCCAGTTCTCGGTTGGCCCGGACGAGTTCTTCCGTGCGCTCGCGCACGCGCGCTTCGAGCTCCTCATTCATGGAGCGGAGGCGCGCTTCACTCTCCCGGAGGGCGTCCTCCGAAGCCTGCCGTGCCTCATCAGCCCGTTTCCTGTCCGTGATGTCGCGAAAGATCGCCAGGTTAAAGCGGCGGCCGTCGATGTCGATGATCTCACCCGAGACGAGTCCGTGAACGACGTCACCAGCTCTGTTGATGAGATCGACCTCGAAATCGCGGACGTAGCCGTTTGCGAGAAAGTCGGCGCGAATACGGTCCCGAGCCTTCGGATCGAGGTATACACCGAGGTCCTTCGTCGTACGGCCGATCACCTCGTCGCGCGTGTAGCCAAGGATCTTCACGAAGGCGGCGTTGATCTCGACGAACCGGCCGTCCGGATCGGAAATGGCCAGCGGATCGGGACTGGCGCGAAATGCTTTCGAGAAGCGTTCTTCCGATTCGATGAGGGATGCCTCTGCGCGCAGCGTCGGCGTCAAGTCGATAACGACGGTTGAGACGCCGACGATCTCGTCATCCTCCTTGAGAGGATCCACGGACATGCGGAACGTGTGGGGACCGTCCTCGTGGTGGGCGCTAAACTGCAGCTCGACGCGCTCACCGGTCTGCAACACCTTGCGTTTCACCGCCATAACGTTGCGGGAGCCCTCCGTAGCAACCACTTCGACAAGCTGCTTGCCAAGAGCCGCGCTGATGGCGGGGTTAGCCGTCGGATTGTAGAGCCAAGTGTACCGGAGGTCGCGATCCGTGTGCGCGATCGACACAGGGAGCGCGCGCATGGCGTCGACGAACGAGTTGCTCGAGAGCTCTCCTTCGCCGAAATGTACGCTGGTGTCCCGGTGCCTGCCGTCGCGGGTCATGAGCAGCTGTTACAGGGTCGCATTCAGCAAGAGCAGTGGTTGACAAACTAATACCCGCCCGCTGAACTTCGGTAGCGTTACACGATTGTAACAGATTACAGGTGGTGAGCGGTGTCTACTACCGGCCAGTCGTGTACTGCTCTCTGCTAAGGCTATCTATTGCATTGCGGCGCCAAACTCGCCAATCTACGGGAGGGACTCACGCCAACGGTGAGATGAGCAAGGCCGTGAACGCTGGGATCGACGTGCTGCGGCGGGTTAGGACGCCCTCTTCGTGCCCGACGCCACATACAGCTCACCCCCGAATTTCCTCAGATCGGCCGGTAGCACTTCCCGCTCGAAGTCGTCGCTCCGTGCAGCAAGTGGGCGCCACACCGTCCGCGACAGGTCGGCCTGCGCCACGAATTCGACCGACCGCGTCTCCCGTGTCCGCTCCGGCGCGTAGACGTCGAACAGCACGAACCGGCCACCGGGACGAAGCAGTGAGAAAAGTCCCTCGAACGACGCCTCCCATTGGGGGAGCACCGTCAGCCCCAGCGCACACAGGACGCCGTCCACTTCGGACATGCCCAGCGCGTCCGCGAGCAGGTCCGCGTCAACGTGGGCCGCCGTGGATTGGCAGAACGTTGTCCCAACCCGCACGTGCCGCACGCTGCCGGGCCTTGCGAAGCATTCCACCCGACCGGTCCACGCCGAGCACGGTGCCGGTAGACCCGACGGCCGGCACGAGGAGGTCCAAATCCTGTCCAGTCCCGCACGGGAGATCCAGGATGGTTACCCCATCGGAGAGGCGAAGTGCCTCAACGGCGGCGGGGCGGAACGGGGCGTAGAGGTCCTCGAGTGCGCGGTCGTATAAGAGGGAGAACAGATCGTACCACACAGCTAGAACACGGGCTCCCCGGGAATTTCTGATGCCTGCTTTATCCATTCTTTAAGCGGCGTCTCTTCCAAGGCGTCACCTTCATGGATGTGGAAGTACCGCACCTCGGGGTGTTTGGAAGCCACGGGCGGCATCGGGTCCAGCGCACTACCGCGGAGGAAGGTCACTTTGACGTACTTCGTGAAGCAATGGTAACTAAGGAACCAGCCGTTTCCTTCGACTCCGTAGAACGGTGAGTTCCATCGCACGGCCTTCTTGACGTGCGGTACGGTTCGTTCGACGAGCTCATCGAGTCGCCGCCCCACGTCGCGCTTCCACTCGGGCATCGCCTCGATGTATGCCTGAACGGGCTCGTCGCCATCACCCTTGGGGATCTGTGGATTTCCTCCGGAGAGAAGCTTCGGTTTGGAATTCTTGTTTTTCATCGGCATGTCATTATTGCTAGCTGGGCATCCCACCCGATCGGCCACTCGTCAAGCTCGGCGATTAGCAGGTCTAGCCATTTGGGATTGCGTGGAAGCTCCTCCTCCCATCCCCAATCGTCGTTCGGATCGGCTGCGGCGACGTGGGGCTGTTCATCCCAGTGACGCAGGAGCGCCGCATCGCCCTTGGTCGCGTATCGGAGCCTTATCACAGATCGTCTGCGGTTAGGAGGTCCGCATCTACCAGCCACGCCGA
>CAZQAS010000074.1:14271-17130 GCA_964591285.1 uncultured Rhodothermales bacterium
CAGCGTGTTTATGGCGAGGGATGGTCATCTCCCCTGTAGGCAGGAACTCACCCCTAGCTGGGTCGAAAATCTCTGCCGATCGCAGGATGTCGCCCCGAGCCCGGTGGCCGCCCGTCACCAACACGCGTCCGTCTGCCAGTGCAATGGCCACATGGGAGCCTCGCGGCACCTGCATCTCAGCCACCGCTGAAAAGGTGGCCGTTGACGGATCGAAGACCTCCGCGGAGGCCAACGGCGCGCCCATACGCTCCTCACCCCCCAGGATCAGCACGCGGCCGTCCGGGAGGGACACAGCCACGGGGCTCATGCGTGCGGCTACCATCTCGCCCACAGTGGAAAAGCGTCCGGTCCCGGGCTCAAAGACTTCCGCGCTGGCGGTGGCGTGCTGCCCCGTCCATCCGCCCATAACCAGGATTCGCCCATCGGGGAGGGCTACCGCCGCGTGACCGGACCGCGGCGAACTCATCGGTGCCACGGGGCGGAAGCTCCCCGTAGCGGGGTCATAGAGTTCGGCCGAGGCGTGGGTAACGTCGCAGCTACGGCCGGCGCAACCTCCAGTAACGAGTATCTCGCCGGTCGTAAGAGCTGTGGCTTGATGTGCCGCCCGTTCCACCGTCATCTCGCCTTGCGGCACGGCTGTGTCGGTGCGCGCCGGCTCCTTCGCCTTCAGAACCGATGCCACAATGATGACTAACGCAACCAGTACCGCCATTGACCAGATTACTGTTCTCATCGGCACCTCTAGTTGTTCGTGTTGCTAGCAGTATAACGAGGTAGATAACCGGTGCCGAAAAAAGGTACGCAAAAATCTGCAGATGGTGGCTCTCTACCCCTTCAGCTGAAACCCAGGACAAGGTCGCTTCAAGAGGTACACAATCAGCCAAGTCTGCTGGTGCTGTCCGACGAAGGCGGCCCGTTCCCGGCTGCTTCTTGTCGTTATTGCCCGCCTCGGTTACTTGAGAGTTCCTCCAGCATCCATCGTACGATGAACTGAATCGCGTCCTCCCGAAAGAGCGCATGTCCATTGTTCCTGAACAGGAGCAGACTGTATGACAGTCCCGTCGGCGTCAATGACTCCCCAATGATGTCCACGCTTTTGTATACGTCCACGTTCTCATCACGCCCGCCGTATATGAAGAGCGCCGGAACGTCGACGTCGCGCCAGTAAGGCAACGGGTCGAAATCCCCGATGGCTCGAAGGAAGTCCCAGGCGGGAGAATCTAGCTCGGTTGGAAATCCTTCAACGACCTCTGAATCCCCTAGAAGCCCTTCTTTCGCCTCGGCCAATGCGGTTGAATAACTTTCCCAATCATCGCCTGTCAGCACAAATTGTACGGCCTGAAGATGGATGGATTGGATCGTTTCCAGTTGGTCCTCCGTGAGCCCCTCCTGTTCCCCCATCTTGTGAAGCTCGTCGCCGATTTGATCTACCATCGAGACTACCGAGCCGGAGACATTGATCACAAAGGAGACGGCCGGAGAGCGCGTGGCCGCTACTGGAACGATGTGGCCTCCCTGACTGAATCCGATTAGTCCGACGCGCGACGTATCCACTTCCGGATGGGCACGCAGCAAGTCGAGGGCGGCGATGGCATCGTCTGCGAGGTCGAAAAACGTTGCCTCTCGCCAGTTGCCGCCGGATGCGCCTGAGCCCCGTTTGTCCGGATGCAGAACCGCGATTCCTCTATCGACGAGTGCGTCGGTGTAGGCTGAGGTCCAGGGATTTGACCGGTCACTGCGGCCGGAACCGTGGACGATCACGACGCCGGGGAATGGGCCTGAACCGGCGGGAAGCCACAGCGTGGCGGCGAGTGAAACGTCTTTGTTGGAGAAGATCACCTCGTCTGAGCTAGCCGCCCCGCCGTTAGCGGACTGTGCCTGGACTGGAACGGAGAGGAGAACAGAGCACAGCAGCAGAAAGGAATACCGCAAGTGGTGCATGGAGAAGCTCGGGCGCTATTTGGTAGGAAGACGTCTGAGTAGGAAGACGTCGCATGTACGCACACCTCAAAGGACGAACGGCTCCTCGCGAGTGTTACAAGCGCTTCTTCCAAGCTGATCCCCTCCCTCTGAGCCACAGATAACGGGTGGGCCGTCGAATCCAACTCGATTCTCGGACGGAGGTCACCACCTCGGAAGTGTGCCTTCCTTACAAGGCTCAGGCGCCAGAGCAGTAGACCTAGAAGCTAACTTTTCCAACGTCGACTGCCTCCTCGTTGGTGCGCGCGACGTTCCATAACCGCGACGACAGCAGGATGTCGGCAGGAGCGGCGGGTATTGCTGCTCAGCGGGTCGCGCCTCACCTGGCGCACGTATGATGACGGCTGACGGAGGTGCGAATAGTGGTACTAAGCTTCCAGGCACGACGCTCATCGTGCGGCCGAGGAGTTCGCTATGCAGAACGTGCTCTACGACTCATCTCGGCCAAATTCGACAGGAAGGTCTCTGGGGATATCCTTCTGGGCCACTCGAACGAAATGGTTCAGAGGCACCGCCGCCAAGCACGCGGGGTCTAGTTCTGTCAAGGGCTCGAGTTCGACGTGTACAGCGTCATCGTCTGCGACGATCCGTTTGACGCTACCTCCCGAGTGGCTACACGCAATGGTTCCATGGGCAACGACCATCATTAAGCTGTCTTCAAAGTTGTAGCGAGGAGGAGGAATCTCATGGCACCCGTTCTCGTCGCAAGTGTACATAAGGTCCCACCACTTCTTGACCGTCTCATTCCAGGATGTGGAATCCCGAAAAACGTATCCTCCAGAAGGTGCAAAGAACAGATCGGATGCCACATCCATTTTAGAGAAGGCCAACTCGACTGGCTCGTCTGGGACAGAAGCCGTGTCACAGCCGGAGACGATC
>CAZQAS010000075.1:0-15313 GCA_964591285.1 uncultured Rhodothermales bacterium
ACGCTCGTCTTCTTGCGGGCTGTACGAGCGGCTGCCCGTGAAGCGTGACGTGCCTTCGCTGCCTGAATGACGCGAGTAGCGATAGCTTCGCCGGTCGTCGGATGAGCATTCAGAAACTGCTCCAGTTCGAGGCGAATTGAGGTGACAACGAGCGATCGTGCTTCCGGATTGTTCAGCTTCTCCTTCGTCTGTCCCTGAAACTGCGGGTCGACCATGAAGATGTTAAGGATGGCAACGAGACCTTCCCGAATGTCGTCCGCCGAGATGTCCAGGTTCTTGGGCATCATGTCGTGGGTTTCCATGTACGAACGCACCGCGCTACGAACGGCGTCGCGGAAGCCCTGCTCGTGCGTGCCGCCAACTATGGTGGGAATACCGTTGACGAACGAGCGCACGTTCTCCTTGGGCGCTTCCGTCCACTGTAGTGCGACTTCCACACGCGCCCCGTCTTCCAATGCCTCCTGACGCTCGAGAAACTGCTCCTTGTGAACGGGACGCTCCCCTAACTGCTCGACGACGTGATCGAGATACTCTGAGATGCCGCCCTCGTGGTGAAAGTCGATGCGCTCATCGGTTCTCTCATTTTTGAAGACGATCTTCAGCGCCGCATTCAAATAGGTCTTGACGTCCAACGTCTCCTTGATATTGTTGACGTCGAATTCGACGTCTTCGAATATCTCCGGATCGGGTCGAAAGTAGATGGACGTCCCCGTCCCTCGAGTGCCTGAAGAGACCTTTTCGACCTTTGAGGCGGGAATTCCCTTTTCGTACCGCTGCCTCCACGTGGCGTTGTCTCGCTTTACGGTGGCGATCATCTCCTCTGAGAGCGCATTCACGACCGATGCCCCGACGCCGTGAAGTCCCCCCGACGTGATATAGTTGGTCTGGTCGAATTTTCCACCCGCGTGGAGCGTCGTAAGAATGAGCTGGAGCGTCGATACCTTCTTGGTTGGATGCTTGTCGACCGGGATGCCCCGCCCATTGTCGACCACGGTAATGCTTCGTCCGTCCTCGTGAAGGATGACCTCAATGTGGGTCGCATAGCCATTCGTTGCCTCATCGACCGCGTTATCGACAATCTCCCAGAGCAGATGATGAAGGCCGGGCTTACCCGTCCCACCTATGTACATTCCAGGACGTTTTCGGACGGGCTCAAGACCCTCAAGCACCTGTATATCGGCGCCGGTGTACGCTCGGGTTGCTACTTCTGACATATCGGTGACGTGATCTGGACGGGGGCTATGCCGGCAGGAACGGGTTTATCGGGGATGGGACTCATGCGTGCACGTCGTCGATGATTCACTGGAAACATCAACTTTGTCCGTTGAGACGTATTTCAACCGGTGTAGGAATGACGCGCGCTAGATGGCCGCGCCGGATAATCAGCTTGCCCTTATTGCCGCGATTCGTCACCTCGAATTTCGTCGTGCGGACGATCTCCCTCCTGCCGCGACTCGTTTCGACCTCGAGCCCATCCCGGGCTGCATTTGACAGTGCAAAGCCAAGTACGCGATCATCCTTGCTCAAGCGCATCGCGATAACACCCTTCGCGGCACCCTTGAAGACGGGAATCTGTGCGATCGGGAAGATGAGAACGTGGCCGATTTTTGAGGCCATGCACACGTTTTCGTCTCCGGCAGCCACGTCAACGCCGACCACCCGGTCGCCGTCGTCGAGCCGCATGTACATTCTGCCGTTCTTGGTGGATACGTCCGTGAAGCCCTCGATCGTAAACCGTACAGCCTGAGCCGTGCTCGTGACCGCTATCACGAACCGATCGGGCGTTTCAGACGGGCTGCCTTCGGCGTCGAACAGTTCCGGCTCCTGATCGGATGGTTCTATCGGGCTCGGCAGCGCGCGTTCGTCGAAGGAGACCACACCGACAATGCGTTCCTTGTCCGAGAAGTCAAATAGTTTCTGGATGGGATCTCCGTAACCGGTCGTGGACGGCAGATCAGCGGCACGGATGGTATAGCACCTGCCGAAGTTCGTAAAAAAACCGACGGTCTCGCGGGTCGAACAGGGTACGATCCATCCGGTCTCGTCCCCTTCGCGTACGCGAATACTCGCAATGTCCGTGTAGGTACGCTGCCGCTTCACCCATCCGTCACGGCTGACGATGACGTAGAAATCCTCCTCGATGATATAGTCTTCGGCCGTGTACTCGAGGACCTCGTCGGGTCCTGCGATTTTTGAGCGCCGGTCCGTACCGTATGCCTCGGCGACTTCCTCCAGCTCGTCTCGAACGATCTGCCAACGAGCAGCTTCATCCTCAAGCAGTGTACGGATCTCGGTGGCCCGGGCCATCTTTGCTTCCAATTCGCTGCGAATCGCCTCGATTTCCATCTTCGCGAGGCGGTAGAGCTTGATCTCGAGAATCGCGTCGGCCTGCTCGTCGTCAAGTCCAAAGCGATGCATGAGGCGCTGCGCCGCGTCGGACTTATCGTCCGACGATCGGATGATCCGAATGGCCTCGTCCAGTGCGTCAAAGATCTTCTCGAATCCGCGCAGGATGTGAATACGCTTCTCAAGCTGCTGCAGCTCGTACTCAAGGCGGCGAACGACCACTTCCATCCGGAAGGCGAGGAAGTGTCGAAGGATGCCCAGTAGGTTGACCTTCTGCGGTGCGGACACCTGCGAATTCTCCGTCGGCACCAGGCACGTCATATTGACGTGGAAGCGCGTCTGTAGGGACGTATGCTTGAACAGATACGCCATGGCCGCATCGGCATCAGCGCCGCGCTTCAGCTCCAGGACGACGCGGACATCCTCGGTCGATTCGTCGCGAACATCGGAGAGCTGCGGCACATTCTCCTCGGCAATGTGTTCGGCGATTTTTTCGACCAGATCCGCTTTCGTGACGGCGTAGGGAACGGACGTGAGCACGATGCGGGTCTTGCCCTCCATCTCGTACTCGCCTCTTATGTCGACGGCGCCCTGCCCGTTACGATAGATCTCGAGGATCTCGTCGGGCGTGTTCAGAACCCGGCCACCGGTTGGGAAGTCCGGTCCCTCGACGTATGTCACCAGGTCCTCGACCTTTGCGCCGGGCTCGTCAATCAGGTGCAAAAGTGCCTCCGTAATCTCGCGAAGGTTGTGCGGCGGAATGTTGGTTGCCATTCCGACGGCGATCCCGCTCGACCCATTGACGAGAAGATTGGGGACCTTCGAGGGAAGCACGACCGGCTCGAAGAGACTTCCATCGAAATTTGGACGGAAATCCACCGTTTGCTGCCGGATCTCCTGGAGCATCTCCATCGCCAGCGCGCGCAGCTTGACTTCCGTGTACCGCATGGCTGCCGGATTGTCGCCGTCGATCGAGCCGAAATTGCCGTGTCCGTCGACCAGCGGATCCCGAAGAGAGAACGGCTGCGCCATGCGTACCATCGCATCATAGATCGCGGTGTCACCGTGCGGATGGTACTTTCCCATCACCTCGCCAACAACGGCCGCGCTCTTGCGATATCGGGCGTCCGGATACAGCCGCAAATTGTTGTGCATGGCATAGAGGATGCGGCGCTGCACAGGCTTTAGTCCGTCTCGGATGTCCGGGAGGGCCCGGCTCGTGATGACCGAGAGGGCATAGTTCAGATACCGGTCCTGCGCGGTTTCGTGCAGGGGTATGGTTTCAACGATCGGCATATCATCTAGAGTGCATCAACGTCCGAGATCATCCCAGTGCTATTCGTTCGTCCACGGAGAGTAGCTGCGGGCACGATACAATGCAATAACGGATCCAACGTACGGCTTGAACCAATATACGGCAGAATAGTGACACCATCATGTCACAGCAGCCACCGAAATAACGGCTATACAGAACGGCCGTAGGCATGGCCGCGCGTCTGCCGAGGATCGCGACAAGCCGCATATGCCTACGACTCGTAGGCGAGCGTAAAGTAGTCGTGCCGATGGTCTGCGTGGAGGCGAAGCACGTTTGCCTTGGCCATCGAGACGAGGGTACTCGAAGCGCGCCCCCGCGATATGTTCGCGATGCGCGCAAACTGCTTGACGGTGATCCGGCCGTAGTCATCCAAGTAGCGCATCAGCATGAGTTCCTTGTCACCGAACTCGATGGTGACCGAGGAGGTCGCGTCGTCATTCCGCATGAGCCGCAGCGCCTCCCTACTCGCCTCCACACTCTTGTCTTTCACCCGCAGATAGGCGGTCCGCTCGCGGCCGTTTTCAGGTGAGACCAGGAAGTGTGGCTTCTCATGGCTCTCCGGCACGTAAACGATGATCACGTCACGCCTGTGAGCCACCGGCACGCGCTCGGTGGTGAAATCCACAACGGGATCCGAACAGGATTCGAGCGCCCGGTGCAGGACGAACTCTTCTTCCTCGACGTCGCGCAGGCCGACGACGGATCCGTCATCACCCACCCCAAGAAGGATCCGTCCGCCGCGCGTGTTGGCAAAAGCGATGAGCTCTTTCGCGATACGTGCCGGACGCGGGACCTTCCGCTTAAATTCCAGATTGGCGCCCTCACCAAGAGAGGAAAGCTGCGTCAACTCCTGAAGCGTCATAGCAGAGGCCGGTTGTTTTCGGCAAAACTAACGAAATGTCTTCCGGACAAGAAAGCAGATGTGGAAAACTGTCGGGGATGCCGTCGTGGCCGGAGATGCCCTTTTAACTAGCTTAGATATAATTAGTTACGACCTTCGCCGTCGGCCGAGCGGGATTGGACGCGTGTGCTCTCTCGACCTCTGTCTCCTGAGACTTAATAAGAAGGTCTACTCTCGCTCACTCCTGCAATACATCCGGTAGCCAATCCTCCTTCTTCGGCTCCCGCGTCATCAGCTCGTCCACCGCAATCTGCGGCTTCTTGCCTTCGAAGAGGATCCGATAGACCGCCTCCGTGATAGGCATCTCGATTTGATGCTTTTTGGCGAGCTGGTAGACCGAATCGGTGGTGCGGACACCCTCGGCGATCATGCTCATCTCCTGCTCGATCTCCTCCAGCCGCTTCCCTCGTCCGATCTGCTCGCCCACAAAGCGGTTGCGGCTGTGGCGACTCATGCACGTCACCACGAGATCTCCGATCCCGGCGAGCCCCGAAAACGTCGATGCCTCTGCACCCATGACAAGTCCGAGCCGCTTGATTTCGGCCAATCCCCTCGTGACGATTGCGGCCTTCGTATTGTCACCGTACCCGAGGCCGTCGCCGATACCGGCGGCCAGCGCCATGATATTCTTGACGGATCCCGAGATCTCGACGCCGAGCACGTCATGGTTGATGTACACGCGCAGCCGACGCGTCATGAACGTGTTCTGAATCTCGCGAACGACGTCGCTCGAATGGGCCGCGGCCACAACTGTGGTCGGCTTCTCCTCGACGACTTCTTCCGCGTGACTTGGTCCGGAGAGAATACCGAGTCGATCTTTCGGAACGTCGAGGACGGCATCCAGCACCTGCGTGGTGGTCAACAGCGTCCGGTTCTCGATACCCTTGGCTACTGAGACGCAGATCAGCTCGCTGTGCGCGAGCGGCTTTACGCGCTCGGCGCAGTCCCGAACCGCCTGCGACGGCGTGGAGAATACCCAGAAATCGCGATCCTCGATCGCCTCTTCGATGTTCGCCGTGATCTGAATGGCGTCCGGAAGAATGGCGCCCGGGAGGTACGTTGGATTGTGCCGGTCCTGCCGCATGTGACGGGCGGCATCTTCCCTGCGTGCCCACAGCGAAACGTCGTGGCCTTCCTTGGAGAGTACAACCGCGAGCGCTGTACCCCAGCTGCCCGCGCCGAGCATGGCGATTCGCTTGGCCACGTTGGTGCAGTGAAAAGTCCTATAAACCTACCGAACGTTGGCCTACAGCTCGCCCTTTCCGTGCATTCCTCGCGCGGGTCGGAACGAGCGGAGACGACTTTCGGTGCCCCGCAGAAGGCGCTGAATATTGGTGCGATGAGCGAGGATTATCCCAAGCGCCATGACTATGCTGAAGATGAGGAGACTCGGATCGAGTGTGTCGATTCCGAACAGATAGCGCCGGATAGCAATCGTCGACGGAAAGGCGACGACGGCCGACAGCGACGCGAGCGAAACGTAGCGCGACGAAAGTAGCACCAAAAAGAAGACGGCCAGCGTGATCCACATCGTGATCGGCGTCAGGGCGAAAAGTACTCCGGCCGAAGTATTTACCCCTTTTCCACCCTTGAAGCCGGCCCAGACGGGATACATATGTCCGATGATGGCCGCAATGCCGGCCATCAAGCGAACAACCGTCTCCATCTGCCACACCTCGACGCCCGATGGCAGGGCATCCAGCCGAATCGACGCGATGACGCCGGCGGCAAGCAGCCCCTTGCCAAGGTCAACGCACGTCGCCAGCACGCCCGCTTTCCAGCCGAGCACTCGAAATACGTTCGTCGCGCCGGCGTTGCCACTGCCGTGACGACGCACGTCGACGCCGTAGAGGGACTTTCCTACCCAGACGCTGCCCGGAATTGCGCCGGCCAGATAACTGAGAGTCAGGATGACGACGAGTGATAGCATGGCTATGGAATTCGTTCAGGTCCAGCAAAAAGCGGTTCCAAAGCGCAAGTCTCTCTAACGACCGTACCTGCTACTTTGGTTTCCGATGGGTTGGGCTTCTGAACACTCATCAATCGTGCCGGATTCACTGGCCGGCGGAGGCCCGAATGATCTCCCCGATCACGACAGGCTCTTCGCGCAGATTATGGAGCACGGCAAGCGCCCGCTCGACGTCGGCACCGGCGACGATGGCGATCAGTCCGATGCCCACGTTAAACGTACGGCACATGTCGTCCTCGGGAACGTCGCCGATCGACTGGATGAGGTCGAATATCGGCGGGCGCCTCCACGCCGAGTAGTCGATGTCGAATCCCAGTCCTTCCGGAATTACACGGGCCGTATTTCCCGGAATCCCTCCTCCGGTAACGTGTACGAATCCGCGCGAGATGTCCGCATCCAGCAGGCCGCGAATCGGCCTGAGGTAGGAGCGATGGACCGCCAGCAGCTTCTCGCCGAGCTTGGCACCGCCCAACTCCTTCGGACGATCATCCACGTCAAACTTCGCAAAAAGCGTCTTCCTGGCGAGAGAATAGCCATTCGTGTGAAGCCCGGTGGAAGGCAGGCCGATCAACACGTCGCCGTCTTCGATCTGGCTGCCGTCTACAATTTCATCCTTTTCGACGATGCCGACGATCGTCCCTGCGAGATCGTATTCTCCTTGCTGATAGAGGTCCGGCATTTCCGCCGTTTCGCCACCGATCAACGCGCAGCCGTTCTCCTTGCAGGCCGTGGCAAATCCGCGGACGACGTCCTCCGCGGCCGACGGGTCCAGCTTGCCCGTGGAAAAATAGTCGAGGAAGTACAGCGGCTCGGCGCCGCAGACGGCGATGTCGTTAACGCAGTGGTTGACCAGATCCTGGCCCACCGTATCGTGGCGGTTCGCGCGAAAGGCAACCTTTAGCTTGGTCCCCACCCCGTCTACGGACGAGACGAGCACCGGGGACCGGTACTTAGCGAGATCCAGCTCGAAGAATGCTCCGAAGGCGCCGATGTCGGTTAACACGCCCGGCGTAAAGGTTTCCCGGACCATCGGTTTGATCCGGCGAACGGTCTCTTCGCCGGCCTCGATATCAACCCCGGCGTCGCGGTAGGTGGTCATGAGTGTGGGTTGCAGGTTGCAAGTTGCATGTTGCAGGTTGGCCGGCGTTCGCGTCGACGGATGCCTTATCCGCTCATGTTAGTGGGAGCGGAAGGTGGTGCGGCCGAAGCGTGCCTGGAATCTCGCCTGGGCGCGCTGGTATCCGGTAAGCCGAACGGGCTCCGACCAGACGTCGTAGTCGCGCCGGACGATTTCGTTGAGTAGCTCTAGCCCCGCGAACCACCAACGCTTGAACGCACCCGCGTAGCGACGCGGTAGATCCGAGGCGAGCTGTTCGCTCTGGGCGAAGGCGTCCTTTGCACGGATCGTCTGCTTCCAGAGCAGCCGCCGCATGTCCTCGTCGACCGGTCCCTGCCGCAGCTGCTCAACCGTCACGCCGTTCTGATCGAGATCCGATTGGGGGATGAAGATCCAATCCCGTTCCACATCCCGCTTCAACGTCATCAGGCGTCCGACCCAGAACATCCCTCTGCAAAACTCGTCGACGAAGCCCAGCTGCCACGATCCGGACGCGCCCGCCAGATGAGCCAGCAGGCGTCCGTGAGATGCCGCAAACGCATCGATGAAGGCGTTCACGGCACGATTTCCGCTGAATCGAATCGGACCGGTAAAATGCCGGGCCGCCTCGACCTGCCGGGCGAGCAGATCCATGGGCAGGTGGTGATCGGAGCAGGCCAGATAGGCGTCGTCCGCCGTGCTCGAGGGTACCACTTTCAGCGGTTCGCCACGCTGGGCCTTCTCACGCTCGGCCCGAAAGTAGGCGTCCAGATCGGATCCGTCGAGTGCCGGCGCGCGCGGATCGAGCAACGCGGTATGGAAATCCCAAAGTACCTGGACGGTTGGACGCTGAGCGCGAGGAAACCCGTCGTCATAGAACGGCTTCGGAAGATTCTCCTCCTGGTCTTCTGAGCTCACGCCACCTCCGTCTGACTCTTGACGACGTTGATCTGACTGCCTGCCAGCACCATTTCGATCTCGCGTTCGGTCAGATCGTGATTCGTTTCGTAGGTCTCGTTTTTCGTCGTGTTGCGGATTTCTATGGGACGGCCTTGTGTGAGCGACTCCCGCAGGCGCTCGCCCATCAGGACGTCGCCCTGATCGATTCGATCGAAGTCGGCCTTATCCGCAAACGTCAGCGGCAGTATACCGAAATTGGCGAGATTCTGCCGATGGATGCGCGCGAACGACTTCGCGATCGCGATCCGCAGGCCGAGATGCCGCGGCGCGAGCGCGGCGTGTTCGCGGCTGGAGCCCTGCCCGTAGTTCTCGCCGCCGACTACGAAAAATCCACCGCCTTTGTGCTGCTGGCTCCGATCGTAGAAGGATTCATCGACCTGCTCGAAGACAAACTTACTGATCTCCGGAATATTACTCCGAAACGGGAGGATGCGTGAGCCCGCCGGCATGATCTCGTCTGTCGAGACATCGTCGCCGACCTTGAGGAGCACCGGTCCCTCGATGCGTTCGCGAAGCTCATCGAGCTCCGGCAGCGTCACGACGTTCGGACCCTTCTCCACCTCGATCGCCTGTCCGTCGGCTGACGGTGGCATCAACTGATCCGTGTTGATCGTAATGTCCTCAGGCTCCCGGATCCGGGGATACGTCATTCCATAGAGGTCTTCCAGATCGCGCGGATCGGTGATCTTCCCCGTCAGCGCGGAAGCGGCGGCCGTCTCGGGACTGCACAGATAGACGGCATCTTCCTTCGTTCCGCTGCGTCCCGGGAAGTTTCTTGGTACGGTCCGAAGACTGATCCGGCCCGTAGCGGGCGCCTGTCCCATGCCGATGCACCCGTTGCATCCGGCCTGATGGATGCGCGCTCCGGAGCGGGTGAGTTTCTGGAGAAAGCCCTGCTCCATCAGGTTTTCGAGAATCTGACGGGACGTTGGGTTGACGTCAAACGAAACGTTCTCGCTGACCTGCCGACCGTCGACAATCGCCGCTGCGATGGCGAAATCTCGAAAGCCGGGATTCGCCGATGAGCCGACGTAGCTCTGGTAGATCTCGGCACCCTCCACCTCACGCACCGGCACCACCGCTCCGGGACTGCTCGGCTTGGCGATCAGCGGCTCGAGCTCGGAGAGATCGATCTCTTCGTGCTCTTCATAGTGGGCGTCCTCGTCGGCCACCAGTTCGGTCCAGTCATCCTCACGTCCCTGCGAGCGCAAAAACCGGCGCACTTCATCATCGGCGGGAAACACGGTCGACGTAGCCCCGAGTTCGGTACCCATGTTGGCGATGACGTGCCGATCCATCGCGGAGAGGTTCTTCAGTCCGGGACCGTAGTATTCCATCACCTTGCCGAGCCCGCCGTCGACGCCGTGCCGGCGGAGCATTTCGAGGATGACGTCCTTGGCGCTCACCCAGTCGGGGAGTTCTCCGGTAAGCTTCACGCCCCACACGGCGGGCATGTTCAGATGGTATGGTTTCCCGGCCATCGCGAGCGCCACCTCGAGCCCGCCGGCCCCCATAGCCAGCATGCCGAGGGCACCGGCCGCCGGCGTGTGGCTGTCCGATCCGAGGAGCGTCTTGCCCGGTTTGCCAAAGCGTTCCTGGTGGACCGGATGGCTCACTCCGTTGCCGGGGCGACTGAACCAGACGCCGAACTTCTTGCAGGCGGTCCGCAGGAAAATGTGATCGTCGGGATTTCGGAAGTCGGTCTGGAGCAGATTGTGATCGACGTACTGCGCCGATAATTCAGTCTTTACGCGCGGCACGCCCATGGCCTCGAACTCAAGCATCACCATCGTGCCTGTGGCATCTTGCGTGAGCGTCTGGTCGATTTTAAGCGCGATCTCCGCTCCGGGCGTCATCTCGCCCTCGACCAGATGACTCTCGATCAGTTTCTCGGTGACGGTCCTTCCCATAGCAGCTCTCGTTTTGCGTGGTTGTCGGCCGGTTCGGTGTTTTTTACAGGCTATCATGCGGATTGATCAGCCCGCCACGATCCGCGTGACAACTTCGTCGCGTCGTGCGGATCCTCGGTCATTCCTTCCACGGCGCCCGCTGCTTGTTGAGAAACGCATCGATGCCGGCCTTGCAATCGGCGGTGCCGCGAGCGAAGGCGTTGACCTCGACGGCATGCGCGAGTGCTTCCTGCATTCCCATTCCGCGTACGTTGGCCAGCAGCCGCTTCGTCAGCATGATCGCCGACGAACTCGTCTCGGATGAGATCTCCTCGGCGAGACGATCGACGGCCGCATCCAGGTCGTCCGGATCGACGGCGTTTGTAATTAATCCGATCTGCGCGGCCTCCTCCGCACTGATCAATCGGCCTCGCAGCAGCAAGTCGCGCGCGGCCGTTTCGCCGAGCTTCCGCAGTAGGAAGACGGAAACGATGGCCGGGACGAATCCAATCCGGACCTCGGTGAATCCCAGTTTGGCTGTAGCGGAGGCAATCGCGAAGTCGCAGGCGGCCGCGAGGCCGCATCCACCACCGATGGCGTGGCCGTTTATTCTTGCAATAACGGCTTTAGGGTGGAGGTAAATCTGCTTGAACAGATCGGCGAGCTTGCGCGAATCCTCCAGATTCTCGACGGGCGTCGCCTCCCGCAGCTGCTGAAGCGCCGCCAGATCCGCGCCGGCGGAGAACGTCTCGCCAGAGCCGGTGAGCACGACGACGCGGACCTCATCGTCGGCGGCCGCCTCCTCGAGGACCGCCGAAAGCGTCGTCACCACGTCCGCATTGATCGCGTTTCGCTTCTCGGGTCGATTCAGCGTTACTGTCGCCCGCTGCCCATCGACCCGATACGTGATGGGATGCTCCATCGCCTTGCTCCTTTTGTGATCGCCACCGTCCGCAAGAAGGTACGCGGTTCACGACTCAGCGTTCACGTCGGGAGTGATCGGCGCGGGGTGATCGGCGCGGGGCGATCGGCGAGCGGCAGGGTCGGCTCGCGGGCAGCTGGCGACCACGTGCACCCGGCTACGCCATCAACGCGCGGCGAAACGCGTCCAGCGTCGGCTCCAGCGGATCGACGGCAACGTCTCGATCCCAGAGTTCTGCGAGGCGCGGGGGCGCATCCGGTGCAATGCCCAGTGCGTCGTCGGTGGTTTCAGGGAATTTGGCCGGATGGGCCGTCGACAGGACGACGACCGGAGCGTCCGACGGCCGCACGCTTCTCCGCACGGCCTGCAGTCCGACCGCCGTGTGCGGATCCGCGAGGTAGCCGGTTTCCTCATAGACGCGCCGGATAGCGACGAGCGTCTCGTCGTCCGTGACGCTCGCTCCTCGGATCAGCGCCCGCATCTGATCCGGAGCGAGCAACGAGTCGAGGCGCTCGAAATTGCTGGGCGCCCCCACGTCCATCGCGTTCGAACGCGTCGGAATGGTTGCTCCAAAGGAGGCGTCCTCACCGGTGAGATATCGTGGAAAGAAGTCGTTTTGATTATGTGCGGCAAGGAAGCCACGCACCGACATGCCGGAGAGGTGAGCCAGCACGCCGGCGGTTAGATTGCCCAGATTGCCGCTCGGCACGCAAAAAAGTACCTGCTTGGAGGACAGCTCTCGAACGGCCCAGAAGTAGTAGAGCATCTGGGGCAGCAAGCGGCCGACGTTGATCGAATTCGCCGACGAGAGATGCAGGGCGCGTAGGGCGTCGTCCGCAAATGCCTCTTTCACAAGGCGCTGGCAGTCGTCGAAATCTCCGGCAATGGCGAGCGCGCGAACGCCCGGGCGTTTCACGATAAGCTGGCGCTCCTGGACCGGGCTCACCTGCCCCTTCGGATACAGCAAAACAACCTCGATGTGATCCTGCGCCGCAAATCCATCCGCCACGGCGCTACCGGTGTCGCCCGAGGTTGCGACGAGAATCGTGATCCGCTCGTCGCGCTCGTGCAAGAAGTAGCGCATCCAGCGCGCCATCGTACGCGCGCCGACGTCCTTGAACGAAAGCGTGGGTCCGTGGAAAAGTTCGAGAACGTAGACGCCGCGCCAGTCGCCTCCGGCGAGAGGGACGATGGGCACCGGAAAGTTCAGCGCGTCCTCGAGAATCTCATGATGGGCCGTCGCATCGACATCGTCACCGATCCACTGTTGGAGCGCCTCGAAGGCAAGTGCTGGAAAAGACGGTGCGCGCAGAATGCGTTCCACGTCAATCCGCGGTATGGGATCGGGGACGTACAGCCCTCCGTCCGGAGCCAACCCCCGCAACAGGGCCTCCTCAAAGCCTACGTGCTCGCCGCCTCTGGTGCTTCTGTACCGAAGGCTCATCCGACCTCATTACCGACGGCAGAATCTTCGGCAAGCCGAACCCCCTCGTCGTCTGCCCGGGTCACTATTCCACGCGCCGCGATCCCTTCCGCTTGGCTCGCTCCCACCATCGCCTCGCATACGATCTCGGCGTCCTCCTGCGACTTGGCAATGGCAAACATGGCCGGCCCCGAGCCCGTCAGCGCGCAGCCGAAAGCGCCGGCCTCGACGGCTGCTGCCCGAACCGAATCGTAGCACGGGACCAGCTTCGCTCGCACCGGCTCGACGATACGATCCTGCATCATACAGCGGCCCACGGTCTCCCAGTCGGCGCACCGGTATGCGTCCACCAGGAAGGCCAGCTCGGAGGCGTTGTGGACGGCATCGCGCAGCGGCACGGCATTGGGCAGCATCTGACGAGCCTGGCGCGTGAGCACCTCCACATCCGGTAGCACGATGGCGATATGCAGCGGTTCGGAAAGCTCGATACGGCGATAGCGCGCAGGATCACTCGAGGAGACGAGCACCAGTCCGCCCAGCAGGGCCGGCAGCGCGTTGTCTCCATGGCGTCCGCCGGAGGCGAGGTCCTCCGCATCCAGAACGGCCTCTATCAGCTCTTCTTTCTCCAGGGGATGTCCGAACAAGACGTTCACCGCCCACGCGCCGGCCACCGCGCTCGCGGCCGAACCGCCGATGCCGGACCCGAGTGGGATACCCTTCCTAAGTGTGAATCGCACGCCCTGCTTGGCGTCGAGAATCCGGAGGACACCCTTCGCGGCGATGCACGCCGTATTTTGGGATGGATTCTTCGGGAGGACCCATGAGATGAGGCCCGGCTCGTGATCCAGTTGGATGCCGGGGCGATCTGTCAGCCGCGCGCGGATATGGTCACCGACGCCGCCGATGCACAGGCCGAGTGCGTCAAAACCTGGTCCGAGATTCGACAGAGACGCGGGACCAAAGATGTGGACCTCGCCGGATGAGGGTATAGGGCGTACTTCCTGCATGAAGGGGACGGTACGTTACCTCACTCGGGGAAGATCCCCGTCTCCCTTGGTCGGAAGGGCCGGCTCGGCGCGCCGCAAATAAGCATCCACGCCGCGGGCCGCCTCCCGTCCTTCGGAGATGGCCCATACCACCAGCGACTGCCCCCGATGCATGTCACCGGCGGCAAAAAATCCGGGGCGACTCGTCATCGCGTTCTCATCCGTCGTCACGTTGCCGCGACCGTCGAGCTCGAGGTTGAGCTGCGCGAGCATGCCGTCCTTTTCCGGCCCCACATAACCGATCGCAAGCAGTACGAGATCGGCGGGCCACTCCCTTTTTGTACCCCGCTGCTCCTCGAACCGCGTGCGCCCGTTTGCATCGGTCGTGGGCTTTACGTTCACGGTACGCAGCTTCTCGACGCGGCCGTTTCCGCCGACGAATTCTTCTGTCATTACGCTCCACTTTCGATCCGCGCCCTCCTCGTGCGAAGACGTGGTTGTGAGTACCATCGGCATGAACGGCCAGGGCTGATCGGCGGGCCGAGCCTTCGGCGGTACGGGCAGGAGTTCAAACTGCGTAATCGATGCCGCGTGCTGCCGGTTCGCGGTCCCGATGCAGTCGCTTCCGGTATCGCCCCCGCCGATCACGATGACGTGTTTCCCGGCGGCATCAATCGGTGGAATTCCGTCTAGCGCATCGCCGGCATTGCGCTTGTTCTGCTGCCAGAGATAATCCCATGCGAAATGGATGCCGTCGAGATCGCGGCCCGGGATCGGCAGATCGCGCGGCTTCGTTGCGCCTCCGCAGAGAACCACGGCATCGAAGGCCTCAAGCTCCTCCACGGGATAGTTCTTCCCGACTTCCGTATTCGTCTGGAAGATGACAC
This sequence comes from uncultured Rhodothermales bacterium, assembly GCA_964591285.1. Classification (GTDB taxonomy): domain Bacteria; phylum Bacteroidota; class Rhodothermia; order Rhodothermales; family VXPQ01; genus CAZQAS01. The sequence continues at coordinate 14,695 of CAZQAS010000075.1, forward strand.
CCTCCTCCTCCATTAGCTCGGTGCGGCGGTCGACGACGTGCTTCTCCAGCTTGAAATCAGGAATGCCGTAGCGAAGCAGGCCGCCGATCCGGTCGTGCCGCTCGAAAACGGTTACGTGGTGGCCGGCCTGATTGAGCTGATCGGCGGCAGCGAGTCCGGCGGGCCCGGACCCCACGACGGCCACGGTTTTGCCGGTGCGAGCCATTGGCGGCCGGGGCGTCATCCACCCGTCATCCCACGCCCGCTCACTGATCTCCTTCTCGATCTGTTCGATGGTCACTGGGGGCTCGTTGATGCCGAGCACGCACGCTGACTCGCACGGCGCCGGGCAAATGCGTCCGGTAAACTCCGGGAAGTTGTTCGTGGCTCGAAGACGAAGGAACGCCTCTTCCCACCGCTCGCGATAGACGAGGTCGTTCCAATCCGGAATGACGTTCCCAAGCGGACATCCGGATTGGCAGAACGGCACGCCGCAGTCCATACATCGTGCGGCCTGTTCCGTGACCTTGTGGATCGGCAGGCGGAGGTACACGTCGCGGAAGTCCTGCTTCCGCTCCTGGACCGGACGCTTCGGCGGCGCCTCTCGCGGGTATTCTATGAAGCCGGTTGGCTTTCCCAT
>CAZQAS010000075.1:15413-17100 GCA_964591285.1 uncultured Rhodothermales bacterium
CCTTCCTTCATGCTGCTACGTGCTCCGTCACGACGGGCGCTTCCGCTTGCTCCGCCTCCAGCCTCCTCAGCGCCTTCCGATATTCAATCGGCATTACCTTCACGAATTCCTGCAGCGCCGTCTCCCAATTCTCAAGCACCCACTGGGCCACCGAGCTTCCGGTGTACGCATGGTGCTTCTGGACCATCTCGCGGAGTTCGGCAATGTCCTGCGGATCCGATACGTCCTCGAGATCTACCATTTCTGCATTACAGCGAAGCGTGCGGAATTCCAGCGTGCCATCGAGCACGTACGCGATGCCGCCACTCATCCCGGCCGCGAAATTGCGCCCCGTGGGACCCAGTACCACCACGCGCCCACCGGTCATGTACTCGCACCCGTGATCGCCGACGCCCTCGACAACGGCGCGAGCACCGCTGTTGCGCACCGCGAAGCGCTCGCCCGCCTGTCCGCGAACATAGACGTCGCCGCTGGTGGCGCCGTAGAGGGCGACGTTGCCGATGATGATGTTTTCCTTCGCCTCATACGCAGCGTTCTTCGGCGGCTGGATGATCAGCTTTGCTCCGGACAGCCCCTTGCCGAAGTAGTCGTTCGCGTCGCCTTGCAAGTCCACGGTAATGCCCCGCGCACCGAAGGCGAAAAAGCTCTGTCCCCCTGATCCGCTCATGCGGATCGTAATCGTGTCCTCCGGAAGGCCGGAGGTGCCGTAGCTGCTGCTGACCTCAGCGGAAAGCATCGTCCCGACGGTGCGGTTCGTGTTGCTCACCGAGGTGTTGATCTCGATCGGGGTCGCGCAGTCGAGGGCAGGCCGCGCCTTCCTGATCAGATGGTGATCGAGGGCGCGGTCGAGCCCGTGATCCTGCCGGTCGGCACGAAAGCGCCGGAGGGCTTCGGGAACGCGCGGCTTGTGGAGAATAGGCGTGAGGTCAAGGTACCGCGCCTTCCAGTGCGACACGTCGCTGCATGCGCGCAGACGCTCCACGCGGCCGACCATTTCGTCCACCGTGCGGAATCCGAGGCTCGCCATCACCTGGCGGAGTTCTTCGGCTACAAAATGGAAGTAGTTGATGACGTGCTCCGGCTTACCGTCGAACTTCTTTCGCAGCTCCGGGTCCTGCGTGGCGATGCCTACGGGGCACGTATTGAGGTGACACTTGCGCATCATGATGCAGCCCATCGCCACAAGCGGCGCGGTCGCAAATCCGAATTCGTCGGCGCCAAGGAGACAGGCGATCGCCACGTCCCGGCCGGTCTTCAGCTGTCCGTCGCACTCGACCTTCACGCGGCTGCGCAGCCCATTCCGCACGAGCACCTGATGCGTCTCCGAGAGGCCGAGCTCCCACGGCAGCCCGGCGTGCATGATGGAGGTTTGCGGTGACGCCCCGGTTCCACCGTCATGTCCACTGATGAGGATGACGTCGGCCTTGCCTTTCGCGACACCCGCGGCGATCGTACCGACACCCACCTCCGAGACCAGCTTCACACAGATGCGTGCGCTCGGATTTGCGTTCTTCAGATCGTGGATGAGCTGCGCGAGATCCTCGATCGAGTAAATGTCGTGGTGCGGCGGCGGCGAGATGAGCCCCACGTAAGGCGTCGAGTGCCGCGTCTTGGCGATCCACGGATAGACTTTCTCGCCGGGAAGCTGTCCACCCTCACAGGGCTTCGCGCCCTGCGCCATCTTGAT
>CAZQAS010000076.1:0-16971 GCA_964591285.1 uncultured Rhodothermales bacterium
TCGGCGGCGAGTCCAGCGACCGCGATGAAGCCGACGCCCACGGCGATGCTCATGTTGAAGTTGAGCGCGGCCATGAGCCATACGGCGCCGACCACGGCGAACGGGAGGGTGGCCATGAGGACGGTCGACTCCCACACGTTTTTAAAGTGCACGAATAGCAGCAGAAAGATGATCGCGAGTGTGATCGGGACGAGCACCTGCAGCCGCCGGTTCGCGCGTTCCATGTACTCGTACTGGCCGCTCCAGTTGACGGAATAGCCGGCCGGCAGCGCGATCGCTTCGGAGACGACGCGGCGTGCGTTCTGGACGTACGTACCGATGTCGACGCCGGGTGTGAGATCAACGTAGATCCAGGCGTTCGGGCGCGCGTTCTCGCTCTTGATCATCGGCGGCCCTTCGGTGATGCGGAGGTCGGCCAGTTGACCGAGCGGTACGGGGGCGCCGGCCGACGTCGGGACCAGGACCTGCCGGAGTGCAGGGAGGTTGTCGCGGAAGTCCCGTGCATACCGGACGTTCACGGGATAGCGCTCGAGGCCTTCGACGGTTGTGGTCACGTTCATGCCGCCGACGGCACTTGTGATGATGTCCTGCACGTCGCCGGTCGTCAGTCCATAGCGCGCCGCCTCGTCGCGACGGATGTCGATGTCCAGGAAGGATCCACCCATGACACGTTCCGCATAGACGGAGAGGGTGCCGTCGAGCGGCTTGAGCGCCTGCTCGATCTCCTCGCCCAAGCGTTGGAGCGTAGGTAGGTCGTCGCCGGCGATCTTCACGCCGACGGGAGTCTTGATGCCCGTCGCCAGCATATCGATGCGCGTCTTGATGGGCATCGTCCACGCGTTCGTCAGGCCGGGGATCTGGATCGCTGCGTCCATCTCTGCGATGAGCTTGTCCCAGGTCATCCCGTCGCGCCACTGGTCACGCGGCTTGAGGATGATGGTCGTCTCGATCATCGACAGCGGGGCGGGATCGGTCGCGGTTTCGGCCCGGCCGACCTTTCCGAAGACGCTCTGGACCTCCGGGAAGGACTTGATGATGCGGTCCGTCTGCTGCAGCAGCTGCTTCGCCTTCTGTGGTGAGAGGCCCGGCAGCGTGGTCGGCATATAGAGCATGTCCCCCTCGTTGAGGGGCGGCATGAACTCCGAGCCGATTTGAGGAAACGGAATGTAGGCTTGGCCGAACATCATCCGCTGTACGGGGAGCATCGTGAGCACAAGCGTCAGCGCTGCCGCCGTTATGACGGTGCCCGGTCGTCGCAGCGTCCAGCGAATGATGGGCCGATACGATGCAATGAAGAAGCGCGAGATCGGATTCTCCTGTTCCGAGCGAATGCTGCCCCGTATGAAGGTGACCATCAGCGCCGGTACCAGTGTGACGGCCAGTAGTGCGGCTGCGGCCATCGCGAACGTCTTCGTAAGGGCCAGCGGCGTAAACATCCGCCCTTCCACCTGCTCGAGCGTGAACACCGGCAGGAACGAGACCGTGATGATCAGCAGAGAGAAGAACAGGCTAGGGCCGACTTCTTTGGCCGCATCGATGACGGCACGGGTACGGATGGAAGTCGGAGGTGGGAGGTCAGAGGTCCGACCTTCAAGCGGAGGTCCGACTTCTGACTTCTGACCTCTGACATCCGTACCGATCCGTTCCAGGTGCTTGTGGGCGTTCTCTACCATCACCAGCGAAGCATCCACCATCACGCCGATGGCGATGGCGATGCCGCCGAGGCTCATGACGTTTGCGTTGACGCCGATCAACTTCATGGCCAGCAGCGAGATAAGAATGCCGACCGGCACGGTGACGAGGGCCACGAAGGCACTTCGAGCGTGGAGCAGGAAGATCAGCACGACGAGCGTGACGACGAGCAGCTCCTCCCAAATTTGGGTGATGAGCGTCCCAACGGCACGCTCGATCAGCCCGGACCGATCGTACTCCTCGACGATCTGCACGCCGTCCGGCAGTCCCGGCGCCAGCTCCTCCATGCGGGCCTTTACGCGCGCTATGACCTTCTGGGCGTTCTCTCCGTAGCGCATCACTATGATGCCGCCGACGACCTCCCCCTCGCCGTTCTTCTCGGCGATGCCGCGGCGCAGTTCCGGGCCCAGCTGTACCTGCGCCACGTCACCGATCGTGGCGCTCGTTCCGGCGGCGGTTTTGAGAGGAATCGACCGGATGTCCTCGATTCCGCGCAAATAGCCGTGGCCCCGCACGACGTACTCCCGCTCGCCCATTTCGACGAGCCGTCCGCCGACGTCTCGGTTGGACGCACGAATCTGCATCTTCACGTGCGAGAGCGGGATTCCGTACGCAGAGAGCCTCTGCGGATCGACAATCACCTGATACTGCTTCTGGAAACCGCCGACGGTGGCGACTTCGCTGACGCCCTCGACGGCTTGCAGCTCATACTTTAGAAAGAAGTCCTGTATGGACCGTAGCTGAGAGAGGTCGTGGCGCCCCGTGGTATCGCTAAGACTGTATTGATAGACCCATCCCACACCGGTGGCGTCGGGCCCAATGCCGGGGCGGACGCCATCCGGGAGGCGGTCGGTTACGTAGTTCAGGTATTCGAGCACACGGCTGCGCGCCCAGTACATATCGGTGCCGTCCTCGAAGATGACGTAGACGAACGACGTCCCAAACATGGAGTATCCGCGTACCGTCTTGGCATACGGCACCGACAGCATGGCCGTGGCCAGCGGGTAGGTCACTTGCTCCTCGACGATCTGCGGTCCCTGCCCGTCGTAATCCGTCTTGATGATCACCTGCACGTCCGAGAGATCCGGGATCGCGTCGACGGGCGTATTTAGCGTGGCCCATACGCCGCCGGCGACGATCAGCAACGTCGTCAGGACGACGAGCAGCCGGTTCTCCGCACTCCACTCAATAATTCTTGTCAACATGGTGCTGTCCTGGATTTAGTGACCGGCGGCGTGTGGGTCGCTCGCCGGCGCGTCCCCGGAGGGCGTGGAGAGGACGGGTTGATCGTCGGACGATGCGGCGCCGTCAGGGCCGTCGTGGTCCTGTCCGGAAATCATCGCGGCGACGACGCTCTGCAGGCGCGCCTCCGAATCGATGAGAAACTGTGCGCTCGTGACGACCGTCTCGGTCCCCTCGAGGCCGCTCAATACCTGGGTTCGGCCGTCGGATTCGGTGCCGGTGACGACGGTAGTTGGCAGGAAGCGGCCTTCGCCGAGCGCTACGATCACGGCTTCGCTGTTGCCCGACCGCACGACCGCCTCGGTGGGTACAATGGGTACCGGCTCCGAATCATGCCCGACGAGCGTCACCGTCGCGTACATGCCCGGCTTCAGCTCGAGACGCGGATTCGGCACCGGAATGCGGGCCTTGACGCTTCGCGTTTCCTGATTCAGGGCATCGTAGATGTAGGCGATACGGCCGACGACGGACGATCCGGGTTGGTAGGGTAGTTCGATAGCAGCCTCGGTGCCTACGCGGGCCCATGGCAGGTCCCGCTCGTATAGATCGACCATCAGCCAGAGCGAGGAAAGGTTGGCAAGCTGCATCAGGGTCTCGCCGGCCGTGACGCGTTGGCCCTCGACGGCTCTGGTGGACACGACGGTACCGGAGGTCGGTGCGTAGAGCGTGAGCGTCTTACGGGGAGTGCCCGATTCTTCCAGCGCCGCAATCTGCTCGTCAGAGATATCCCAGTACGCGAGCCGGCGCTGAGCGGCGGCCAGGAGGCGGTCGGCATCGTCGGCGGCTGCGGTGCCGGCGAGCCGCTGTCGATTACGGAGGGCGAGCAGATATTCCTCTTGCGTGCTGACGAGTTCGGGACTGTAGATCTCGAGGATGGGCTCTCCCTTCGCCACGCGGGCACCTTCGTAGTTGACGTGGAGGCGCTCTATCCATCCCGATATTTTCGGCGAGACGACGGCGATCTGCTGCTCATTTGCCTCGAAGCGGCCGGTTGTCCGCACGCTGCTCTGAAGCTGCTCCACAACGACCGGTGCCGTGCGGACGCCGATATTCTGCAGGGTGACCGGGTCGATGCGGATGCTGCCGTCGGAAAGGTCGTCGATGCGGACGGGGACCAGATCCATCCCGCAGATCGGACACTGGCCGGGTTCGTCCTCGACGATCCAGGGGTGCATCCCGGCTTGGTACACGATGCCGTCACCGTCGGCGTCGGCGGCCGCCAGCCCGGAACGCGAGGCCTCTTGCGGATGCGTCGGCTCTGATTCGGCGTGGGCTTCGGACGGTTCCGTGCGAAGCTGACTACCAATTACGATGCCCGTCAGAAGGAGAAGAATTCCCGCGGCGGGGGCTATCCAAAATAAACGGTTTGACGTTTTCATTGTCCCTGTGCGTTTTCGGTAAGGGTGTCGGAGTCGCCGAGCGATCGCACGCCCAGCACGCGTTCGAGGCGTGCGGAGGCGACGAGAAGTCGGTTCACGGCGTCGATGTAGCCGCTGCGGAGCGAGAAGAGCGTGCGCTCGGCATCGAGCAGATCGAGGAAGGACGCGCTGCCCGTCGAGTAGGCGCTGGTCGCTGCCTCCACCATGGAGGCGGCCTGCGGGAGAAGGATCGACTCGAACTCGTCGATGGACCAGGACTCGTGCTCGATGGCCGCGACGAGCTCGTCGATTTGTGTCCGATAGTGGGATCGGACGGCCTCCTGCTGTGCTTCGATTCGGCTCCGGCGAAGGCGCGCCTCGTCAACGCTCGCGCGGATGCGGGTTCGCTGGAGGGGGATCCGAACCGTGGCACCCAGCGCAAGGGCATCCCGGCCGCCGGCGGTAGCGGGTACGTCGCGACCAGCGATGTCGAAGTACGTGATCCGAAGGCCGACGTCCGGATAGCCGTCCAGGCGCGCAAGATCGATTTCTCGATCTGCCTGTTCGGCAGCCGTCTCAAGCGCGGCGAGCTCCGGGCGCTGTGCGAATGCAAGCTCGGTGAGGCGGGTCGGCTCGAGGTCGACGGCGTTCGGCGGCGTCGGCTCGGCTGCTAGATAGTAGTCCGGGCCCTCCGGATCGTTTGTCAGGCGGGCGAGCGTTGCGGCGGCGCGGCGGCGGGCCCCTTCGATGTGGTGCAGGCGTTGGGTGAGCTGATTCCGCTCGAGTTGAGCCTTCAGCAGTGCCTGCTGCTGACCGGATCCAACCTCATAACGAACGGCGACGGCTTCCTCAAACTGCCGCAGCTCCGCCTCGAAGTTGCCGATGAGCGCTTCGATTCGGTCGAGCCGATAGAGATCATAGTATGCTTCCTTGGCCTGCAGGATGAGGTCGTCGAGGAGCGCCTCTCTTTCCCGTTCGGCGACGCGGGCGTCGAGCCCGGCGACGCTAGCGCGGAGCCCACGTTTCCCGGGGTACGGAATGATCTGCTCAATCGTCCACTGCGACCGCTGAGCCCCGTGCGCCGTCAACATGGGAACGGGCTGATAGCCGACGCTGATCGACGGATCCGGCCATGCCGAGACCTGATCGGGAACGCGGCCGAGTGCGTCGGCTCTCAATCGCGCGGCGCGCAGATCCGGATTGGCGCTCTCGATCTGTTCGATCACCTCTTCCAGGGTGATCGAGCGCTGCGCGTTCTGACGGTGGACGTGTTCCTGCGCAAGTACCGGCTGCAGTGAGAGGCCGGCAAGCAGTGCGGCGACCATGCAAAGCCGCCGAACGTTTATGTACGGCATGGAATTCTGATCTGAAGGACGAAGTCCGCGGACGTTGACCCGTCGAAGGGTCGGAACGTGGCGCAGTCGAGTGCGCCGGAGGCAGCGAGCGTGGATGCCCGTGCCCGATCCCGCGGATCAGATCAGAAAGACAGAGAAGAGAACCCGGAAGGCTACCGGAGGAGAGGAGGTGGAATGGTTCGGCGTCGCGGTCGTTGTGGGTTCGACCGTGACGGGTGCATCAATCTGCGTGGCTGCCGGCGTGGGCACCTGTGACAGGCTGACGAGCGGCGCACGATGGTCGACGGCCCCGTATTCGAAAAGGCAGCACTCGACGAAGGCGTCGCTCGGTTTCACGTCCTGCGAAGCAAGCTTGGCGGCATGCTGATGCTGATGAAGGGGCGCATCGTCATGGCCCGGATGATGGTGATCGTGACCTGCCGATCGGCCGTCGTCCATCTGGGCCGAACGATGTGTGGCAGCATCGTGCTCCTCGCAGAGCACCACGGTGTCAGCCATCGCCATCCCGCAGGCGAGATGAATGACGGGAACCGCGAAGCCCCAGACCATGGTGGCGACGACGAGGACGCGGGCGAGATGATTTGTGCGCGAGCGAGCAGGCATATCGATGCATCAAACCTCGTCTCCCGGGATCGGTTTCATGAAGCCTTGTCCGGGTTGTCGTCCTTCGAGTGCTCCCGTTACGTCGGCGACTATCGACGGCGGAAGGCTCATCGCACCACGGTTACACGGCGGGTCACACTTCGGCCGCCCGCATCCAACCGGATGAAGTACACGCCGGGGGCGAGCTCCGTGCGCCACCGCAAGGTATGGCTGCCGGCGGCGTAGGGCCCCTCGGCCAGCGTTGCGACACGCCTGCCGAGCACGTCGTAGGCCGAGACGGAGATGACGTCCGGCGACGGGAGGTCAACCGTCATGGTGGCGTGATTCGTGGCCGGGTTTGGATAGGGCATTGAGAGATGGAGCCGCGCCGGCAGGGTCTGGGGGTCATCCGCGGCCGTGGCATCCGGGAAGAAAAAGTGGAGCACGCGTTCCATGAGGGCCGCCTGGGTGCGCTCCCCGGTAATCGTTTCAAAGGGAAATCCGACGGTAACGACCTGGCCTTCGGCCGTGCTGCTGCCGAAGGGTCCGCTATATTCGACGGCCGCGACCCGGCCGTTTCCGTACTGCAGCGTCGCTACACCCCCCTCGACCGGCGCGTAGTCATCCGGATAATCTTCCACGTACGGCGAGGAGCCGTAGCGCAGGTTCGCACCGTCGAAGATCCCGCCCTCGACGCCGGTGACCAGCGTACTGCCGGCATCGTCGTTCGCGAAGGCCACCTTCAGGTAGTGACGCAGAAATGCGCGGTCGGCGCTCGAGCCTCGATTGTCGAGGTCCCACGCGATCTCCGAACCCGAGACGAATAGGCGCCCGCCTGCTTCCAGATAGGAGCGAACGCGCGTCTGTTCAGCGGTCGAGAAGGTCTCGTCCACGGTCGATTCATCGCCGAGCATCCAGAAGACGGCATCGTAGTCCGAAAGATCGACGTGGCCGGCGACGACGGCTTCGTTGGCCGCCGTCTCGAAGCCGAAGCCGGCTGCCGCAATGGCCCGGCCGTGCAAGGCCGCGAAATTGTGCCGCGGGAGGTGCCAGGAACCCGGGCTCCCGAACCGGTCGAAACCGTCGACGATGAGGAGGCGGCGGCCGTGAGGATCCGGCCGGAAGCCGTACGTGTCGGTTTCGTCGCTCTCGTTGGGCTGCCCGACCGTGTCGATTGCCGTCAGATGGAAGTATGCGGCGTCAGACTGCGGGACAAACTGGAGGCTGCGCTCCTCGGGCGCGGCGAGCGCGACTTGCGTCCACTCGGCGGCGGCCTGCAGTGCGGGCGAGCGGTAGAGGCGGAAGCCGGCGAGGTCGTCGACCTCATCTCCCGTCCAGCGAACGAGCTGCTCGTCCTGGTCGGCAAGCACCGTCGAGAGGGTTGGCTCCGGAGGCGGGAGGATGTCCCGATGCTGCACGGTCACATCCGCGAAGTACTCCGCCCGGTTGCCGCGGGTGTCCTCCGCGAAGAGGAGCACGGTATAGTCGTCTTCGTCGAGCTGCGATGCGTCCAGTGCGGAAGCCTGGTGTAGGTCGTTCGTGACGATGTAGACGTGGCTGGACGTGGACGACTGAAGACGGTCGTAGACGTTGTGGACGTAGCTATTGGACGGCTTTACGTCGAACTGAAATCGTACGCCGTCGTTGGGCGGCACGTAGATCTCTTCCTGCCGGTCACGGCTGAGGATTTTGTAGCCGACGAGATAGGCGCCATTGTTCTGGCGCGCTTCGTTGGACCACGGCGGGCCTCCGGGTTCGCGGACGCGGAATGTAATCTCAATCAACCCGGCCAGCTCACCGCTGCCGAGCCGCTGCCGGGTGGGCTGGCTGTAGAAGCGAACGTTATCGATCGTCGGTGCCCAGTCGTCGACGAAGGGCGTGAGGCCGCCGTTTTCTCTAAGCGGCTGGCGCTCCGAATTCGGCTGGCCGTCCTTGAAGTGTACGTGACCGTATCCGTCCATGATCGTCCCCACGATCGTTTCGCCTGCGAATGCCGAATCTCCGACCGCAAGTGCCGGCGAAGGGACGATGTGCACGTATGCGAAGTTGTCGACACGGAGCCAGTCGCCGCCGAATCCCGTCACGCGACCATCGGCCACGGAGTAGACCGGACTTCCATCGGACTTCGGGATGTCTACGGCATCGTGGAAGTGGGGCGAGCTTCCGGTGTCGCGGTACTCGAGGAATGCGCCAGTAATCTCGTGCGAATCATGGAAGGGCTCGACCGGCCATGGGTACTGGGCCGTGGCGTCGGAGGCAGCGAATAGGCAGAGCGCCGCGAGCAGGAAGATCGGTCGGGTCATCGCGTATAGAACCGGACGGATTCATCGAGAATAACGGCAGTGGACGCTCCGTCGCGTTGAACGCGCGGCGCGACCTGAGGAGGAGCGTCGAGTTCGGTGGCAACGATTTCCACTCCCGCACCGTCGAGATGTAGGAGGCGTAGGGACGCAAAGGCGAATCCATTTTCCGTGAAGATGCTTCTGCCGGTCAAGATGGTCGTTTCGCCGCCGTTCGCGGCGGTGCGCTCCGCTTGGCTGACCGAGATGATCTGGCTGTCCCGCGGAGCGCGATAGACGATACGGGACGTTCCCTGGTCCGTTCGAATCGCAGCAAGCGTGCGGCGGCTCTGCAGTAGAACGCGATCGCTATCGAAGGCGAACGCGTCGGCGCCGAACGGGGCTTCGGCGATGGTCTGTCCCTCTGTGGAAAGGAGACGGGTCGCGTCCTTCGCCTCCGGGGATGCATGTGCGTCGTAGGTCGAAATCGCGAGCGTGGACGATGGAGAGATGGCTAGCGAACGCAGAGAGGGTTCGGCGAAGGTGCGCGACCAGAGACGACGACCGTCGCGGTCGAAGAGGACGACGTGCACGTTGGAATCCGCATCCGCAAGATCGGGTCGGGCGGCCTCGCGCTGGGCCGCAACGGCGACGAGCCGTCCGTCGGGGCTGAACTCGACGAGTACTTCGCGCTCGGTTGAATAGGCGGCGTCTTTGAAAAGCGCAGTGCAGTCGGCCCCGGTTGCATCGGCGAAGCAGATCTCGGCCGTCGACGGGAAGGCATAGACGACGGTTCCGGACGTCTCCGATACAGTTGCACGAGGGAGACGGTCGTCCGCGTGACGCGCGATTTGCCGGCTCCAGTGCGCCGAGCCGTCGGCAGCGAAAACGGTAATATCGAGCGGGGCTGATCCGGGTGGCCTCACCAGGGCTACCGCGAAGCCTCCGGATGCACTGGTTCGAAGCGACATCAGCGTTCCGTCGATGCCGACACGGCGACTACTCTGCCCGTCCGCAAAGACCAGTTCACCTTCGGCGGCGTACACCGCCCGCTGCTCACCAGGTGTGAGGGAAAGGACGTGCGTGACCGCATCCGGATGAGTTCGTACGTCGGTCAGGGGTACCTGAGCAACGGTCGCCTCGGCAGCCACGGACAGAGCGGTCAGAAAAAAGAGACGTCGAAGCACCATAGAGAGATCGCGAAAAAATACAGCGGGTGCCGGATCGGGCGGCTGCCTTAAAATATGGACCACAGAAAGATAGGGACCTCGGAAAGTATGGGCCAGAGAAAGATATGGATCACAGATCTTGAGTTCGCCCCAACCTTCGAGTCCTACGCACTTTGCAACTGGTATGGCCTTTCCTCCAATGTAACAGCGTTCGAGCAACCATGCGGTCCGATGATTCGTGCGATGGACCCGGTGACGACCTTTCGGCGACGAGAGGTGCTGACCGGTACGCCCAAGCCATCAATGATGTGAGGAGATTGATCATGCGCTTCATACCGACACGCACCCACGGCATACTCGATTATGTGATTGGCGTGCTCCTTATTCTTGCACCGTGGATCCTGGGATTCAGCCGCGGCGGGGCGGAAACGTGGATTCCCGTCCTTCTCGGACTCGGTGTGATTCTCTACAGCCTATTCACCGACTACGAGATGGGGGCCGTGCGCCGGATTCCCATGCCGACGCACCTCACGCTGGATCTGGTTGGCGGCGTGTTTCTGGCCGTCAGTCCGTGGTTGTTCGGATACGCGGATCTCGTGTGGCTGCCGCATGTGTTGGTCGGCCTATTGGAGATCGGTGCTTCACTGATGACCGAGCGTGCGCCCGCGAACGGAGGCCGAATGCGTCCGGCTACCGGATACGGTTCTCACCAGCCCAGAGGGACGTAGGGTCAGGAAGACGTATTGGCTCACGTGCTCTCTTGCTCGACCTGTGCGCCGTCTGAACTGGGGTGGCGCTCACCGGTCGGATCGCTGCCTGGCGACGTTTCCAGGATGAGCCGCGCGCTGAAGTTGTACGTCGCGTAGTTGTAGACCCAGTTCAGGAATACGTCGAAGCGGTTGCGGAATCCCACGAGCTTATAGATGTGGACGAGCGCCCACATCATCCAGGCCGTGCGGCCTTTGAGGCGGACACCGCCGGCCAGTTGGGCGACGGCATCGTTGCGCCCGATAGTGGCCATGATGCCCGGATCCTTGTAACGAAACGGCTCGGCCGGATGGCCGTCGGCGATACGCCGCAGCTGCTCACCGACGTGGCGTCCTTGCTGGATGGCCACGGTAGCAAGTTGGGGATAGGGATTTCCTTCGTCGTCCGTGCCTCCGGCCATGTCACCAATGACGAAAATTTCCGGATGGCCCGGTAGACTGAGGTCCGGCTGAACGACGAGGCGTCCGCCCTTCGTTTGCTCGGTTCCTACGGCCTGGGCGAGTGGACCGGCCTGCACGCCTGCGGCCCATATCAGCGTCTGAGCCGGGATCCGCTCGCCGTCCGCCAGATGGACGGCGTCGGCCGTGACCCGTTCGACGGTCGTATCCGTGCGCACGTCTACGCCGCGCTCCTCGAGGGCCCGGCGTGTGTAACCGCGGAGGCGCTCGTCGTATGGCATCAGAAGCTCCGGCAGCATTTCGAGGAGTACAACGCGTGCGGTGGAGGAATCGACGGCGCGATAATCCTCCTTCAGTACGTAGCGGAACAGCTCGGCCATCTGACCGGCCATTTCGACGCCTGTGGCGCCGCCCCCGACGATGACGAAGGTGAGATGGCCCTCCGTGAGCCCACCGGGATTCCGTTCGGCCCGTTCGAACTGGCGAAGGATGTGATTGCGCAGCTGTACGGCCTCCGGCACGTCCTTGAGGGCGTACCCGTGCTCAGCGGCGCCTTCGACGCCGAAATAGTTCGGCGCGGCGCCGGCGGCGATCACGAGGTAGTCGTAGTGCACGTACGTGCCGTCGTGCAGGCGAAGTAGCTTTCGGTCGCGTTCGATCTTCTCGACCTCGCCGAATATGAAGCGGACGTTCTTGTCGCGGCTGAAGATATTGCGCACCGGATGGATGACGTCCTCGGGATCGAGACCCGTGGTGGCGACTTGATAGAGCAGGGGCTGGAAGCGGTGATAGTTATTGCGGTCGATGAGCACGACCTCGATCGGACCTTTTGCGAGTTCTTTGGCGACGCGGAGGCCGCCGAATCCCGCGCCAACGACCGCCACCCGCGGAGTTCCGTTATTGCTAATCGAGTTCATGTACTTTGATTACTCTTTGAGGATGAAGCATCGCTATTCCACGAGAACCACGATCCCCTCGTTCGGACGGAGCCCCGCGACGTCGGTCACTCGGTCACCTTCCCGATCCAGATGGGTCGAGAGCCGCACCGTTCCGCTACGGCCGCGCAGCGCTGTCGTGGTCGTCTCGCGCGAAAGATTCAGCAAGACGAGCCATCGCCGATCGCCCTGTGAGCGCATGTAGGCGAGGACCTCGCTACCGACCTCTACGGGGTCGTAGGATCCGACCGCGAGGGCGGGCTCATCTCGCCGCAGCTGAATGAGGCGATGGTGCAGCGTTAATATCGACGTCGGATCGCGCCGCAGAGCAGCCACGTTGTTCGTGCGGAAGTCGTCCGCCACCGGCAGCCACGGCTCACGTGCAGAGAAGCCGGCGTGCTCGGAGGCATCCCACTGCATCGGCGTTCGCTGCGGATCGCGCCCCAGCCGACGTCCGAGATTCTTGGCCTGCGGATCCTGCACGCGGTCCTCCGGAATGTCGACGTCCGTCATTCCTATTTCGTCACCATAATAGAAGGTAGGCGTCCCGCGGAGAGTCAGCAAGAGCATGGCCGCCACGCGCGCCTGCTCCAGTCCGATGCGCGATGCGACGCGCGGCTGATCGTGGTTGCCGAGTACCCAGTTCGGCCACCCGTCGTCCGGAAGAGCGCCCTCGTACTCGCTGATGGCTGCATCGATGTCGGCGGCTCTCCAGGGCAGAGAGATCAGGTGAAAGTTGAACGGCAGATGTACGCCGCCATCTTCTTCTCCGTAATAGACGACGAGTTTGTGGATGGGAAGGTAGATCTCTCCAATCAGCAGACGATCCTCGTACGTGTCGGCGACCGCGCGCATCTTCTCGACGATGTCGTGCACTTCGGGCTGATCGGTGGAGTAGACCGGCAGCAGGGCGTTGTAAGGAGCATCAGCGGGATCGTATTCCGGATTGCGCGGATTGTCGCGAAACTGATCGTCCTTGATCAGATGCCAAAGGACGTCGATGCGAAACCCGTCGACGCCTTTGTCGAACCAGAATCGCATCACGTCCAGCATTGCTTCCTGGACGTCCGGATTTCGCCAGTTCAGATCGGGCTGCTCCTTAAGAAATCCGTGGTAGTAGTACTGGCCGGTCTTCTCGTCGAAAGTCCACGCCGGGCCGCCGAATACGCTCAGCCAGTTGTTCGGGAGGCCGCCTTCCGGCCCCGGATCTTTCCAGATGTACCAGTCGCGCTTCGGGTTGTCGCGCGAGGATCGAGCCTCTTTGAACCATGGGTGCTGATCGGAGGTGTGGTTGGGTACGAGATCCAGGATGATCTTTAGGCTGCGTGCGTGGGCCTCCTCGAGCAGCGCATCGAACTCCTCCATCGTTCCGAATAGCGGATCAATGCCGGTATAATTGGAGACGTCATATCCGAAGTCCGCCATCGGCGAGGGGTAGATCGGCGAGAGCCAGAGGGCGTCGACGCCGAGCCAGTCGAGATAATCGAGACGCCGGCGAATGCCTTCGAGATCGCCGACGCCGTCTCCGTCGGCGTCCTGGAACGAGCGGGGATAGATGTGATAGATGATTCCTTTTTGCCACCAGAGATGGTTGTTCACGTTCGGGTACTGGGCCAGTGAGGCTATTGTCCGACATCTACGATGAGTCCTTCGTTCGGGCGGAGCGTGACGCTACCGCCCGTCTCTTCGCCGTCGCGGTCGAAGTAGGTCGAGAGCCGTACGCGGCCGGCGGCTGCTCCGAGGTCGGCATTTCGCGGGTCCGGTCCTAGATTCAGGAAAATGACCAGACGATCGGCCTCGAGCTCACGTCGGTAGGCGAGGACGGGTTCATCGACGTCCTCCAGCGTGCACGTGCCAAGCGTGAGTGCCGGCTCTTCGCGGCGGAGCGCGAGCAGGTGCCGGTAGAGGGCGAGCATCGAGTGCCCGTCGCTCTGCGCCCGGACATTTACGTCGGGATAATCCTCCGAGACCGGCAGCCACGGCTCACCCGAGGTGAAGCCGGCGTTTGCCCACACGTTCCACTGCATCGGCGTGCGTACCGGGTCGCGTTTTCGTCCGATCCGCTTACCCTGGGGATCACGCTCTTTTTCCGCGGGGATCTCGACGTCGTGCATCCCGATTTCGTCGCCGTAATAGAGGATCGGCGTTCCCGGGAGCGTCAGCAGCATCATGGCGGCCGTGGGCGCCTGCTCGGCTCCCGCTCGGCTTGCGACCCGCCGGCCGTCGTGGGTGCTTATCATCCACGAGGGCCATCCGAGGTCGAGGGTACGACTCAGCACCTCGTCGATGGTGCCGCGCAGCTCATCATGCTCCCAGCGAAGGCTGCCGAAGGTCGGATTAAGCGGGAGGTGAAGTTCGGGACGGTCTGCGCCATAGTATGCGACGATCCGATCGATGGGGAGGTACAGCTCGCCAAGCAGCACACGGTCGTCGTATCCGTCGACGAGCAGGCGCATGTCGGCTACGAACTCGTGAACCGCCGGCTGATCGCGGGTGAATTTCGGAAGGACGGCCATGTCCGGGCCGTCCTTTTCCGGGTCGTACTCGGGATTGGCGGGATTATCGGGAAATTCCGGGTGCTTCACGAGGAGATCGATTGCATCCAGGCGAAAACCGTCCACGCCGCGGTCGAGCCAGAATCGCATGGCGTCCATCACGGCGAAGCGCACCTCCGGATTCCACCAGTTCAGATCGGGCTGTTCCGGCAGAAAAGTATGTAGATAATATTGCTCGGTATGATGATCGTATTCCCAGACGCTGCCGCCGAAGATGCTGAGCCAGTTGTTGGGTGGGGAGCCATCGGATTGAGGATCTCGCCAGATGTACCAGTCACGCTTTGGATCTTCTCGGGATGACCGCGAGGCGACAAACCAGGGATGCTCAAAGGAGGTGTGATTGGGGATCCAATCCAGGATTACCCGGAGGTTGCGCCGGTGAGCCTCTCGGAGGAGCTCGTCGAAATCGTCGATCGTTCCGAATTGAGCATTGACCGTCGTGTAATCACTCGGGTCGTAGCCCATCTCCACGAACGGGGAGTCGTAGATCGGCGAGAGCCAGACGGCGTCAACGCCCAGCCACTGCAGGTACTCGAGCTTGCTCGTAACGCCCGGCAGGTCGCCGATGCCGTCATCATTCGAATCATAAAAGGTCGGAACGAGCAGCTGATAGACGACTCCTCGCTTCCACCACGGTTCTTTCTGCTCCACGGTACTCTCTGCTCCAAGGCTTACATTTGTGAAGGGGTATGTTGCTGAAATGCCGGCGCGATCGTGCGGTAGGCATCTGCTGAATGCCACCAGGTCTATCGGCTGTGCTCCGGAGAGGTTCGTCGCCGCGGCCTAATTTTCCAACACTGTTATGCCGTGGTTCGTACGGCGGTCGTCGTGGGGCATTCCGGAGTGCCGCGCCCGCCGATGTCTGTTGAACGGGATCTGATCTTCGCTTATCTACGGAAGAGTCCGCTTTACTCAGAACTCGTCGGGACGTCCATGCTTCGTCATCTCTGCCTTTTCATTGTCAGCATGCTGCTTGCAGCAGTTTTTGGCACCTCTGCTTCCTTGGCGCAGGAACTCCCGGAGCCGCAGTATCGGTTGACGCAGGAGGAGACACACAACCGATTCAGCAGTGCCATCCCCCCGGTACTCCGGGTCCCATCCGGCGCGGTCGTCGAGGTCTACACCGAGGAAGCGTCGGACGGGCAGCTCACGCTAGACTCCACTCCGGAGGATGTAGCGAACCTCGACTTCGATCCGATTCACCCGCTGACCGGTCCCGTATTTGTGGAGGGAGCCGAGCCGGGCGACGTGCTGGCCGTCACGCTCCACCGCATCGAGCTGGGTGAGTACGGCTGGACGGCAATCGTGCCCGGATTCGGCTTTCTCGCCGACGAGTTCGACGAGCCGTACCTGAAGACCTTCTCTTTCGAGGACGGCCAGACGAGGGCGCGGTTCTCGGACAGCATATCGATCCCCATCGAACCATTCCCTGGTGTGCTGGGCGTGGCGCCGGCCACGGAGGAGATGCTCTCCACGATCCCGCCGCGGGCAAACGGCGGCAATCTTGATGATCCGCACATCGTCGAGGGTACGACGGTCTATCTGCCGGTCTTCGTCGAAGGTGCGCTCTTCTCGATCGGTGACGCGCATGCCGCGCAGGGGATGGGGGAGGTGTGCGGGACGGCCATCGAGGCGCCGATGCGCTTCGTCTATGAGGTGAACGTGCTGAAGGATCGCTCGATCGAGGAGCCGCAGTACGAGACGGACGAGTATTACGCGGTGACCGGATTCGGCGAGACGATCGACGAGGCGGCACTGAAGGCGACGCGCTATATGATCGATTATCTGGTTGAGACGCGCGATCTCTCACGGCCGGACGCTTATGCCCTTGCGTCGCTGGCTGCTGACCTGAAGATCGCGGAGGTCGTCGACGTTCCCCACATGCTCGTGACGATGCATATCTCCAAGGACATCTTCGAAGAGTAAGGCCTGACGCACGAGCGCCCGGCCTCCCACTCTGTGGAAGCCGGGCGCCTGAGCTCATGCTTAGATGGATACGGGCCTGCTATTCTTCCGCAAGCAGTACCTCGAACGGTCCCGTTCCGTGAAGCTGGATGACCGTTTCTCCCTTCGCTCCTCCGAAGTGCGGATCTTCAGGGGGTACATAGATGAAATCACCGGGTTGATAGCTTTGTAGCTCCGACTCGTCCGCCTTCTGTCCCATAGCCAGGAGGAACGTTCCACTGAGAACCGTTAGGTTTTCAGCATTCGGATGGTAATGGGCAGGAAATCGGTAGCCGTCCGGAAACGAGAGCCGAATCACATACTCCTGATCAGCTGCCGCCGGATCCCCGTGAATCGCTGCGATTTTCATCCCGGGCTCAAAGCCTTCGGGCTGGATGTCAGCGTACTCGAGTTCTGCTGACGGAACCGTCGCGTGCATGGGTTCCGCCGGCTGCGCAAATGCCGGAGCCGAAACAAAAGCGGCGAGCAGCACGATGGCGATGAAGCATTGGGTTTTGTGAAGCATAGGACCTCTGGAGATTGATAATAGGATCTCGGGACGCGCCGTCAGCCTCACAAGGCACGCCAGGGAGACGCGCCGACTGTTTACGCTATGTAGACGTTTTATACATCTTTGTAAAGTGGTCATTTCTTACGTACGTGTAACGCTTTCATGAAGTGATCCCTCAACAGA
>CAZQAS010000077.1:0-2677 GCA_964591285.1 uncultured Rhodothermales bacterium
GTCGTACTCGGAGGCTCGTCGGCGGAGGGGTCCTACTCGGCGGACTTGTTGCCGTGCGCCCCGTAGTTCGCATACGGATCGACGTCCCATTCGGAGAGCAGATGATTGATGAGGTCTTCCTCGTCGTCGAGAAAGACGCCGTCGGCATTGGCGATCTTCACCAGGTCATTCAGCGCGGCCATGCGCTGCTCGCGCGGCAGCCGCTGCCGAACCGACCGAATGGCCGATTCGAGCCGCTCGGAATCGCGACCCTGGGAGTAAACGCCCATGGCCTTTTCGAGCACGCGCTCCACGTCATCCGGATGCACAGCGGGCTCCCATTCCCTGAGCTTGTTGAACATGACCTCAAGCTCGGTGTCGCTCAACTCATCGTCGGTGCTGTGAGCAAGCACGAGGAAGATGTAGGCAAGATCGTGAAGCACGCCCCAGGATGTGCGTTCGTGGTCGGGCTTTCGGGGATCGCGCTCGATCCCCCAGGTCGTCGCGAGCGCCTGCAGCATGCCCTGTTCATTCTTCTGGATGAGACCGTCGAGCTCTGCGACGTCTTGCAGATCTTCGATCACGTTCTGACGCTGCTCAACGGTGAGCACGTCGTAGAGCTCCTCGGCCATCCCACGCGCCGCGCTCGCTTCATCCCCGGTTGACTCGTAATCGTTCAACGCCTCCATCAACACCGCCTCCACGTCCGCCCGGCGTGCACCGCCGCTTCGAGCATGAAGCATGTCTGTCAGCCTCTCTACCGCCTCGTCGCTGAGGTAATCGGAGGAGCAGCGAGCCATTGCGATGTAGAGAAAGGCCAGCTTCCGCAGGCGGTTTGATTCGCTGTCTAAGGCCATTGATCTGCCGGATATGGCGACTTATGCGAAAGGCGGAGCGGTGAAATTACAAAACCACCGAGCGAATTTAGTTAGCGCCTGGTAAGATTACGGTGAAGACACTCCCCTCTCCCTTCTTCGAAGAGAGCGTGATACTCCCCCCCATTCGTTCGAGGAGTCGCTTCGATACGGACAGTCCAAGGCCGCTGCCCTGATGCGTACGGTCAAGACCCGTGCTCTCCTGGACGAACGGATCGAAGACGTGGGGCAGAAATTGCTCTTCAATGCCGATGCCCGTATCGCGGACGACGACTTCGACCGTACCATTCCGGTCGCGCACTTCCACGCTAACATGGCCTTCGTCGGTGAATTTGATGGCATTGTCGAGAAGATTGTTGATGATCCTGGTGAGAATGGCGTGGTCGAAGCGCGCGAGACGGCGCTCTCCGGCGAATTTTACCTGTATGTCGAGCCCCTTCTCTTCGGCAACGGGCCGGATGGTTTCTACGGCGCTCTCCACGACTTCCATAACGTTCTGCGAACGCTCGTCTATCTCGAGTGTGCCGGCCTCTAATTGCGCCAGGTCGAGCATTGAATCCAGCATCAGGAGCAGCCGGCGGCCACTCCGCTCGATCAGATTGATGAATCGCTGATACTCGGAACGAACTCCTTGCCGAAGGATCGAGGTGAAGCCGAGAATAACCGTTAACGGCGTCCGAATTTCGTGCGTGATGTTCGTCAGGAAGGACGTTTTCAACTTCGACATCTCCTCCGCATACTCCTTCGCTTCCAGCAGCTTCTGCTCGGTAGCCTTCTGTTCGTTGATGTCCAGAATCGATCCGATATAGCCCGCGAACGTGCCGTCGGGCCGGTACCGGGGCACGCCTCGATCGATAACCCACCGGTACTCGCCATCCTGGCGCCGCAGCCGGTACTCGACGCTGAAAGGGGTTCGCCCTTCAAAGCTGCGTCGATATATCCTGAGCATTCGATCCAGATCGTCAGGATGCACAAACGTCATCCACCCCTCGCCGATCGACTCTGCTATCTCGGCACCTGTGAACTCGAGCCAGGGTTTGTTGAAGTAGGTACCCGCGCGCGATTCGTCGGTGAGCCAAATCAAGACCGGAGCAGAGTCCGCTAGCATGCGGAATCGCTCTTCACTCTCCTGCAGCGCCTGCAGCGTCCGCTTGTGCTCCGTAATGTCGTTCATCACGGTCAGGAGACACGGCTCGCCCTCAACGGTAATCCGCTGCATGGAAACGACGACCGTGCGCAGGCCGTTCGTGCGCGTCCGCAGCGTCAGCTCCTGATCATGCAGGGACTCGCTTCCGTCCAGTTGAGCGACGATCTCAGCATACCGGTCCTCATCTTTCCAGAGGCCAATCTCATCTAGCGATAGCCCGATGCTGTCCGTAACGCCGTAGCCTGTGAAGGTCCCCCATTCCTCATTGACTTCGATGAGCCGCCCATCCGACAAGCGCGAAATGCTTATCGGCGTCGGACTGGCGTGAAAAATCGTATAGAGTAAGCTCTTAGATTCGCTCTCGATAGCTCTCTGCTGCTGCCCGCTTGTATTATCGTGGGTACGGCCGGCCTTGTGCATACAGCACGCTCCAGGAACAGCGGCGTTTTCGATTATGAATGGGGGATTGCCGAGTTGTGCAGGCGGTACTCCAATTCCGGCGACCTCTCTCGAGATGTCGCGGGGCATCGATCTCACAAAGAAATCTGTCGTAGTAAACCCCAAGTTGGCCTGAAATCTCAAGCCCCGAGCGTTACAGTTTTGCAAGATTCTCCGTTGAGAGGGGATCTTACGCGGCAGTTGGGGTTCCGCGGGGTGCAGCGTTGCACGTGTTCCT